>CAYOHX010000014.1:0-65126 GCA_964403875.1 uncultured Anaerolinea sp. | reverse complement strand
TGGCGGGTTGTTTTTTTGCATGGGCCTTGGTGGGGCTTGGGGCTGGTGTTTGGGTATTTGGGGGGGGCTGGGTGGGCAAGTGGATGAACCCCGCTGGTATTGCAAGTGCCTGTGTCGTCAAATGGTGAAGAAGGGTGTAGAAAACCAGATTGCACAAATATGTCCCTGCTGAAAGAGAAATTTCCGCTGGAATACCAGTTTCGTGAAGTTTGGAGACAATGGCTCGAACCGGTAGTGTAGAAAAATAGGCGGCTGGTCCCTCAAGGACCACGGGCTTGTCTTCGACCCAATTTCCACTATTATCTGGAATACGAAAATCCTGGAGATTAACTGCTATTCGTTCGATTGAGACCACAGGGCGTCCGGCGGCTTCGCCCAGGCAAATGATCGCGGCGGGTTGATGGCGTTGGACGGCAGTTAACAGCGCGTCAGGGCCGCGATACTGATCGACGGGCAATGTTACAGCGCGAATGTTAAACCCAGAAAGGTTTTGGCCGGATAATGCTGACACGACTTGTTCCGATGGGTTGATGGGACTGCCATTAAAGGGCTCAAAGCCGGTCAGCAGGAGGTTCATGTGAGTTTCCTGGGGTAGAATGGGAGAAACTTGGTTCTTGGGCTGAATGCCTCTGGTTCATATCATACACGTTGGTGGATTGGATGTCAAAAAAGAAAGTACACCTCACTTGCTTTTGTCTTTTCTTGCTGGCTTATGCCCTGAATGGTTGCACGCCCACTGCTGTCCGAACACCCCGACAAGGATTTGGGGTTTCAACAAAAGCCGATGTGGAACTGTGGGGAAATCGTCTAGGGGCCGAATGGTATCTAGATTGGACTGTTGCCACAGATCGGACCAGCGGGTTGGAACGGTGGCAGATGGTACGCGTTTCACCTGATGGATATCGGCCAGGAGCGGAAGAACTGGCGAGGCTTGTCCGGCAAAACCGAGGACATGTGTGGGTTATTGGGAATGAGCCTGATAATATTACCCAAGATGGGGTAGATGCGGTGCGTTATGCTGAAATTTACCATGAGGTGGCCGGATTAATCAAAGAGAATGATCCAACAGCGCTTATTGCTGTAGGTGGTGTCACCCAGCCTTCCGCGCTGCGAATGGAGTACCTTGAGCTTGTGTTAGATTCATATCAAGAATTTTACGGAGAACCGCTGCCCGTGGATTGGTGGACGGTCCATGCTTACGTTCTGAACGAGGGCGAGGGCGAATGGGGGGCGGGTATTCCAGTAGGAATGTTGGGAACAACCGGGGTTCATCGGGTGGTCGAAGACCATGGAAACCTGGCATTGTTCGGTGAACAGATCAAAGCCTTCCGCGTTTGGATGAAAGACCGTGGTTATCAGAATCACCCTCTGGCTGTCACTGAATTTGGAATCTTGCTCTCTGAACGAGATGGATATTCTCAAGAATTTATAGCCCAGTATCTTCTTCAGAGTTGCGAATGGCTTGACTCGGCCAACGATTTGGATTTGGGCTATGCGGCAGACGAATACCGGTTGGTGCAACGATGGGCGTGGTTTAGTCTGTCTGACCCACTTTTCCCTTCATCCAATTTGGCTGAACTAGACCTGGGGCGGTTGACGAAAATTGGTCAGGCGTATCAGGGTTATTCCGCAGGCCTAGAGAGTAGTGATTAAGTTGAACAAAAAACATAAATAATGTATATTTACATCATCACGATCAAACTCCCGATTGAGAGGCCTGTGATGAAAAAGATAACGATATTACTGCTGTCATTGGCGATTGTCTTGGGTTATTCTGTGAAGGCACAGGCTCAGGCTGCCGAGCGGATTCTGATCGATACGATACTGGTTAGCGGTTTGACCCGACCAGTACAAGTGACTCATGCGGGGGATGGTTCGGGGAGGCTTTTTGTTGTAGAAAAATCTGGTAAATTGCGGGTTGTTCAAAATGGCTCGCTTTTGACAACTCCGATGCTTGATATCACGGCTATTACGAATTCTACGTGTGGGGAGTGCGGTTTTTTGGGGGTTGCCTTTCACCCGAATTACAGTTCCAATCGATATTTTTACGTAAACTATACGGACAAGAGCGCGCCAATGAACACGGTGATCGCTCGATATACCGCTTCCGCTTCCAACCCCAATGTGGCGGACCCGGCCAGCCGAAAGGTCCTCCTCGCCATTGAGCAGCCGGCAGAAAACCACAATGGTGGGCAACTCCTTTTCGGGGCGGATGGATACTTGTACATTGGCATGGGGGATGGGGGAAGTGGTAGCGATCCGTGGAATAATGCGCAGAACATTGAGGCCTTGTTAGGGAAAATGCTTCGTATTGACGTTAACAGCGGGGATCCTTATGGAATCCCGGCGACCAATCCTTATGTGGGAAAACCGGGCCGGGATGAGATATGGGCGTTGGGTTTGCGCAATCCCTGGCGTTTTAGCTTTGATCGGTTGACGGGGGACCTTTATATTGGTGATGTAGGTCAAAATCTTTATGAAGAGATCGATTTTTTGCCGGCAGGAACCGCCAGTGGGAAGAACTTTGGGTGGCGGTGCATGGAAGGGTTCCATACATATAATACACAGCCTCCGTGCAACGATCCAATATTCCTGGCGACGTTGACGCCGCCGATCGCTGAATACTCTCATAGTGTGGGGTTTTCGGTCACTGGTGGATTTGTGTACCGGGGAACCAAATTTCCGGACTTGTACGGCAGGTATTATTATGCCGATTATGTCAGCGGTCGAATATGGAGCTTGAGTAAGAATGCCGGCACGCCGGCGACGTTTACCGCGCCAGTTTTGGAACTGGAGCATATTGGGATCAACATCAGTTCTTTTGGGGAAGATGAGAACGGTGAGTTGTATCTGACGGATTACTACGGCGGGAACGTGCGCAAGCTCGAATCTGTCGTTGGACCGGGAGCGGACCTAAGCAGATCGACATTCACACGCAGCACACCTACAGCAGACCCGGGCGAGGCGGTGACATTCACGGTTACATTGCTCAACAACGGAGGCGACGCTAATGGATTCAGCTTAGTGAATCAGCTCAAACCAGAACTTGCCTATGTGAATGGATCGGTCACGGCTACAGGCGGCACGGCTCTGTACAATGCTGCTCAGAGTAGGATTGAGTGGTCGGGAAATATCGCTGGGGGAGGTAGCGTTACAATCAGCTACCAGGCATCTGCAATACCAGGAACGCTCGGAAGTGTTACCAGTCATGCCACCTTAACCGGCCCAGGACTAAACCCTTTGACCCTGGCAACTTATGTCAATGTCCCTAAGGCAGTTCTCGAATCAACGATCGACAGCTTTTATTTGCCTGGTACCCAGGCGAATGGAATCAACCAGGCACTGCAATCCTCAACAGATTGCGACACCTGTCATACTGCCGCGATCTATGATCGTTGGCGAGGAAGCGCGATGAGCCAGGCTGGACGCGATCCGGTTTTCTGGGCGGCGATGAGTGTCGCGAACGCTTATGCGCCGAATTCTGGTGAATACTGTCTGCGCTGCCATACCTCTACAGGATGGCTTTCGGGCCGCAGCACACCTTCAGATGGCTCGGCTTTGACCCCGACCGATATTCATAATGGGGTGGCGTGTCTGACATGCCACCGGATGGTGGATCCAGTCGCTTCGGCTGGCGATGAGGCTTCGGGTCTGGATAGTTTAATCCGCTCCGCGTTGGAAGATGCTCCCCCATCTGATGGGACTGTTGGGAACGCGATGATGATTATCGATCCGAATGATAACCGCCGCGGACCGTTTGATCTGGCTGCCACGTTCGGATATCACACAGCCTACCAGACGGATTTTCTGGGAGCGAACGATGATCCGGTTGGGCGGTCAAGAATTTGCGGGGTTTGTCATAATTTGAGCAACCCCTTGTTAGAAAAAGACCCTGCGCACGGGAATCAATACTGGCCAATTCCGGCTGGAAAGCCTTCTAAACCTTTCGAGCAAAGACAGATATTCCCGATTGAGCGAACGTTCGATGAGTGGCGGTTGAGCGAATTTGCTACTGGGAGCAATCCAAAAACCTGCCAGGATTGCCACATGCCGAAAACTACGGGAAAGGCCGCTGACGACGCGTTCAATCCTATCTTCCGGGATTGTGTTACCACAGGCTGCCTTCCTGAACATACTTTGATGGGGAGTAACACCTGGTTGCCTGCGCTACTGCAAATGGAGGAGTGGCGGTTGAACTCCATCGAAGATGCTACATTCCTCAATACCAATATGCAAATCACCAAGGATTTTTTGCGTACTGCAGCGGATATAGAGGTCTCACTAGGTCAGCCCACAGGCGGCACTCGGACAGTGAGCGTGACGGTGACCAACCAGACCGGGCATAAATTGCCCACAGGATACCCGGAAGGTCGCCGGATTTGGATTCATGTCAGGGCTTATGGCGAGACTGGCAATTTATTGTACGAATCGGGCGCTTACGACCCACTCACTGCTACCCTGGATCCTTCGTCTGATGTAAAAATCTATGAAGCGAAACTAGGTATGACCAGTGAACTTTCCGCCAATGTAGGGCTGCCAAATTCTCCAGACGGCTCTTCTTTCTTTTTCGTTTTGAACAATACTTTTATCAAAGACAACCGTATACCGCCGCGAGGGTATGATGCGGATCTGTTCAACGAAGATGGTCTCCGACCGGTGATGGATAATCCATATCCCTCTGGCCAGTATTGGGATGTAACCGAGTACGAGGTCCCAGCCGAGGTGAATCATGTCACAGCGAGGTTGTATTACCAGGTGGCGTCTCGCGACTATATCGAATTTCTCGAGCAATTTGGCGGCTTGGATGGAGAAGCGCTTTACTCTATGTGGGAATTGAGTATGAGCCCGCCCGTGATGATGGCAACCGCTTTTTCACCGAGCTTCTATAACCATCTTCCGGTGATACAGCGCTAGTGTTGGTTGAAACTACCCAACAGGCTGATCTGTTAGCAGAAATAGACGCCCGTTCACTGGTTGAATAATTTGGGCCGGGTATTCATCTGGTTGGAAAGGGCTGTGCAGCAAATGGTTGAGGGCGGGGATTTTTCCAGAACCCGTTACCAGGAAGAAGGTTGTCTGTGCGCGGTTGAGGACTGGAGGCGTCAGTGTCAGGCGCCATGCTGATAGTTTGGTTATATAATGCGCTGAAACCCAGCGTGAGGTTTCGTGGATGGGTTGCGTGTGTGGAAAAAGCGAGGCCGTATGGACATCTTCGCCCAATCCAAGCAAGAGCAGGTCGAAGGTGACCTGAGGATTATCGCCAAAATAAGAGCGAAGAGATTGTTCGTACTGCTCTGCCGCGGTGGACGGATGGATTTCGCCTTTCAGACGAAAAATCTGCGGCGTGGCATAGGTGGGAAGGTGATCGAGTAGAGCTACTTTCGCCATGCCATAATCGGAGTCGGGGTGATCGGGCGGGACGCAGCGCTCGTCTCCCCAGAAGAAAGCCACTCTGGACCAATCCACCTGGTCTACATAGGAGGGGGTAGCCAGAAGTTCGTACAAGGCGCGGGGAGTGCTGCCGCCTGAAAGTGAAACGCTGAAACGCCCATTTGCTTTGATTGAATGTGTTGCCTCGCGGATGAATAATTCGGCGGCGGCTTGATTTGTGGCGGTCGTATCAGGATAATGAATTACTTGCGGACGCATTTCGTCTTCTCCTGTTTCGTTTGTGACGGCCTTCCGTCATCACTTTTTCAATCCAACCGACAAATGGTTCAGGGGGGAGGTAACTCAGCAAAGGCCAGGGTTCCAGGCCACGCTGGCTGAGTATCTCGTTTGCGGCGATAATTCCGGTGAGGCAAGCGCGTTCGAGAAAGAGGCAGGGGGCGGCGTGGCGGACCCAATCACCGCAAAAGTATAATTCAGGCCAGGGAGAGCGAACTCCGATGTGGAATTCAGATGGCCCAACTCCGAAGAGAGTATGGCTGGTCGGATTGCGTTGGATGGTTTGGTGGATTCGGTGCCCTCGCAATTCTGGAAATGCGCTCTGAATATCTCCAATTGCTCGGGCGAGCAGTAGAGAGTCGTTTTCCTCCAACAGCTCAGGCGGTCCATAAATGTGAGCTTCGATGGCACTCCCGCCGCTGGCACGATGCCATTCGATGTATTGGTCTTGGATACGGTCGAGCCAGAAATAGTTGTCCAGGATAAAGTCGCCAGAAAATATTCCGGCTTCAGCGCCGGGATCAGGCGGACGATCGAACCAAACCCGGACAATTGCGTTCGCTTGGCCGCGGGGCCAATACAGGTTGGCGGTGGAGGGGTGAGCGAATTGACTCGCGGAAAGAATTTTTTGCGCGGCAGGCGCGTCTACGGCGAGAATGACTTGCCTTGCCGACAAAGGCTCGGATTTACCTGCAATCCATACCTGATAACCGTCCTGTGTTGGATAAAGCGCGGTGACCGTTGTATCGAGCAGAATACTGCCCCCGAGATCGGTGATTTGCCTGGCAAGCGGTTCGGCCAGGCTGGCGCCGCCATCAGCGGGCATGTACGAGAATGCCCAGGCGTCGCGGCGCAAGATCGTATAGAAGCGGAGGAATGCTATGTAACCGGACAGTGGGATTTCATCCGGGCTGGCAGCTAAGCCGCTGCGCGTCAAGCCGATGAAGAAAGCTCGCAATGAAGGCGACCAGCCTTTGAGGAGATCTTTCAAGCGCATATCCTGGAGGGGTTGTTCTTCACGGAGCGGATCGATCCCAACGGCAAACAGGAGCCCATACCAAACCTTGAATAGAGAAATCCAATCGGCAATTCCCAATACACTCAAGAAGGAAGGACGGAAGAAAAGATTCAGGTAGTGAAAAGGCGCGGGGATAAAACTGTGACGGATGGCGCTGCCGACATTGGCGTGGTTTACCTGATCCCCGCGGCGGTAAATCCAACACTCTTCCTGGGCTGGGACAAACACAGGACGGATGCGCCGCCGAGCCAGCATGGCTTGTAAATTGCGGTAAGGAGACCAGATGCCATGAACGCCATGTTCGGATCGAAATTTCCACCCGTTGACCTCAACCGTCTCGCCACCTTTCACACGCCCCCCGACGAATTTGGGGTCTGCTTCAAGAACGAGGGGATGAAGACCCCGCTCGGCCAGGTGAAGCGCGGCACTCAGACCTGCCAGGCCGGCTCCGACCACTACAACTTCGACGTTAATCACTGGCAACCTCGCTGAAAGATACACCCCAGGATTGGGCTACCTCGAAGAAATCATTTGGTTTACAGAGGCTAGAAGGAGGTCGGCAACCAAAGGTGGACGGCGGATTTGTCATCAGGCGTTCAGCCGCAAAGCAAATGATGTTTGCGGTCAAATCGTAAGCACCTTTACCGGTGATAGAAACCGAACGAGATTCCTGAGGGTTGCATAATGTGACTTTGATCTCAAATGGGTCATGACTGCGCAGTTCATGGGTAGGTGGCGGGTTGAGCGACGCTAGATGCAAAATGGGATCGCGGAGGATACTGCGGAGTATGCGGGCGAACAGAGGAATGAAGACTGGGGCGAAAAAGCGGCCAGCCGGAGAGGTGACCATCCAGGTGTGAACAGCCTGAACGTCTATATGGGTGGGAATTGTTACTGACTCGGAGCTGGGGAAGCTGATGGCCGGCATGGGTCCTGATGTTAAATGGATGCGGCGAGAAACCATTCCAGGAGCCTGCCCGGCCCATTGGCCACCACGGTACACAATCCAGGAAGTAGCCAGAGAGCGAAGCGCAGAACGACGCGTTCCAACGCTGGAGCCCTTACCGGGAAGGTGGTACACAATGTGCGCTTCGCGGTAAGGGCCGGGCAGGATGTTGGCAAGGAGAGCCGCACCAAAGTCTGCGAGTGCTACTTCGAAGCCACAGGCAGGAATTAAGACTGTTTTATTCTGTTGGGCTAGTTTTCCGTAGGTTTGAGCCCGATAGACATATCCTAACTCATTCGTGATATCCAGATAGTGAACCCCGTTTAGGGCGGCCTGACGGATCACTTTCTCGCCCAGATCTGTGAAGGGGCCAGCGCAATTAATAAATATCTTTGTGTCGCGAAACAAAGGTGGGAGCGTCGCCGGTTGGGCTGCGTCTGCCGTTAAGGTGGACGGGTGGGAGTTGAGTTCAGAGGCTAATTCTCCTAGTTTTTCGCCAGACCTTCCCGCAATGCGGAAGGGCAACTTGACCTGATCGAGCTGGTGAGCGATCAGGCGGCCAGTATAACCTGTTGCGCCGAAAAGGGTGATCATGAGAAAAGTCCTTTCTAGCCGGGAGCGAACGTGGCCAGGCTGCCTCGTCGGCTGGGGGAATAACGCAGCCACTCTCCAAGGAATTGCAACGGGAAAGCCTGCATCAAGGATGGCTCCGCAAAGCATTGTTGAAAGCAACTGGCACACGTCTCTGGGGGCGATCCATAGGTTTTTCTGGCGTGTTGGAGCGCATCGTGCCAATTGTGAACGTCGCATAGATTGACTGGCCGACCACCACGACTACCACCCTCTCGTTCAATGGGTCTGCAAGGATAAATCAAGCTGCCGTCAGGCCAGACACGCGGCACGAGGGTCGGATAACAGGCGTAAGGGGTAAATGATTGGAGAAGTTGATAATATGCGCTGCTGCCCAGAATGGGGCCACCTTGGTTCTTACGGCGCAGTATTTCGCTAAGAACGTCGCGGTACTGTTGGGATACCAACAAGTCATAGGCAGGCCAGTTCCCCACCGATTGGGGGGAAAATGAGATCAAGATACTGTGGTCGGCGCAGAAGTCAAGCAACGGTTTTACGCCAGGGAGAGTGTTCGGAGAAAGAACGCAATTCACGATCAATGAGAAATGGTGGCGTCGTTGTAATGTCGCAGCGTATTGGATGTTCTCCATGATTTTGTGCGCGGTACCAGGAGCAGATCGGATCATGCCTTGCCAGAACTCCGGGTCGGGTGAATCCAGACTTATCACCAAGCGGTCAAGGTATTGGAGCACCTGCTCTCGCTCTCTGAGGAGTAATCCGTTGGACAGCATGGTGATTTCGGCGAACTTCAGCCTTTGAGAGCAATATTCCAGGAGGTCGACTATTTCAGAAAACAAGAGTGGTTCACCACCGGTTAGTATGACCCGATCAATGCCGGTGCGGATTACTTTGAGAACGTGTTGGGCTTGATCCAAAGACAACGGAGGTAAATTATCTTCGTTGCGAGATAATCCGAAATCCTCGCAGTAAACACAATTCAAGTTGCAACGCGTGGTCAGGTAGTAGGTAGCGACCAGAGGATCAAGAAGGAGGTCGCGCCGCAGAAGGCGGAAAATGTTGCGAAGATAGTTCGTAGTAAATGAGGGCACAGGGTTATTCTGATTCGTTTGTGGAGGCGGGATCGGTTATGCCTTGCATGTCGGTGAGCGTACCGGCCTGCTCAAGTGATTTGGCGATATGCTCCTGAAGTGAGGTCTGGTCCGGTTTCTTTTTTCCTAGGGAGCGTAAACGTTGTAGCAGGAAAGAGGTTATGCTCTTGGTTAGA
This sequence comes from uncultured Anaerolinea sp., assembly GCA_964403875.1. GTDB lineage: Bacteria > Chloroflexota > Anaerolineae > Anaerolineales > Anaerolineaceae > Anaerolinea. The sequence continues at coordinate 55,640 of CAYOHX010000014.1, read as the reverse complement.
TGGCTGATGGTTTCCGCGGATACTCGTTCGCCTTTTTCAAACCAAACTGTGGCAGCATACCCCATGACAACTGTGGTGGAGGCCGCGATGGCGGCGCCCAGCATCCAACCTGGGATGCCTCCGAGTTTACTCAGTTCGTAAAACAACGTGCGCCCTAAGAAACCCAGCCCAAAGGTTATGACCAATTCTTTTGCGCGGGCCAGGGTGATCTCATAGTTGTAGATGCGGGCGATGCCCAAAACCATGATGGATTGGGCTGCCGCAAGAGGCAAAAAGTCTACGAATGGTAGCGGTGTAAGCGCGATCATGGCAGAAGCAGACGCCGCGCTAATTATCGTTCGTTGGGCTAACGCGGAGCGGTACTGGGGTAGAGCACGACCAAGGGCTGCAATCATAGCGGGTTCGGCGACGGCCACTGCCGTCAGGACCTGTTCTAAATTTTCACCAGTCTGGGCGACCAAGGGGATAACCTGAGAGACATCTAACTTCAGATTGGTGGCAGCCTGGTTGATGACCTCACGCTTGTGGCGTTTGACCATGTCGATTTTATTCAAAACAACCAGGTGAGGTTTCTTTAACTCAAGCAGGCTCTTGTATAGCTCCAACTCAGTTTGTTTAATCCCTTGAATGGCATCGAAAACGATGATCAGAAAGTCGGCTTGCGCCGCCGCAGTAAAAGCTTCATCCCTCTCGTTTTCGCCCACCTCGCCAACCGCATCCGCGCCGGGGGTATCGATAATTGAGAATAAGCCGGCGTCCGCGTGTTGATTCTTGCGAGTCGTGCCGGGGATAGGACTGACTGCCGCGGAATCGAGCTTATTTTCAACGAGCTGATTGTAAAGAGTGGACTTGCCAACATTGGCTGGACCCACGATCGTGACCCGGTGCTTGTCGCCAAAGGCCGCTTTGATTTGAGAACTGGCCATTCGGAGTAACATGCGCATCAAATCTAATTTGTTGGGTATTCCCGTGACCAGAGATTGGAGCGTGGCGCGTTCATCGGCCGATAAAGAATTCCAGACCGAGTCGATGGAATCCCTGGTTTCTGGGGGCAGTTGTTTAACTATGCCGTCGATTGTTGGCATCTTCTTACTCCTTTAACGCTCTCGAACCCAGGCGAACCGTGAAGGGCGGTTTGATTAGTAAATCGTCGCATCTCCTAAATTTTACCTGAATTCCTTTGATTGCTACCCGACATACCGGCGCAAAATAATATCGACCTGATATCCATAGCTTTCGCCAAATAGGTTGAGGTGATTAAGCAAGTGATAGAGATTGTAAATGTCGCGGCGGTCAGAGTAATCTGGTTCGAGTGGCCAGACCGACTCATAGGCTCTATAGAAGTCAGATCCGAATCCTCCGAATAACTCTGTGTAGGCAATTTCTGCTTCGCGGTCGCCATAATAAACTGCGGGATCGATCAACACTGGCTCGGATTTCGGACCGACGATCACATTGCCTGACCATAAGTCACCGTGTAGAAGAGAAGGTTGACGGCGTACGCCACCCAGCCATGTGTCCAAGCGCGCAAGCAAGGTTTCTAACCGCTTCAGTCGCTGTTCGGGAAGATTCCCTTGAATTGACGCGAGGCGTAACTGAGGCAAAAGTCTTCGGTCGCGGAAAAAAGATACCCAATCGGTATCTGGACGGTTGATTTGAGGTGTCCGTCCGATGAAATTGTCCCGTTCCAGGCCGTAAGAGGACTGCTGTGACTGGTGAAGGTATGCGAGTTGTTCACCAAAAATTTGAGAGTTGAGTTGGGAGGCCTGACCTGTTTCTGGACTTAGCCATTCCAGGAGTAGATAGGGGGGACATTCTTGGTTTGGTGTTCCGCCAACCGCGAGGACTTTCGGTACGCGGATGGCATTAGCTGACTCCAGGAGTCGAAGTCCGTGGGCTTCCGCCTCAAAAACCTCTATGGAGATCGAGTCGTTCCACTTTAGAAAAAAATCGTCTTGCCCGGTAGATACACGCCTGGCATTGTTGATGCAGCCGCCAGAAACCGGGCTAGCGCTGAGAATGGGGCCAGTCACGCCTAGAGAGTGAAGTGCTGCCTCAATGGTATTTTTCAGGTTGTGGGGCAGGTTGATCACAAGTTTTCTTGCTTGCGGATGAATTGAAGAATATTCGCGCAAGATTCCTGGATGAGTTCGTAAACATAATCGAATTGGCCCGTGTAGTACGGATCGGGCACATCCTGAGGCCGACCCTTTGGGACAAATTCGAGCAAGCGGCGCACTTTCGGAATGCGCTGCATGGCGCGCAGGTTTTCGGCGTCCATTGCTAAAATGTAGTCGAAGTTTTCATAATCCCACGCCGTGATTTGTACGGCGCGTTTGTTTCGTTTGAGGGGAACTTTGTTTTTCTGAAGTACCGTCTGCGTTCCAGGGTGAGGGGGCTCCCCAATTTCCCAGGAGGAGGTGGCTGCCGATGCGATGGCGAACGATTCGCTCAGACCTGCTTGGTCAACCATTTGTTGGAAAACCGCTTCAGCCATTGGTGACCGGCAGATGTTGCCTGTACATACAAATAAAACCCGGATGATTCGAGGTTCTGGCATAATCGATGGTTATCCTCGCCCGGCGACAACGATGAGCAGCCAGATTCCATAGATCACCGCAAGGATTCCAATGACCCAAAGAACAGTTGTCATGATACGAAGTACTCGATCGGTGGGGTTTAGATCCAAAAGTATACTGCGCAGCCCAACCAGGGCATGCGAAACAACCAGCACAAGGAAGATGCCTTCAATGATGGGGATGATCGGATTCTGGTAATAAGCGACCACGTCTGCATACGAAAGTAATCCGCCGGGCGCCACGAGGTGATTTACGATAAAATGTAATCCGAGGAGCAAGACGATGAATAATCCGGCAAAGATCTTGAAGATCCAGACGCCAGCGCCTTCACGGGCTTTGTAGATGGGGCGGTTAAACTCAGTCATGGTGTGCTCCTACTCCGTAAAGAACATGACGTAACCGAAAACGCCGGTAGCGATCAGGGCTAACGCCATTAATAGGATGAAAAGTTGGCGTTGCACACGAACCCCAATCCGAAAGCTATTGAGGGCAATACGGATGCCGTTCAGTCCATGAATTAACCCAGCGGCGATGACCAGCAATTCGCCTACTTTAATCACGGGGGTCTTGGCTAACGCGATGAAGCTGTCGTAAGCTTCTGGGCCTTGGGCTAGTTTGCTCAACATGTACAAGTGAAGAAAAAGGTACAAAGTCAATCCGAGCGCGGTGATTCGATTGAGAATAAATGCCAGCGTGCCCAGGCTGCGGCTTCGGGGGTCAAACCATCGCCAAAAGCGGGATGCGGCGGGTTGGTTACTCATGGGTATCCTCTTTTGAAGTGCGTTTAAAGAATTGTTTAACTTTTCTGCGGACTACTTTTCGGCGCAGATCCATGATCCGCCAGGCCGGGTCGACATTTGAGGGACATACCGCGGAACATTCGAATCCGTTGTGACAGCGCCAGAGGCCTTCAGCGCAATCTGCCCAATCTAACAAGGAAGAGGTTGGGTGGATTGCATTGGTTTGCTGAGCGGCGGCAAGCGCGGCCGGGCCGAAATATTCTGGATTGGTCAGCGCAGATGGACAGGCTGAGACGCACATGCCGCATTCCAGGCAATCAACCAGTCGTTCATGGGGGTTGTCATCCTTGGGGTATGTGCCTTTTTCGTGAGGCAAGTGTCCATGTTCCACAGGTACAACCTGGAGGGCGCGGGCATCCTCCATCCGTGTATAGAATGTGCTCATATCCACAACCAGGTCGGCGATCACGGGAAAATTTCGCAGTGGATCAATGCGGAGAACGCCGCCGTTGCGCGTGACGGAGCGGATGGGGGTGATACAGGTCAGTTTCTCGACGCCATTCACCAACATGCCGCAAGCTCCGCAGGTGGAGTGATGGCAGGCATGACGGTAACACAGGCTGCGGTCATGGAAAGCCCACACCCGTTCTACACCGTCAAGCACGTACTCGTCAGGATCAACTTCTAAGTTGAAAGATTGCCTGACGCGGGCGCCGTTAGCCTTTTGGCGCAAAATGGCGAAAGTAACAGTCCAGCGCTCTTTACTCATGGCTGCCTTCTGTGGAACGATAATATTCACGGTAAGATCGGAGCGGCTCATCAGCAGTGTGACATTCAGCACGGACCCCAAGTTTAGCGCACACCAGGTCGGCGGTCTTTTCGGCCATCACCCGGCAAGTCGTGGCTTTCCCGCCGATTATCGTGACGAGGCCAGCCAATCCGTCAGATTCCTGATGATCGAAACATTTGAAGGTTCGGGCAAGGCTGCGTCCTGATTGTCCTTTTCCTAACAGTGGGCGGGCGGACATATATCGACCTCGTTCGCGCGTGGCTGTGATTTTCGGAACAAGGTCAGCCGCGTCTTTATACATTTGAGCAACCTGCTTGTCATCGACGGGTATGTAATCTACGTCTTCTGTTTCGTAAGACGTCGTGCCAATGACCACCATACGCCTCTGCGGGATGAGAATATCACCATCACCAGGTTCGATCATGCGGTTGAGAACGCGGTTGACCAGGCGAGCATCAAAGGCGACCATGACGCCGGGAGTGGGGGTGACATCGACTTGTGCAGGAGTACCTTTGAGAAGTTTCCCGGCCCACGCGCCTGTGGCATTAATCACCATGTCACCAGAAATTTCATACTCTTGTCCAGTGGTTCGATCGAGTGCCTTGAGTCCGGTGACTACCGCCTGACCATTGATCATCAAGCCAACTACTTCGTGGTAAGGGCGAAATTCCGCGCCAAGGGCTCGAGCTGAAGCGGCAAATACCAGGGCCAGTCGGAGCGGATCGAATACTCCATCAGGAACGTGGTAGGCGGCCAGGATGCGTGGATTGAGGTTAGGTTCAAGGCGCAGCGCTTCAGCAGGGGCGATTTTTTCGATTGGGATACCACACTGTTGGGCTCCTACCTCGAAACGAGAAGCATATTCCAGGTCGCTGTCTGTGAGAGCGACGAATAAACCGCCGTTATATTCGATACATTGCGATGCGATTCGCCGCAAGATGATATTCTCTTGAATGCATTCGACAGCAGATTCTTGGTCGTTGACGCAATACCGCGCGCCGCTGTGCAACAATCCGTGCGTCCGCCCGGAGGTGCCCGATGCAATTTCGCCGCGTTCTAGAACCGTGACGGCGAAGCCGCGTTGGGCCAAATCGTAAGCCAGGGCGCAGCCAGTAAATCCTGCGCCTATGATGAGAGCATGGGGGGTGGAAGGTTTCATTATGGCGATTATACTTAAGATTCAACCCAGTCCAAAGTACGGGTGACAGCCTTTTTCCAGGATGAATAGTACTTTTCGCGACGGGCAGTGTCCATTTTGGGCGACCAGGTACGGTCTTCTTGCCAATTATCCCGGAGAGAAGAGAAATCCTCCCAAAAGCCAACGGCTAATCCAGCCGCATAGGCTGCCCCCAGGGCGGTGATTTCAGCGATACGCGGACGGACGACGGGGGCATTGAGGATATCTGCTTGAAATTGCATAAGGAGTTCGTTGGCGACCATACCCCCATCGACCTTCAATTGGTTTAGGGTGACTCCAGAGTCTTTTTCCATTGCTTCAGCGACTTCGCGGGTCTGGTACGCGGTTGCTTCCAATACGGCACGGGCGATATGTCCGCGATTGACGAAGCGAGTTAAGCCTGCGATGACTCCGCGGGCATCGCTACGCCAGTACGGAGCAAAAAGCCCGGAGAATGCCGGGACGAAGTAAACCCCGCCATTATCCTCAACTGTCCGGGCAAGGGGCTCGATGTCGGGTGATTTTTCAATCACGCCGAGGTTGTCACGCAGCCATTGAACCAGTGCGCCGGCGATTGCAATTGAACCTTCCAGGGCGTAAACGGCTGCCTGATTGCCGATTTTGTAACCCAAGGTAGTGAGAAGGCCATATTGACTTTGGGTGGGCTGGACACCGGTATTCATCAACATAAAACAGCCTGTGCCATACGTGTTTTTTGCCTCACCCGGATCGAAGCAGGCTTGGCCGAACAGGGCAGCGTGCTGGTCGCCCAGCACCCCTGAAATGGGGATGCCTGGAAGTATTTCTTGAATGTACCCATACACCTCGGAAGATGACCGGATGGTTGGCAGCATGGAACGTGGGATATCGAGTAGATTGAGGATCGAATTGTCCCACTCGAGCGTGTTCAGATTCATCAACATCGTACGAGACGCATTGGTAACATCGGTGATGTGAAGCCCACCGCGTGGACCACCGGTCAGGTTCCAGAGGAGCCACGTATCTATGGTTCCAAACAAAGCTACACCTTGTTCAGCAGCAACTCTGAGACCGGGAGTATGGTCGAGCAGCCAGCGGATTTTTGGACCCGCAAAATAGGTGGCTAGAGGCAGGCCGACGCGAGGCCTGAAGCGATCTTGGCCGCCATCACGAGCTAGTTCGGCGCACAAGTCAGCGGTGCGGGTATCTTGCCAGACAATCGCGTTCCCATAAGGCTGGCCAGTCAGACGATTCCAGACCACGGTTGTTTCCCGCTGGTTAGTAATTCCAACTGCGGCGATATCGGTGGGTGTGATAGGAAACTTCTGGAGAGCACCTTGAATGACTTCGCGAGTTCGTTGCCAGATTTCCATGGCATCATGTTCTACCCAACCTGGCTGGGGAAAGATCTGGCGGTGTTCTTTCTGGTCAACGGCAATGATGCTGCCATGTTCGTCGAAAACGATGAATCGCGTGCTGGTTGTGCCCTGATCAATCGCTGCTGTATAGCGGGGCATGGGTTCCTCCTGACGGATATTGTTGGACGGGTAGATCTCAAGTAACTCGGGTTAATTATACGTCGGGATTTCATAGGCGTTAGTGAGTTCGTGCTACAATTTAGTATCCATTCTATATAGATCCATTGACTGACGAGGGAAAAATGGCCGAAAAAGCACTGACGTTGCCTTGGGGCAAAGAGACCATCGAGATCGATATGCCTGAGACATGGCGAATTGTGGATTCGCTCAAGCCTGCCGGAGTTGATCCGTTGGAAAATCCAGATAAAGCCATTTATGAAGCGCTTAAGAAGCCGGTTGAGTCAGCAAACTTAACAGATTTGGCTCGCAATAAGAAAAGCGTGGTCATCGTTGTGGATGACGCCAGTCGTCCAACGCCCGTTTCTGCCATATTCCCAAGGGTGCTGGCCGAACTGGTTGAGGCCGGCGTGGGGCTCGATCAAATGACCGTTGTGCCGGCCTTAGGATTGCATCGTCCAATGACTGAGGTGGAGTTGTCAGAAAGGGTGGGTGAAGCTTTTAAAGGTCTGCGCTGGGAAAACCCGGATTGTGATAAGGAAGAGAAGTTGAGTTTTCTGGGGACAACCTCAAGAGGAACACCTGTCTGGATTACTAAGGTGGTCGCAGAGGCGGATCTGATCGTTTCTATTGGTTGCATCGAACCTCATATTATTGCCAGCTTTGGTGGGGGATATAAAAACTTGATTCCGGGTGTTGCTGGCCGCACGACTGTGGCGCATAACCATAGCCTGAACTGCGCGCCGACTACCTTCAATAATGTCGGGCGAACCATAGAGGGCAATCCAATGCGTCTTGACCTGGAAGAAGGCGCGTCAATGTTAAAAGCCCCTGTGTTCATAGTGAACGCAATTATGAACTATCGGCAAGAAATAGTTCAAATTGTTGCCGGGAATCCGATTGCCGCTCATCGAATGGGAACTCGGATCAGCGCTGGATTGTACGGGGCGAAAGTTGGAAAACCGGCCGATGTTGTGATTACTTCGTCCAATCCAATGGATCAAGACCTGCGCCAGGGGGTGAAGGCATTGGCGAACACGATCCGGGCGGTACGTAAGGGAGGAGTGGTCATGACTTTCGTCCGTGCCGAAGAGGGAACAGGCGTATTTGGATTGGCCAACAAGAAACTGCCGATTGGAAAGAAAGCACTCCGCACTTTGGCGCCGGTGATTTTGCCATTGGTGCCCAAATTGAAATTAAAGGGTATGGGCGAGGAAGACCGGTTCTTCTTGTATTTTGCTTTACAAGCGATGCGCCACGCGACATTGCTGATGTATGGCCCAACCATTCCGGCGAACACTCAAGAGAACTTGCCTTTTATAGATTTCCACAAGAGTCCAGAAGATATGGTGGCGGCGGCTGTCCAACGGGTGGGAAAGACGGCGGATGTGCTGGTGTTCCCTCATGGAGGTATCACATACCCTGATCTTGGATAAAACATTGGTTGGGTGACTCATGGTAAAACATCGAGTAGAGTCTAATCTGCGTAATCAAACAGGGTTAAAAATCGGGCTTTTTATCGGGGCCTGGATTGTATTAACCTTTGCCGCGCATTCAGTATTGGGGAATATCATTATTGGGTATGATTTTCCATACATTTATCATGGTGGGCATGCGGTTTTCGTGGAAGAGATCAATCTATATAGTGAGGAGGTTGCGGAAAGGATTTTCTTCTCTGACTTTGGGCGGGAATACACTCCCTCAGATCAGCTTGTTTACTTTATGTATCCGCTCTACATTCTGTTCTTCCCCCTTCCGCTGTATTTTCTCTCGATGGACCTGGCCGCAGCAGCGTGGTTGGTTTTAAATATATTGACAATCACGTCCTTCATTCCGTTGATCTTCCCGAAATTCCCTAAATGGCTAGGACCAAGTCTGATCCTGTTTTACGAGTCCTGGTACACCATTTTCATGGGAAATTATGCGTTGATCCTCTTTGTGGTCTTGACCATTGCCGTGTGTAGAATGGCTTTTATGGACGGCATTTCGCCATGGGGGGATGCGCTTCTTGGTGGAGTGGTTGCTTGGGCCACCGGCAAACCACAAATGACTTTGCTGCTGGTTGGGATGTTGTTGTTCGTTGCGCTCAAGAAAAGACATTGGTATTTTCTGGTTGGCTTTTTGAGCTCGCTGATTGGGTTGATGTTAATTAGTTTCTTCTTCGAACCTGGATGGTTGGGGGACTGGGTTCGTGTTATCAGTTCCATGCGAGAGACCGGGCCGGAATATAAATCGGTCCTTATGAATTACCTGTATTCTATTTTTCAAAAAGATATGATGAGATTTGCTACGATTAGCTTGTTCATTCTCTCGCTTTTCCTTATGGGGATATTGGCAATAAAGTGGTGGAAAGGAAAGACGAGTTTGCTTTTCTTCGTGGCAAGTATTGCTTTTTTTCAGAATTTATTTGATTTGTCTGGGCTGGCTATGGACCGCCTGGTTTTAATCATTCCCCTGATCCTGTTTGTTGTTTTCCGGGCTGGTCATTGGAGAGGCGCCGTCATTTGGGTGTCAGCTATTTTCATAACAATCGCATTTTACATTGCCAGCATGGTGGGGGTGACCTGGGTGAATGGCGACAACCATACCATCCTGGTTTACTTGGTGTTCTTGGTTTATCTTTGGTTCAGGCATCGCCAGCCCGAGAATGGGGAGCATGCTTCTGGCGCGGGCGACGATCAGGCTATGGGGAGACTTTTAGCAAGTTCGTGAATTCATCCAGGTTGAACTCGCCCTGAACTTCTCGCCGGCTCAAGAAATAGACGTGTTCTAGCGAATGGGTATTGCCCGGGCCTGCGCCAACGGCTGAAGTATATCCGCAATCACGGGTGAAGTTCTTGATGTAGCTGTCCGCCTCAACGTAAGGGTACGCAAATGAGTAAACAGGAATTTCGAGAAGGCTCATCAGTTTCTGTCGAGATGTACAAATTTCTTCCCGCAAATCCACGTTTGCCTTGCGCAAATTGGCGTGCGTCATGCTGTGGGATGCAACCTCCCAACCTGAAGCGTACATTTCCTTTACTTGATCTGCAGTCACCCCATACTTGTTGGCGAAGTTCCCAACAACCAAATACATCGTACCGATAAAACCAAATTCTTGCATTACCGGGTAAGCATTCAGGTATAAGTCATCATAACCATCATCGAAGGTCAGGACCACCGGCCTGGCAGGAAGGGAACCTCCTTCTCTAAGGGCAGCGGCGAGTTCTGTCATTGTGATCGTTTCATAGCCCTGGTCAAATAATACTCGCATTTGACGACGGAATTGATCTGGTGACACGTAATACCGCCCATCCGGCCCCGTGGTTGTGCCAATGTGGTGATACATCAGGATAGGGATCGACAACTTTTGCTCTGGCATCACCGTGATCCAGGCTGAGGGTGTGAATTCTGTGTCTGGCGCAGTAGTATTCGTGGGAGTTTGGGTGAAAGTTGGTTTGAAGGTGGGCGTGAAGGAGGGCGCAATGGTTGGTGTCGGATTGGCTTGTTTTGTGGCGAAAGGCGCGTTTGTGGAGGTTACAAGCGGCGTTTGTGGCGCGGCTGGATTTCTGTTGGCGTGAACTGCCTGAGGGGAGGCCGTTGAGCATCCGGAGGTAAGCAAGGTTAGAGCCAAAAGAGCTGAAATCAACAAAGCTTGTGGTTTGGGTTGCATGGGCTGTATTATAATGGGAAAAATTGGATCGGTGGTCGGCGTGACGACTGCGCCGGCGTCGGGTGTGTGCCCGTCGAAAAGTGCCGCCGGGAGAGGAGCCGCCGATCAATGAACCGATGGAATCATTATTTTGTTGCTAAGAGTATTGACGAGGCATTAAGCACATTATCGTCAACACCCGGTGAGGCGCGTTTGATTGGTGGGGGGACGGATTTGCTGTTGGAGATTCAACAGGGCCACGTTCCTCCAGTCGATACCCTGGTCGATATTTCTCAGATTCCTCAAATCCAAGGCATCAACTTGGTTGACAATACGGTAGAAATAGGCGCGGCGACCACTGTTCGTCAAGTTGCGGAGTCAGAGTTGGTGAGGAAATATGCCGCCGCCCTTGCGGATGCTTGTGCATTGATCGGTGGGCCGCAAGTGCGCAACTCAGCCACACTGGGGGGGAATGTAGCACACGGGCTGCCGGCTGCGGACGGAATGATCGCTTTGGTGGCGATGGGTGCGGAAGTGACGGTTGCTCGCGTGCGAGAACAATCCAAACGTATCCCAATTCTTCAGCTTTTTTCCGGGCCGGGCCAGACCATTCTCTTGCCGCGGGAAGAGATGATCACTCAATTCTTGCTACCCATCGAATCGTTCCGAATGAATGGTTCCGCTTTCGCCCGAGTCATGCGCCCACAGGGGGTGGCGTTGCCTGTGCTTAATATGGCGATATGGCTGGCGCGAGAAGAGGATCGAATAGCGGATGTTCGAATTGCGGTGGGGCCAGCGGGGCCTACGCCACAACGAGCTATCGCGGTGGAAGATTTCCTGCGAGGTGCTGAATATTCGCGAATCGATTTTAAGGTGATTGACGAAATTTGGCAAAGTTCCATGCGATACCGGACCAGCGCGATGCGAGCTACGGCGCAGTATCGGTACCTTTTGAGTGGCGTCTTATTGGGTGAGGTGTTGCAGAAAGCCTGGAGCCGCGCAGGCATATGGAGGCAAGATGAACGATGAGGTAACCTTGCGTTTGGTGGTCAATGGGCGGGAAGTCGTATTGCCCGAAAAGCCTGGAGAAATGCTTTCAGACCTTCTACGATACCGTTTGGGGTTAACGGGCACGAAAATTGGTTGTAATGAAGCGGAGTGCGGAGCTTGCACGGTCATTGTTGATGGGTATCCGATCCTTTCTTGCTCTTATCCTGCGGTGAAAGCGAACGGTAAGAACGTTCTTACGATAGAAGGTTTGGCAGAGAAAGCGCCTGCATTTTGGCGAAGCAACCTGCATCCATTGCAGGAAGCTTTTATTTCTCACGGTGCTGTTCAATGTGGCTTTTGTATCCCTGGGCAGATTATGACTTCTTACGCGCTGCTCCAGCGGTCGCCCGATCCAAGTGAAGAAGAAATCCAGAACGCTCTGAAAGATACGCTATGCCGGTGCGGTGGATACCCATCGATCCGTGACGCAATTCAGGTCGCGGCAAAGGCGATGCGAACAAATGAGGAGATTGCTGACCCAGTTGTGATTGAGGCCGCCCAACCGCGTAAATCGGTTGGCAGAAAGCATATTCGACCGGACGCTGTCGAGAAAGTCACCGGGGTTGCGAAGTACACCGATGATATCCAGTTTGATGGAATGCTCCATGCGCGAGTGAAGAGAGCTATGGAGCCTTCTGGAATTTTGAAAGCGCTAGATATCTCAAGAGCCTGCAGCCTTCATGGGGTGCGCGCAGTCTTAACTGCGAAAGATATTCCAGGAGAACGCAATCACGGTTTGGTGATCTTTGACTGGCCTGTTATGGTGGGCCTCGGCGAACGGATCCGTACCGTAGGTGATGCTGTGGCGATTGTGGCGGCAGATACTCGAGAAATTGCCGATCAGGCGCTTGAGCTGATCTCTGTGGAAATTGAGCCATTGCCGGTGGTGAGTGATCCGGTGCAGGCGCGCCAGGATGACGCGCCGAAGATCCATGAAAACGGGAACTTGCTCAAACATATCAAAGTGCGCAAAGGGGAAATTAGCGAAGGTTTTGCTGAAGCCGACGTAATCATGGAGCATGTTTTTCGCACACCGATGCACGACCACGCTTTTATTGAACCGGAATGTAGTATTGCGCGATTGACGACAGATGGCCGCATGGAGATCTAGGCGGGCGCGAAAATTCCTTACACCGTCGGCCGCCAGGTTGTGAGGGCGCTGGGGTGGGCAGATGTGATGGGGCAGGTCATTGGCATGTTGTTTGGGGGGGGGTTTGGCGGGAAAGAAGATATCACCGGGCAGATTCACGCGGCCTTACTGGCTCAGGCCACCGGCAGGCCTGTCAAGTTGTTGTTTGACCGGCATGAAAGTCTTCTCGTTCACCCCAAGCGACATGCTACTCGGATTAAGGTGAAAATTGGCGCAAAGAATGACGGGACATTAACTGCGGTCGAAACAGAATTGTATGGTGACACTGGGGCGTACGCTTCTCTGGGAGAAAAAGTGATGACACGCGCCACGACCCATTCTTCGGGACCCTATGAGGTGGCTCATGTTAAGGCCGATTGTTATGCGATGTATACGAATAATCCGCCAGCCGGCGCGTTCCGTGGATTTGGGGTACTTCAATCGGCTTTTGCGGTGGAAAGCATGATGGATATGTTGGCCGGACGACTGGGGTTGGACCCGGTTGAACTTCGGGCGAGAAATGCCCTGAAACCGGGCAGTGTGACGAATACGGGCCAACGGTTGCGCGGGAGTGTGGGCCTGGTCGAGTGTATCGACAAGGTATCTGAAGAAATGAAACGCCTGGGAGGAAACGAGCCCTTCCGATCAGTGGCCAACAAGGAGCTTCCTCATCTCAAGACAGCCTGGGGATTTGCAGTCGCCTATAAGAACACAGGTTTAGGTGGGGGCGCTCCTGATAAGGCTGGGGCTGAAGTGGAACTATTCGTGGATGGCACGTTTCAGGTTCGGACGGCATCGGCGGAACTGGGGCAGGGTTTGCCTACTGTGCTGCGCTTGATCGCCGCGGAGGAATTGAACCAGAAACCTGAGCGAGTGAGCGTGCTGTTGTCTGATACGGACTTAACCCCTGATGGCGGCCCCACAACGGCTTCCCGGCAGACGTACGTGACAGGAAACGCCGTGAAATACGCGTCCGAAGCGCTTGCCCATTTGTTGACCAGCGAATTGGCTGAACGTTTTGACCTTGCCCCTGAACAGGTGCATTTTGTGGAAGGACTGGCTCAGGTTGGGGAGCATGCGATCCCCTTGGCGCGAGTGGCTGAAATGATCCTTGAAGCGGGGCGCAAGCCGATGGCTGCATATACTTACTGGGCCCCGAAGACCATGCCGTTAGGGCAGGGCGGAGATATGCATTTCGCATATTCATTTGCAGCGCAAGCGGCTCAAGTAGAGGTCAATACTCTCACCGGGGAGGTGAGGGTGTTGAAGGTTATCACCGCCAACGATGTGGGTTATGCGATTAATCCGTTAGGTTTGAAAGGACAAATTGAAGGGGGCGTGATGATGGGGATCGGTCATGCGCTGACGGAAGGTTTTTGGGTGGATCAGGGCCGGGTAATCACTGACCGGTTGGCCCGGTATCGGGTACCATCCATTTCCTTGATGCCCGAAATCATTTCCTTCGTGGTGGAACATCCTGCAGAGGACGGACCGTATGGCGCGAAGGGTGTGGGTGAAATTGTGATCATCCCAACTGTTCCGGCGATAACCAATGCCATTTTCAATGCGACTGGAGTCCGCGTGGATTCGCTGCCAGTGGATCAAGAAAAGATTTTGTCGGGGATGGGCAGATTGACCTCAATGAAGTAGGATCCCAGCAATGCTAACATACGAGGTGTGCTCCGTATCGGCTGGACAAGCAGCATAATCAATCAATGTTCCACGGGTGGGCTCCAGGATGCGGAGAGCGAGGTAAATCGGCGATAATCCGCAGATGTTATTGGGATCATCTGGCTGACGGATCGACTGATAAAATCCATCCGCATGTCCGCTGGTGATCTGTTTGATGATCAGCTCGTCATCGACCTTGAGTCGATCGAGCATTTGAGGTGTGACAGGTTCGCCACCGAATGCCGGGCCAACATGAGATAAGTCGCCTGCCGCAACGACAAGGGTGGGGCGAGATTGAATCCGGAGTTGCAGATACTCGAGTACCTTAGATAACTCTTTTGATGACCTCGGTCCCCGGGAAGCGTCCTCAAATGATTCGAGCGGACCGCATAAGATAGGTAGCAGATTTACCGGTTGGCCGTTTCGAGCAAGGTGCAGCCAGGTTGCGGCGAATTCCAACGAGTGCTCGGTACGATGATGGATTTCGCCCGCAAAAGCTGCGTGGTGACCGATGAGATTGGCCAGGTCACTCACAGTTTCTTGGTCAGTAGGCAAGACTCCGCATGGCGTTGAATAATTTTGCCTGGTCAGCGTGAAGGCGTGGCCTTCACTAAAATGATCGGTTCCCAGTAAAATTACTAATTCGGCTGATTGAGCAGCTTGTCGAGCCGCGGCCCAGGTTCTGGCGTAAACCGGACCACCCCGACCAAAGTCTATGTGCGGGCTAATCATTCCTCGGATTGGACGCTGTAGCGAGAGTGTTGAAGGGAGGGGGTGAGATTCGGTGAGCGAGACCAACTCACTGAGAAGTTCCTCTTCGTTGTGGGTCTCATTGCCTAGGATCGAATTGCGGTACGAAGCTGCCTGATACGCGTTTAGAAGCATTGCTCGGGCTTCCTGATAGCGCGGGTTTTCGAGCAGGAGGGCTTCGTCCAGGGAACGGACCAGCTCTTGGATATGGGTGATGCTGATTTTGTAGTGATAATGGTTGGAGATGGCTATTTGGACTTGCAGAAGCGTATGCTTGCCATCCAAAAGAGGTAGGACCGGGATGAATGGTTCCGGAACCAAGATGGACTTTTGTGATATCTCTAATGGGTCACGAAGGTGTAGGTAGCGAGAACCCTCGTATGACATAGGCCGGAAATCCAAAGGACGGAGTTTGGGGCGTTGAAGAGAGTCCGGATTGTCCATCGCTAAATATCCCGGGTCGAGAAACGATGAACAGCCAATGCCAGAAAAATGATTAAGTAAAGAACGGTGTATACCACCATTAAAGGGCTGGGAACGGAAGCTGAGGTAAAAGGACTCTGGCCTAAGGATTGCATGAATGGCTCAGTCATGTAATTTGACGCCAGATTCCAAATTGCCTCGGAAGGCATGAGCAAGCTAGTAAAGATTCCCAGATCGATGGCGGTTTGGTTTCTTATTAAGGCCCCGATGCGCTCGATCCATCCGCCTAAAAAGGCTACCCCGTATAAGCCAAATATTGCCCCTCCTGTCGCAAGGGTGGACATAGAACTGCTTAATGCCAGCGTGATCGTGAGAATAATCAATCCGTTCAAGTAGATCAAGGCTATTCCCTGAATGATGTGGGGTGGGGTGTAACCCGATTGGATGATGACACTCAGAACCGTGCCTGTGGCAAACAACAGCAAGTACAACAGCAATAACAAAGCATTGCCGAGCCATTTTCCAAAAACAATTGTCGCTCGGTGTAGAGGTTTGGAGGTCAGGCTTTGGATGGATCCACTTGCGATTTCACCCGCAAGTGTATCCGAAGTGATGAGCGCCGCAGTAATAATCACTAAAAAGTTGACAACGTACATGGCGGCCAAAAACATGAAATTGTAGCCTTGTTCGTAAATCAACTCTGGCGAATTGGAGAAAGATCTGGCTTCTTGGTCGATAAAATGAAATCCAAGTGAAAAAACGATGATGAAGGCCAACCCAAGGCCAATGGCCGCGAAGGCTACCCGGCGTCGAATTGCTTCATGAAAGGTTAATTGGGCGATTACAAGTGTTGCTTTCATAAGCCGCCATCCGTTCCAACAATCTGGATGAATTGGTCTTCCAGCGATACTTGTTGTGGCGTGAAAGAATACAGCAAAACCTGGCAATCAACCAGATACCGGTGAATGTTTGGTAGATCGTTTTCTTCATGAACAAGCATATTGAGCGTTTCGCCATCCTGGCGAACATCTTGAGCCCACTGTTCCAAGCCGGCGAGGATGGCCGGCGAGAGGTTCTTAGCGCGGATAGTGAGGTGGATGTGCGAATCCACCAGGCCAGCAACAGCGCGAATTTGGAGGACTTCGCCATGTTTGATAAATGCCACTCGGTCGCATGTGATCTCGACTTCGCTTAGGAGGTGCGAATTCAGAAAGACAGTTGCGCCCTGATCGCGCAGGCTCCGAATAATGTCCCTCACCTGGCGCCGCCCGATAGGGTCCAGGCCAGAAGTAGGTTCGTCTAAGAAGATCAGGTCGGGCTTATTGAGGAGCGCTTGAGCAAGCCCAATTCTCTGGAGCATACCCTTTGAAAATGTTCGTAAAGCATGGTTGCGAAAGGGGGCCAAGCTGACTAATTCGAGCAATTCTTCAACGCGCTTGTTCAGCATCTTTGGGGGGATGTTGAACAGTCGCCCGTGGAAAGTCAAGAATTCGTTTGCGGTGAGCCAATCGTGAAACCGAAAATGCTCTGGAAGAAAACCAACTCGTTGCCGGATAGTCATATCGGATATGGGGTGACCGAAAATTGTGGCCGATCCTGAGGTGGGGAAAACGAGACCAAGGAGCATTTTGATCGATGTCGTTTTGCCTGCGCCGTTAGGGCCCAAAAATCCGAAAACCTCTCCCTTTTGAACTTGGAGGTCAAGGCCTCGAACCGCGACATTCTTGCCGAACTCCTTTCGGAGTTGGAAGGTTTCAATTGCGCAAGTGGATTCCATATGTGAAATTGTATCAGTTTTTAATTCGCACCGTCGGTAGCACTGGGAAAACCAGGGATACCGACGGTGATTTATGGAGAGGTCGAGAACGGCCTGGGAACTAATGAAGATCGTTCGCCAGAGCAATCAAGTCCAGTTCGGGTTTTGTTGCGTTCATGGCATACAGCATGCCATTCTTAGACCAGATCAAGGTTTGGAGAGAGGATTGCTTATCAAAGATATAAGCACCCTGAACACCGTCTACGCTAACTTCCTGGTAGTCCACGCTACCGCCCACTGGGACGGGCAGGACCAAGGTGGTTGACCAATCGATGCTTTGGCTTAGCGCAACAGCTTCAGACTTGGGCATTCCCATGACCTGGAAAAGCGCTTCGCCCAGGCGACTTACATCAAGTCCATCGGGGCCATCGGCCTGAGGCGCACGCATCTGGACGAAAGTCAAGCAATCTAATCGGGCGAAATCGTCGGGGTCGGTCGCATCCAGCGCCTCTTCGCAATTACCAGATGTATAAACGACGGAGGTGGGCACAAACACATTCACTTTACTGCCTGAAAACTCGGGTGAAATGGCATATTCTTCAAAACCAAGCTCGCCTAGCATCGTGTTGATCAACTCCGTATCCAGGGTGATGGATATTTCCGAGCCCGGCTCCACTCCCAGTTGGCCATTTTCTAAAGACGGTAGGCGAGGGGTGAAGCCCGAAATCGACTCTGCTTCGGCTTTGTTCGTGACACTTTGATATGCGCCTTGATGTGTCTCCGTGATGCTCTCGTTGAAGAATGCCTCGAACTGGCCGCGTGAATTTTCGGCTCCATTCATGAATTGCTTCATATACGCGGGGTCGTAGGTTACTACCTGGACTTTGTCGACTCTGAACAGAGCTAATACATCGGAGGCGAAGGCTCGAACAGGCGGGAACGCCAGCGAAATGAGAAGCGCCGCGAGAACGACGCTAAAAGCGAAGGCTGGTTTCTTATAGAATGTAGTCATAATACTCTCCTTGGGGCGATTCAGAAGTCTGGAAAAAGCCTTTTGCGGGTTTAATGGTGGGTTTTGTGGCTGAAGTGGAGACAACAGAGCGGATAATTTCATCGCCTGGGCGCGCAGTTCTTCTAGCCGGGAAGCGCAAGTTGAGCAGCTTTGAAGATGGGAAGCGACGGTCTCAATTTGATTCTGTGTGCATTGACCGTCGAGATAGGTTTTGATTTGGCTTTCACTCAGGTGCATCTTTTTCTCCTGCGGTATAGATCTTGTTGAATTTCTCTTCGGCTCTGGCCAGGAGTTTGCCTATGGAAGAGGGGTGGATCTGAAGTATGTTGGCAATCTCGCTGTATGATACACCGCTATGTCGCAGCAACAAGAGTTTAACATCTCTTTCCGGCATGGTTTTAAGGGCACTTTGCACCCTGTGTCTTGCTTCCATTAACTCGACTGCTTTCTGGGGATCGAGCGAGGCTGCTTCCTCGAGCTGTTTACGTCCTGCCTCCTTCTCGTACCCCGATCGCCGACGTTTTGCCCTCAGTGCGTTGTAACCAAGATGTGTAGCAACCCGGTAGAGCCAGCCAGGTAGATTATCTTGATTTCGAGGAGGTGAATTCCACAACTTCCAGAACGCATCGGATGCAATTTCCTCGGCCTCGTCGACCGTCTCAGTGAAGCGACTGATTAGCTCGACGATCCGTGGGTAGTGTTGATGAAAGATCCGCTCGAAGTGTTCTTCCTCGAGTCTTGGGTTCAGAGAGAAGGCGGGCAATATTGCGCGTTTCGACACAGTCATCTACCTAAATAACACTTCTCAGGGGGATTTTGTGACAAAAAAGCGGCCCCAATTTGGGCCGCTTTTTGCATTGTGAGGTTCAGCTCCGGCTGATTAGTTCGATCTCGGTAGCTTGTATCCCCGAGCCCCGGTCTGATTTCGTAAGCTCAAATTCGAAGATCAGGTTTCGATTGGGTAAGTTGCTGGGATTGATGGTACTAGGCAAGTTGGAATCATGGAAGAACACTGTTCCGTATGGTGATTCGGGGTGGCGAGTGTCAGTGATCCAAAAGTCAGGGCTGATTTCTTTGAGATAACGGAAGAAGCCGTAGCCCTGTTCGTTGTGCCAATAGCACCAGCCCCGAACCCTGGAGTTCACTTCTCCCCAGGCGGGTGGTTGATCGTAGCGATCATCATAATCGATCGGGATGAGGTCAGGGATTAGATAGCCGGAGACATATAAATCGGTCTCCGCTTTCAACCGGCTGGAAACATTATCCAGGCCGATTACCTCGACTCGTAGGCCACGGTTTTGGAGAGCCCGAAGTAGTTGGACGAAGTCGCCATCGCCACTGACCAGCAAGATGCGATCAAGATTTTCGGATTGGAGCAGCGCATCCACAGTCAGGTCAACATCCACATTCGCCTTGGATACACGGTTTCCCTCATCATCGGTGAACCATTG
Source organism: uncultured Anaerolinea sp. (assembly GCA_964403875.1). Classification (GTDB taxonomy): domain Bacteria; phylum Chloroflexota; class Anaerolineae; order Anaerolineales; family Anaerolineaceae; genus Anaerolinea. The sequence continues at coordinate 35,967 of CAYOHX010000014.1, read as the reverse complement.
GATTTCTTTGACAATGACTTTGTATCCAATGTCTCTCAAAGCATTATGAAAGTTGTGCGCCCCTTTTCGGTAGTCGTCATCATCTTCGGCTCGTTCAGAGTCATAGGTGACGTAGGTGTTAAGTCGGAGTGGTTCAGCCTGGTCGCGGCACGCGAATGCTCGTAAAATATCATATTGCATCCGTTGTCCGCCGTTGCGATATATATTGCCGACGTCAACGAATACGCCGACTTTAAGATTGGAACTTGATTGAGACATGTGATATACCTTTTACTGATAGAGTCAAAACTATTGTATTTTCACGAGTATACTATTAACACTACAATATGACTACAATGAGTTTCGTTGTTTTTCAATGCGTCAACCCGGAGTGCGGGTTGCGGTTCACGGCCTTTTCTGGCGAGATTCGTGGGAACCGGTGCCCGTCTTGCTGGAATTCGACCAGAATCGTTTCTGGACCATTTCCGCGCAGCGTTGTTGAACAAACAGCGCAAGAGAACCCTGGATTACATGTAGAGGTGCTGTTAGACAATATCCGAAGCGCCTGGAATGTAGGGTCGATGCTGCGCTCCTCAGATGGGGCTGGTGTGAAGCGGGTGCATTTCGGCGGGGTAACGCCCAATGTAGATAATCCAAAGGTGACCAAAACCAGTTTGGGCGCCGAAAATGCTGTTCCTTCTGAAAAGCATCCCGACGGGCTATTTTTCTGCCGAGCCTGGAAAGAGGCGGGTGGCGCAATTTGGGCGCTCGAAGGAGGGAATAGGGCAGAGCCGCTTTTTTCACTCCACCGGGGAAATTTACCTGAGAAAATCTTACTTGTGGTCGGCAACGAATTGACGGGGGTGGACCCGGATATCCTGGATATATGCGACCGGATAGTTTTCTTACCTATGGAAGGCTGTAAAGGGTCTTTGAATGTAGCTGTAGCCTTTGGAATTGCTGTTTATACGCTTCGCTACGGACTTAGTTGAGCACGCCGGGGACGTAGCGTTTCCGATATTCGTTGAGTATTAATAGCGCCGCAAGGTGCGTCAAAGCAGCTATGGTTGCGCTGAACTGGTCCACAAAAAACGCCAGTAAATCGACGCCTGTTAATGCGATGACTAGAGCAGCCGCGGCTAGTTCGAGACCTTTGCGTTCTTGGAAAATGGAGAATAATCCCCCTGAGACAATTGCGAAGAGTCCGACCAGGGTTTGCAGGATCAGATGGATGAGAAACCATGCCGCGCCAATGGATGATCGGACCTGCCCTGTCCGCACCCCGACTGCGAGTAGTTCTTCGACGGCTTTTTGGGTGGCGGGCAAAGCATTGAGCACAGCGAAAAGTTCGTAGAAAGCCATGACTCCAACGACGGCCAACATCAGGACGATTAACATGCGGAAACGCGCCTTGGTGAGGATGCGGTTCTGCCAGGCAGTAACATTATTGACCACGCGCTGGAAAGGCGTTAGGCGCGCGGGCGCAAGATCGAGCGATTCAGCTCGGATGAACTCTCGCAGAGCTTGAGCTAGCCGAACCAGGTTGGGTTGGGATTTTTGGGATGCTATCCATTCGAGTTGCTGGTCCAGGGCAACGCGTTCGTTTGGTTCCAGGTCATGGTCGAGAACCTCGGTCAGGTTCTCCAATACCCGATATAACTCATCACGCGTTTTTCGGTTGGCGGGTCTGCGAACCCGCAAGTACAGCAATACGGTTAGCAGGAAGAAAGCGTAGATGATCGGTGCGGCGGGTGGGTAAAAGTAATCGTTTTCAGTAGTAATGAATTTGCCGAGTTCGTCTATGAACAGGCCGACCCCTAAACCACTGAGCACCGCAGACACCGATAATGCCCATCGGTTTGCTAATACGATCGGTAAGAGGGCGGCGGCAAACAAGATCAATCCACCCCATAAGACATGGGCGATGTGAAGTTCACCTCCCCCTAACTGGGGATATCCGGTCAACTCGAGGAATAAGCGCGTAAATATTACCGATCCGCCAAAACTAATGAGCGAAACCAGTACGTATTCTTGGGCGCCGGAGCGGCGAACCGGGCGGCGGTAATTGAACGACCAATCGGGCATGACCGCCTCCAGCTAGCTCTTCTTTTCCTCCATGATGTCGAGGCGCGCGGCTTTGTAAGGCGCGGAAATTTCTGGCACGGCGTCTGGACCTGCTTCGAAAGCCTCCTCTATGCCGGTACGGATCTCTTCCCAATACTTTTGCGCAGCCTTGTGTTTGTCTTTTCTGAATTCAACCAGCCATTCGGTGAGCTGAGGGTCAGCCAATCCGCGTTCTTCCCAGTCTTCCAGAAACTCGAAAATCATATCGATAACGCGTTCACTTTCCCATTGAACAACAGTCGGGCCATCATGGTCGAAAATATCCTTGGCGACTTGAAATTGGTGGGCTACATAGTCTAGTTTAAGATCGTAATGGGCAGCGATGATTTCATCAACAATGGCTTCCACCCATTTCCGGTGAAACCGGCAAACACCACTGTTTTCTGAAAAGAATTCGTACACCATCCGATGCGCATTGCGGCGGCCAAGTTCTCGCGGTGGGACAAACTCAACCCCGTAATAGACGAAATATTTGCCCATCATGGGCATGGGGCTGAGCATACCGGGAACCCAATATTGATTCGGAGTCATGCAGCCTTGTCTTCCGTGCGCCGTAAAAACAGCCCTATCAATGGTCCGCTTGTTGGGCTCATTGAGGTGGTAATGTTCATCTAAAAATCTTGCGGCGAGGCGAATGCCACTGCGGAAGGGCTCTCCGACTGGCTCGAAAAGGATCATGTTGAGAATCTCTGTCGCATAAGCTGCGTTCCGCTGAGAATCGGCGACGACATCAAATTGATCTGGGAGGGCGGACGAAGAGAAGGACATCTCGGAGGCTGGCGGGAGGCCAAAATCCTCTGGCGGAATTAAGCCGTCAGCGATACACTCCATGATCCAGGATATGGTTCCGCCAATTTGGATCGCATCAATAGCCATACCATCCACAAGGTGATTGAGTTCTTCAGCCGCTCGTTGGTCGAAAACACCACAGAGCGGGCCAAGAGCCTGGTAGGGTTCATAGTCTTTCTTATAAACCCCGGTGTACTTCTTGCAAACCACGGAACACGGCTCGCCGCAGTGCGCGAAATTCTTGGGTTGGATGGCTTCTTCGTTAAACTGCTTTAGGTAGTGATCCACAATCAAACGCTGATGCTGTTCGTTTCGCGCCTGAGAAGTCGCGTAGATGGATTGATAATTGAAGCTAAGAAGCTTATCTTCGACGGTGTGCATGTTCACACCGAATGTCCCGCCTGTTTGGAAATTGGGAACATAGCGGTATTTTTCGGTCGCACCCAGGTCTGTTTTTATCATGGACTGTTGATAGTACTGCTGGAAGTAGCTATCGATTTCTTGGGAGTCTTGCAGATCGGGGTCAATCCAATCTCCACCGAAGATGCAAGCCGCGATGCGATGGGTCTGAAGCAGGCGGCTGCCCAATCCGCCCCGGCCAGCCCAATCATCGATGGGAGTGATGAGGCCTTTGCGAATAGGATTGCTGCCGATGATGCCCTGGTTGGTGTTCCGCGCCGCGGGACCGACGGCGAAAACACGTACCCAGTCACCATCGAATTGCTCCTTATATTTATCAAAGACGGCTTGTTGGAGGGCGTAATAGCCAATCAGTCGTTCGCCTTCTGGGCTGGCGTAGCCGGTCCAGAGCAGGTCGGGGTTGATGGGTTCCAGATGGACAGAGATAGCCCCATCTTTATGGTTCAGGATGAGCACCGAATCCTCGTGTGCTGAGCCTTGTAGGGTAACAAAATCTACTCCGACACGGTGTAAGATATATGCCGCGCCGCCCATGCTTGAAATATAGAATCCGTCCCAAAGCGGAGAATAACTACAAAACACTAACCGGCGAGTGCCAGGTATGCGCGAACCAGCCAACGGTCCGCCGCCAAAGGTCAACAATTCGGGGTCGCGCCGACCGGTCATGTGTAAGTAATTATGGTATTTCGCCCAGCCGTAATCAACTGGGCCGATAATGTGTGGATCTTCAACGCGGTCGACGGAAAATTCTCCGGAGGGAAGATCGATCACAAGTTCTCGGAGCATTAATGGGTAAGTCATAATGGCATCATCCATTGGTAAATATTGAATTCAGTGAACTGAATTATAATACATACGGAATAGGGCCGTGCCTGGTTGCGCAATTGTTCAGGCATGGTCTGGCGGTGGTGCTCCAATATCAGATGAGGAGGTGGCCATGGGTAAGTTGTTGTTTCGGGTTGAGGATCTTAAGAACTTTGTGGTTCGGTATTTCTTAACTTTTGGCGTACCGGAGGCAGATGCCAGAACAGTGGCTGAGGTGCTTGTGTCCGCCGATATGCGCGGGGTAGATTCTCATGGAGTCATCCGAATAGATTCCTATTATGGGTCACGACTACGGAAAGGGACGATCGCAATTAAACCGGAGATCAAGGTGGTCGCAGAAACCCCCTCAACATTGGCTCTGGATGGAGGCGCGGGTTTGGGGCATGTCGTGGGTGTCTTTGCCATGAACCGGGCGATTGAGAAGGCGCGGGAAAGTGGCTCGGCGGTGGTAACAGTTCGTAATAGTAATCACTACGGTATTGCTGGCTATTACGCAATGATGGCCCTCCCGCACGATATGATCGGGATTAGCTACACCAACTCGCAGCCTTTGGTCGCTCCAACTTATGGGAAGACGGCAGTGCTTGGGACGAACCCAATCGCAGTGGCTGTACCTGCATTTAATGAAAAGCCATATGTATTGGATATGGCGACCAGCATTGTCCCCATCGGGCGGATCACAGTGTACGAGAAGTCTGGCCGAGAAATTCCAGAGGGCTGGGGTATTGATCGAGATGGACAGGTAACCCGCAATCCTGGGGATGTTCTGGACGGTGGCGCATTGATGCCCCTGGGTGGAATTGACTTGATGCGTGGTTATAAGGGGTATGGTCTTGGCATGTTGGTGGATATCTTCTCGGGTGTGCTTTCTGGCGCTGCATTCTTGACGTCCGTTGGTATTGCTGGCGCGAATTCACCTGCAAATGTAGGTCATTATTTTGCGGCTATACGGTTAGACGCATTCCGGCCTGTTGACGAGTTCAAGCTTGAAATGGATCGAATGATCCGGGAATTAAAAGAGTCGCCGAAAGCCGTTGGGCAGGAGCGGATATTTATTCCCGGTGAGAAGGAATATGAGTTGACCGAAAAGAGCTTGCGCGATGGCGTTGCTCTGTTGGAAGAGGTAGCGGAAGTGTTGAGAAAGGCAGCAGAAGCTGTAGGACTATCTTTTGATCTGCCGGTCGTAGGTAGAATCGATTAGACGAGAAGTCTCTGTAAGAATTGTGCCGCCTCGGATGCGCCGCTGCTCCGGGGCGGTTTGTTTTCGTTCCGCGCTAGTAGAACTGGAATAAGATCGACCCAGGCGGTGGAGTTAAATTCTGCTTCGGATATGGAAAGTCCATTCATTTGATCAATGACGAAACGAGCCAGAGGTGGTGATTCGTGGAAGCGAGCGCGAGGAATGAACCCAAAGGGGCGGTTGGCACAATAGGCTTCCGCAAGTGTGCTGTAGCCCAATTTGCCTACCACCGCGTCGCAAGCTCTGAGCAGGTCGGGGTGGTAGATGCCGGAGTGGTGAGGTAAAAGGATGCAGTTGCCTTCCCGATGGATGGTTTCACTGGCTCCTGGGATCACCAAGAATGACTCTAGCTGCTTAATTGCTTTAAGTTGGGAGACGAAGCTTGAGGGTATCCCGCCCATGGTGAGTAAGACGGCTTGGGATTCATCGGGCAGACCTAGGCGGGCTCGAATCTGAGATCTGGATTCTTCAAAGCGCCTGCTGACCGGAGATGTGGTCAGGTGAGGCGTATCTGGGAAACAAACGGGTGTGGTTTGAATATGGTAGGTAGCCTGTTCGAACCATTCTGCTAAATACGTGATATGGCTCGCGAACTGTGGAGCCTCATGAAGATAGCCTTCGTAGATCCAGTCCCAGGTAAAATTCTCAATGAGAACAGATGGGAGTTGCGCTGCTTTGGCGACGGCAATTCCCAGAGGGGCGATATCGCAGATGACCAGGACACAACCTAATTCAACAACTGATGACGCCAGTTGGTTGACCAGGGTTGCTGAAAATGGTAGAAAAGCAGCCAGCCGGTTGAGCGTGGATGGAAGATCTTCATCGAGAGAATTGCGTTGAACGAGACCAAGGTCCGTGGCTACTGGGTGATAGTGATAACCCCAGAGATGCGATTCTGCGAAAAACCATTCTGGAACGAGCGTGTAGATCTCAAATTCCAGGTCGGGTAGGCGTGTATGAAGTTCTTGCATCACTGCGCAGGCCCGAGCGGCGTGTCCAAATCCGTGGGGCGAAATAAAGTATGCGATACGCTGCATTGGTACTCGTGTTGATACTCAGATTGCCCCAGTTTACTCGATGTCAGTCTGGGTGACCAGTGTGAATGCTACAGGGAATCCAGTTCAGTGTTGGGAATTGACAGGTAAAATATAAGTAAGTTTCAATCAACGAGGTGAAAAATGGGCGTGATCCGTACCTTGATCCTTTCCGGCGGCGGTGGACGGGGGGCCTTCCATGCGGGTGTTTACCAATATCTGGCGCAAGCTTTTAAGCCAAATGTAGATGTGGACCATCAGGGAGCCTGGATTCCAGATATTGTGGTAGGCACATCCATTGGCGCAGTGAATGGCGCCGCGATTGTCCAAGGAAAGAGCGCTGATGAGTTGGTTCATTTTTGGCGTGGTTTGGAAGAAAAGGACATTGAAGGCTTGCCCCCGTCGATGAGTCCACTGACTCGGTGGACAGTCAACCAGGTAATGAAGGGGATGATCGGCGTGGATTTACCTCCTGTGGCCGCGCACGAATCGACTTCTCCGAAAGCGGAAAACGCCTGGCAATTGCTGCCGAAACTTGGAAAATTCGGCAACTGGCTATTAGGGCGGTGGAGTAACTTGTTAGATACTGGGCCTTTGCAACGGACAATGGTTGAACGCCTGGGTTTGGATGAAAGTAAAATTGCGGAAAGTTCGCAAACTTTGTTGATCAATGCTACAAATGTTAGCACCGGTAAACGGATGACATTTTCAAACAAGCCGGTCTTCCGGTCTGAATCTGGTGAGCCTAGAAAAGATGTTGTACCCGGGATAACCATTCGGCGGATCATTGCAAGTTGCAGTATTCCCCTGGTGTATCCCTGGACATTTGATCCGGAAACACGCGCGGTGTATTGGGATGGGGCGGTTGTGAATAATACGCCCATCGGAGTGGCAATCGATGCAGCTCAGGATCGTCCGGGTGATGATGTGATGGAGGTCATTGTGGTGATGATGACTCCCTGGCGCGATGAGGATCACGATGGGCAACCCGATGAGCCGCCTTTGCCGGCGGATTTTGGCGAAGCAGTTACCTGGGCATTGGATTGGATGCTTTTGTCATCATTTCGGGAGCGATTGGATTTAATCGACGCGTTCAACAAGTTGGGGCGTATTGGCCGCCAGATAGGGGACCCGGTTCTCTCTCGATACCGCGAGATGCGTGTATCCATTGTGGCCCCCAATGAGTTCTTTTCTGCTGCCCGCATCATTGATTATGATCATTGGCTGGAGAACCTGATCCAACTTGGATACCAGGCGGCTGAGAAGGTTTTCCAAGTAGATTTTCCAATCATCCCGGTGAAAGGCGAGGGATTGGGTGAAAACCAGGGTTTGTCTTAGGTTGGATGGATTTCTGAATTTACTGGCAACAAGATCGTACTTCGCTCAATAAATTCGGCTTGAATGCTGCCATTGGACAACTCCAGAATGTCTGCCTGAAAGCCAGGTAGATCTTCAGGGATGAACCTTAGCGTCATCGTTATGTCGGCTGCGAAGGTTTCGTCCAACAAGACCCCTCTATGAAGAGGGAGCAGTCGGCGCACGCGATCGAGAAGATTGTAGGGAATGGCTAACATCACGGTGTCTGCCGGAGTCTTGATGGCCCGTGGCACGATCTGAACTACGGAGCGAACGGCATCAGAGTACGCTCGGACTAACCCACCTGTTCCTAGTTTTGTCCCGCCAAAATAGCGAGTAACCACCACGGCTACATCGCCCAGCCCCGAGCCTTGTAGAACAGCCAACATGGGACGGCCTGCTGTTCCGGATGGCTCGCCGGCGTCACTGCAATGGGTGGTGACCGATTCGCCGTGCCCAATGATGAAAGCGGGCACGTTGTGGGTGGCGTCGCTAAATTCGGAGCGAATGCGTTGAATGAAAGCTCGCGCTTCTTCTGCGCTGAACGCTGGAGCAAGCGTAGCAACGAAGCGAGAGTTAATCACTCTAATTTCTGATCGGACCTCGTGAAGGGGCGTAAGTTGAACGGGCATGAATTCGGCCAGGCTTTTGTATGAGATGATCGAGAAAACAACCGGAGGTAGAGCGCCGAAATGATTATAATAGATTCCTAACCGTGCAAAAGCACCAACTTAATGGTGCGTTGGAGACCATTGCCAAATCCTAGGGAACCAACTTGAGTTCTAGTAAAATAGATAGAAGCCCCATATACGAGGTCGTTATAATCTTCGATTGGTCTGGTTGACGTTATAATCAATAGTGAGTTACCTTTCATTCATTCTTGGGAGCCCGAGTGGGTGAATTCCCGTCTTGTTTTTGCTGTAATCTCATTGAGGAATCCGGGAGGAGAGAACATGAAAACCCGATTATTGCTACCCGTGCTGATGATCTCGGCTTTATGGATCAATGCTTGTTCGGTGCTTTTGCCGCCTGTAGGGGTGGATGAAAACGCGGTTGCTACCCAAGCTGCACAGATGATTGAACAAGGACGCATGACTTCTACGGCAGCGGCTGTTGAAACTCAGCTAGCTCAATTAAGCACGATCTACGCTGAACAGACGATCGTAGCCGGACTTCCAACAGTGACAGCGACATATACTGAAGCGCCACCCACTGCTACGCCTGTTCCCCCTACTGCTACGGCTGTGGTGCCTAGTTTGACGCCGTTTCCATCCCTAACACCCATCCCGTCTTTTACACCGAAACCAACAGCCCCGCCCATTCCGTGTGACCAGGCAACCTTTGTGTCCGATATTACGATCCCAGACGGGACCGAGGTGGCTCCCGGCGTGGTGTTTACAAAGATTTGGCGGATAAAGAACAGTGGCACTTGCACTTGGACGACCAAGTATAACTTCACTTTCTTTAGCGGTGACCGGATGGAGGGCTCGTCTCCACAAACGTTGTCAGCCAATGTGGTTCCTGGGGATGTGATCGACCTGGCCGTGAACTTCAAAGCTCCTTCCGATGAGGGTACTTACCGGTCGAATTGGAAGCTTCAAAACGGAAGTGGCGCATGGTTTGGGATCGGGACAAATAACGCAACCATCTATACAGAGGTGAAGGTTAAGCAGGGCGCCGTTGTCAACGGAGTCGACTTCGCTGCTCAGATGTGCGCCGCGGTGTGGACGAGTGGAGCGGGCACGTTATCCTGTCCTGGTTCAGATGGTGATGCAAAAGGATATGTCCTTCGATTAAGTAATCCAGTCCTTGAATCAGGTTCGACTGATGATGAGGCTGCGTTGTTGACGGTTCCCCAGGCAGTGAGCGACGGGGTGATCCGTGGAAAATTCCCCGGGTATACAGTGAAGGATGGAGACAAATTCAAGGCAGTTATTGGCTGTGCCTATCAAGCAGAGCAATGCGACGTGAAATTCCAGTTGGATTATCAAATTGGCACCGATTCCATCCAAACTCTGATTACCTGGAACGAAAAATATGACCAGAAGTTCAATTCTGTTGAAGTCGATTTGAGCTCGCTGGCAGGTAAGCAGGTGAACTTTATTCTGACTGTGTTTGCCAATGGCGTGATGCAACAGGACCGGGCTCAGTGGTTGGCGCCCAGGATTGTGTCTAAGTAATCACAAATAAGGAGCCTATGAAGAACGCAAAGCTGCCAGGCTTTTTTCTCGTGGTTGGGCAGGCGGTTATGGATTGGTGGGATGCGTGGCTGGATTCCGCCCTCATTAGTGTCATTTGGATATTGGCCCAATTCACCATCGTGTTAGGCCCCCCGGCAACCTTTGGTGTTTATTATGTTGTGAACAACAATATGGCTGGTGAAAATGTTGGGGTGCGTGGATTGTGGGCGGGGATGAAGCTGTATTTTGGGAAATCCTGGGTTTGGGGCGCGGTCCAGGTTGTCGCGTTACTGGTTCTTTACACGAACGTCATGTTTTATCGGCAGTGGGAATCCCCTCTGGCTCCGTATCTCTTGATATTTATCTTGATGCTCGGAGGCATGTGGTTTTACTCTGCGTTTTATGCCCTGCCATTCTTTATGGAATTACAGAAGCCCAGTGTCCTGATTGCAATCCGTAATGGTTGGCTAATGATGCTGGCTGCACCATTTTACTCAATCGGGTTATTTATCATGGCTACCATCATTTGGGGTATCAGCCTGGTACTCATTTTGCCGATATTTCTGGGAATCCCAATGATTGCAGCGAACCTGGGAGGCCGAGCAGTTCAGGAGCGGTTGGTTAAGTTCGGTATCCGAAAGGGCGATGAGGACCCTAGACAGCTTCGCTGACAGGCGCTGATTTTTTGCGCCCATCACGAATGGCAAAAGGTAGATACATCAGGCCAATAAAGAATAGGGCCAGCAACTCAAGGATTGGCAGATACCAGGGCCAGGCCGGGAGAACATCCAACAGGCTGGCAGTAACGGGCTTGTGGGCTGTGTAAAGGTAATTGGAGCCAATCAAAAAATTCAGGCCGGTGATGATGGCGGCGTAAATGTTTGCCCCAATAATTACACGGAGAACGGATCGCGGTGTTGGACGAAAACCTTCCACGACGGTCATGTATAAAGCGGAGATGATGATCAAACCGTGGGAAATAAAAACCTGGTAATATCGGAAATGTGGAAAATCGTAAATGCCGAGGTCTGGGGTGAGCATTGCTTGGAGCGCTCCAGGTATGCCCAGTAAGAAAGCAAACTCGTAGATACGAATGCTTTTCTTGATCAGCATAATCGCGCCTACCCAAACCAACACACTGCAAAGGTGGAATGGAAGTAGTTCTTGAACTGTCCATTTTCCGTTGTAAATATTCCATGCATGCCAGGCAATTTCATTAATTATTAATATAGCTGCCATGCCGTAGCGGATGTTCGCCCGGGCTGGTTCAGAGAAGCGCTTTCGGTTAACAACCATGATAACGATGATCAGGATGAAACAGCCCAAAGCAATCAAATGAGAAGTTGAGAATAACTCAAACGGGCCGCCAGCAAATTCCTTACCAAAGAATTGATCCATCACCCCACCTCGTCTATAGTATGATTAGAACCTATCCTAAAAATTGCTTCCCTTACGCATTTTCGGATAGGTACTTAATTTAACGCGTTTGGACAAGAAACGTTACGAAATAAAAAGGGCGGCGTTCAGCGAGGTGAACAACCGCCCTTTTGATTTGATTAAGCCGCAGTAGACGTCCGACGCTTGAACCAGTTGCGCCACTCGCCATTTTCCCAGATGACCAGGATGGGGGCGGCGATGAAGATCGAAGAATAGGTGCCCATAAAGAGGCCGATGAGCAAGATGATGGCGAACTCACGCAGGGTGACGCCGCCAAACAGAGCCAGGGCCAGAAGCATGAATTCAACGGTCATCAACTGGGTGTTGATAGAGCGCTGCAGAGTTTGAACGATTGAGTGGTTAACCAGCTTTTCGAAATCCAGGCGGCGCAGGACTGAGGAATTCTCGCGGATGCGGTCAAAGACCACCACCTTATCTTGAACCGAGAAGCCGATCACTGAAAGAAGCGCGGTGAGGAACAGCGTGTCCACTTGCCAGCCAAACAGTAATCCGCCGATGGCAGTGATGCTGATGACGACCAGTACATCGTGGAGCATGGCAATAATGGCGCACAGGCTATAGCGAATAGCGTTGGCGACTCCGCGGAAGGCGAACCAGATGTAAAGGATGACCGCTAGAACAGCGATACCCACTGCAAGAAGAGCGCGGCTGGTAACTTCTTGGCCGATCGTCGGGCCAACACTCTCAAAACTACGAACAGTGATGTCATCATTGACGCGGGTTTCGAGGTCGTTGACGATCGAGGCGCGCGCTTCGTCACTCATAAATGAGGAGCGAATCTGGATCGAATTAGCGCCGGTGGTCTTCACCTGAGCGTCTGTAATACCGAGGTCATTATAAGCGGCAAGTACAGTCGCAGTATCGGGTAAAGCGCCGGAAGCGAACTCAATTTCGAGCATCGTCCCGCCTTTGAAATCGATTGATAACGGAAGACCCGATACGGCAATGACGATCAGACCGGGAATAATCAGAAATAGCGAAAGCGCAAAGAAGATGTAGCGTTTTCCGAGGATGTCAAGCATGGCTTTCTCCTTAGTCCAAAACACCAAATAATTTTAGTTGTTTGGCGGAAGGTTTGAGACGGTCGACAATCACGTAAAGGAAGGAGCGGGTTACTACCAGGGCGCAGAACAAGCTGACAACTACACCCAGGGACAAGGTAACCGCAAAACCTTTGACGATGGTTGCGCCGAAGGAGGAGCCAAACAAGAAGAGGACGATACAGGTGATGATCGTCGCAATGTTCGAGTCGCGGATGGAAGGCAGAGCGCGCTTCCAGGCGAGGTGGAGGGCATCGGTGAAGTTGCGCCCAGCGCGCAGTTCTTCTTTCAATCGCTCAAAGATTAGGATGTTCGCATCAAGGGCCGAGCCCGTGCTGAGCAAGAAGCCAGCAATGCCGGGCAGTGTCAGGGTGACAGGGATGAGCTTGAAGAGAGTGAACGCGATCAAAGCGTAGACAATCAACGATAAGACGGCAGCCAAACCGGGGACCCGGTAGTAGATGGCCATGAACAGAATGATGATCGCGAATCCAACAATACCGGCGATCAAAGATTTGTTCAGCGAGTCGGCGCCGAGGGTTGGGCCAATCACGCGGCTTTCCACGACTTTGAAGGGGATGGGGAGCGAACCGTAGCGCATCTGAATGGCGAGCGCATTGGCTTCGTCGTATGTGAAACGACCAGATATAACACCTTGTCCTTCGGTGATGGGGGATTCGATGGAGGCGACGGAGATCACTTCTTTATCCAGGGCCATGGCCAGATATTTTCCTACGTTATTTGACGTGTATTCTTTGAAAATACTGGCGCCATCAGACTTGAGCTCGAACGCAATTTGGGGTTGGCCTAATTGATCGGTCGTTACGCCCACGTCGGAAAGCTGATCGCCTGTCATGATCGTGTGGTAAACGGTTTGGTCGGGATTGCTTTCGGAAGTGGGGGTTGACATGGCGTAGTCAGTTACGATGATGTCGCCGATTTGGATATTCCCAGTATTATCGCCGAAGTCGACGAATTCGAGCTGACCAGTCTCTTTGATCACATCAATGACTTTGGTGGGGTCATCTAAACCGGGGAATTCACCAACCATGCGGCGGTCACCAGCAACCTGGAACAGGTTTTCGCTGACTCCCAGAGCGTTGGTACGGTTCTCGAGAATTCGTTGGGCATCTGCCATTTGCTCAGGAGAAATTTCGGTTCCTTCGGGCAGGTCAGCCTCGAGGAGAACCTGGACGCCACCGCGCAGGTCAAGACCAAGAACGGCTTTCATATCGCGTTCGAAGTCACCGAGTTTTATGCCAGAAAAGGAGGGGAGATTTACAAAAACGAGCAATAGTACAAGAAGCAAGAGCGCAAGGGATTGGAAGTAATAACGTTTCATTCGACTGAGGGCCTCCGATGCATACAAATGCCAGCCGATGGCTGGCGGGATCAAGGGACGATTATACTCCCATTGAGAACGGGTGAGTAGGGTTGAGGGATTTATTCGGAAAAGACGAATTGGCTTAGGAAGAGCATAACCTGGTCGAAAACCTGCTGGGGAGTGAGTGAGTCGGTCATTATATACAGGTTGGCGTGTTCTCGAGCGTGACGGAGACGGTGATGCTGTTCTTGATAATCCTGGAGAGTCCAGTTCATCTTTCGCCGCAGTTGTGAAACTGGGAAGGAAACGTCTAGAAAGACCAATACGTCAGGGTTGGTGATCCGCTGCCACATATAGGGGACGTAAGAATGCTCCTGGGCGATATGGCGGGCATCAATTCCGGCAGCGTGAAGCATTTTCGTCAGGGTCGATTTTCCTGCTGTGCAAGGTCCTACTAGGCCAACTTTCATTACTAGATCACTTATTTTCATGCACCAGGTGGTTAATCTGATCGGGCGTCGCAAAAACAGAGATCGAGTCATTTGGTTCAATTGCCATTGATCCATCGGGATGGAAGTGGGTGTGCCCATTACGTTGGAGCAAAACGAGGCTGGCTCGATAATCTTCCTCTATTTGTTGAATCGTCATTTTGCATAGTTTTGAGTTCTTGGCAACCAGGAGGCGAGCCAGCACATGCGGGCGTCCTTCAATTGTGATAGGGGGCGTAATGTCAATGTTGGCGGCACTGGCCGCAAAGATTGGAGCGGCCATGCCGGTGGCGCTGAGGGCGCGGAAGCCAAACTGCTTTTGAAGCGATGCGGCAAAATCATCATCGAAAATGCGAACGACCACTTCGATATCAGGGTTGAGACTACGGGCTTTTAATGCGACTTCCAAATTGAGGCTATCATTTTGCGTACACAACATGATTGTCTTTGCCCGATTCACCCCCGTAGCCATTAAGACATCTTCTCGGGTTGCGTCATCATGAATTAGGGGAACATCTAATTTCTGGATTGCGTTAGACAGCTCGATTTTCGGCGCTATTTCCACTGCTACCACATCTTGATCCAGTTCACGCAATTTCACGATGACTCGGTAGCCAAGGTGGCCCAGGCCGACTAAGACCACATGGTTGTTGATAGTTGATGCGACAGCCATTTGCCATTCCTTTCCACGGGCGCGGCGGTTAAAGAACAGAATGCCGAAGTCAGCCAGCCCTTGCGCTAAGAGTCCGACACCAAAAAGAGGAAGAAGGAAAAAGAAAGCCTGCAAATACCATTCTTTGGGAAAGTCGGTCGTGGGTTGTAGGAAGGTTAAGCTGAGCGTTGCGTAAATGCTCTCTGCAAGGCTGGAAATTGGCGTTGAGGAGTTTTTGGAAAGCAGGAAAAACAGCCCTCCACTGACCGTAATGAGGGCAATGAAAAGCAAAAGGGGCGTGCGAAATTCTCGCAACAAAATCAAGGTATCGCGCCAGCTTGCCCGGATTTTTCGCCAGGATGTTCTCCGCGCTGTACCTTGCATCATCTTTCAATAATGCGCCGATGGACCGAATGGAAGCCTGACCACCATGCGGCGAATTTGGTCAACGTTCTTCGTGATCACGCGCAGGACTACTACACTCATATCGTCGTTGGGGCGATTTTGATCCAGCCGCAAAGCCTGTTGGAGGAGCATATCGGCGATTTCTTGTGAAGTGGGTTCCTGGTCTTCAAGCAGGGATTCGAGCAAAGTGCAAATGTCGAGAGATTCGCCATAACGATCTCCCGCAAAAGTCAGACCGTCGGTGTAAACCACCACTGTAGTGCGTTCTTGTAGTTGAATTTCGGAGATGGCGGGGCGGATATTCCGGGATGTGCCGATCGGAAAACTCTCGGCATTGAGACACTCGATCCGGTCACCTTGGGCAACGAATACTGGGCAGCGGCTGTTGCGTGTAATGACAATCGTGCCGGTTTGAAGGTCGGCGGACAGAATGTTTAGCGCTGCGCTCACCTTGCCGCCACGCTCTGTATAAAGATGATCGGAAGCAGCTCGGGCGGCGGCTCCGTCTCGGACGCCTTCCGCGAGCAGCCCAATTACCTTGCGAACGACCATTGTTGATATGGTTTTTGCTCCCCGTCCGGATGTTTGTCCATCAGCCAATACAACTGACATACCGCCATTGGGGCGTTCGACAACTTCCAGTGTGTCTCCGCTTTCCGAGGAAGCATACTTGTTGGTTTTTGCTACCGCGATCTGAATCTCCATACGTTTGATTTTACCAAATTGCGCCCTAAAATCCAGTGTTCGATCGTGTGACTTTCGATACAAATATCACTACTCAAACCCTACGGGTTTAGCGATGAACACAAGGAGGCGGTCGTCTTTGTAGCGCAACCATTCATGACGTGCCGCCAGGCCAAAAATCCGACAGCGGTGTTCAATCGGCTGGAATAGTTCTTCGGGCGGTGGGGCTTCGCCTGTGATACGGAAGAGAAGATTGATCATCCGGTCGCCTAGAGATTTCCCGTTTGGTAAGGCAGCTAGAAGCACAACCAATTGTCCAGAGGTTTTGAGAACGCGACGGATTTCTCGAAGTGTGTCATCCTGGAATATGTAGGGTGATGGAAAGGTTGCGATGAGCGTGTCAAAAGATTCGGCTGGATAGGGAAGCGCAAGCGCATTGGCGCGAGAAAGATTCCCTGGTAGACCTTTCTTTCTTAACCTACGGTGGGCCATGCGACACATTTGAGCGCTTTCGTCGATGCCAAACGAGTTATGTCCTGAGGTAAGCAGGCTAGACTGTAAATGGCCGGGGCCGAACCCCAACTCCAGGGTTCGGCCCTTTATGATCAAAGGCTGAATGGCATGGATCCAGTGGATCCAACGGCCTAAAGACACGATGGCCGCTACTCCGTCATAACTCCATGCAAAGGTGTGATAAAGGAGATGAAAAAACGTCTCTAAGGAGCGGGCGATTAAGGATTGCGCCTGCGACCGAACCATTTCACTATCTCGATGGCGATGAAGACCAGTGAACCAGCGCCAATGCTGATGAGTAGCTCTGGCAGGGTGAGCGCTACGGTGTCAAAGATGTTCTGGAAGAACGGGACGTAGATCACGGCCAGTTGTAGGGCGAACGTAAGCAGCACGGACCCTAACATGGCAGGGTTCGAAAGTAGTCCGATAGTGAAAAGTGAGTCGCGCTGCGAGCGAATGGCTAAGGCGTTTCCCATCTGGGCGAGGGTGAGGGTGGTGAAGACAATCGTGTGCCAGGAGGGATTTTCGCCCTTCCAAAAAAAGAAGCCAGTGAGCAACGAGACAAAGCCCATCAGCAAGCCGATCCAAAGGACATCGCGTCCCAGACCACGGCCAAAAATGTTGGATTTTTGAGATATGGGCGGGCGCTTCATGGTGGAGCGCTCACTAGGCTCAAGGGTCATCGCTAATCCGGGCAGGCCATCGGTGACTAGGTTGATCCATAAGATTTGGATGGGAGAGAGAGGCATGGGCATTCCGAAGAAAGGAGCGGCCAGCATCACCCAAATCTCGCCTGCATTCGAAGTCAATGTATAGCGGACGAATTTAAGGATGTTGTCATAAATACGCCGGCCTTCCTCTACGGCAGCAACGATGGTGGTGAAGTTGTCGTCCAGCAAAACCATGTCGGAGGCTTCTTTGGAGACGTCAGTGCCGGTGATGCCCATCGCAACGCCAATGTCGGCTCTCTTGAGTGCCGGCGCATCATTAACACCATCGCCGGTCATGGCAACGACTTCACCTTGAGATTGAAGCGCTTGAACAATCTTAAGTTTGTGTTCCGGCGAGACTCGCGCGTACACATTCACTTCGTGAACATTTTTCTTGATTTGCTCGATGTCCGCGTCGGCCAGGTCGCGGCCAGTCAACACCCGATCACCATCCGTAATCCCCAGGTCTTTGGCGATATGGAGCGCGGTTAGGGGATGGTCGCCGGTAATCATTATTGTGCGAATTCCAGCAGACCGGGCAGTCGCAACGGAGTCTTTAACTTCGGGGCGCGCTGGGTCGATCATGCCAAACATGCCAACGAAAACAAGGTCTTTTTCGAGCGTTTCTGTGGACGCGTCGTTGCGGAGTTCGAAGGCTACACCCAGGACTCGCATTCCCTTTTGTGCCATTTGGTCGTTGGCTGTCATAATGCGATCTTTCCAGCCCTGGTCGAGGGGCTGGATTTCGTTATTAACCCATACTTCATTGGATATATCCAGCAATCCATCGACTGAGCCTTTGGTGATGGCAATATACGGCGTCTTTACGTTCGTGCCCAAAAATGGCTGGATGGGGGCTGGGAGCTGCGCGTGATCGATTTGGTGAACAGTGGTCATCCGTTTTCGATCGGAGTCAAAGGGCATTTCTGAGACACGCGGGAGAGATTTTTCGAGTTCGGCTTTCCATAAACCAGAGCGGGCGCCGGCGATGACGAGTGCGCCTTCAGTCGGGTCACCAACAGCAGAGAATCCACCAGCATCTTCTTGCGCGGGCTCCAGGAGTGCGTCGTTACACAGGGCTCCGCCTGTGATGAGTAATGCGACAGCCGGGTATTCGATGAGAACGGGGGCGTGGGCGTCTACCTCGCTAATGCTGGGGGTATGGCTGCGCACTGTTTCCGAGAAATCCAAGCTGTGACCCGCTACATCCAAAACGGTGACAGTCATCCGATTTTCTGTCAGTGTCCCGGTCTTGTCGGAACAGATAACTGTGACTGAACCGAGTGTCTCAACAGCGGGCAGCTTGCGAATGAGCGCACGGCGCTTCAGCATTCGTTGGGCCCCCAAGGCCAGGGCAATGGTAACTACCGCTGCCAACCCTTCAGGGATTGCAGCAACTGCCATACTAATGGAAGTCTGGAACATGAGGCGAATTTCTTCGCCGCGGATGACGCCCAAAACGAACACGACGGCAACGATCCCTAGTGCGGCAATTGCCAGTCCTTTTCCAAGTTGTTCAAGCCGGCGTTGGAGCGGGGTGGCTTCAGCGCCTACACCTTGGATCATTTCGGCGATTTTGCCGAGCTGGGTGTGCATTCCGGTTTCAGTCACGACTGCAGTGCCGCGCCCATAGGTGATCACTGTTCCCATGTAGAGCGAGTTGATGCGATCTCCAAGAGGGGGATTTTGCGTGGTCAATGCGTCTGCAATTTTCTCAACCGGTTCCGATTCTCCGGTTAGGACGGCTTCCAGGGCACGGAGATTAACTGACTCGAGAATGCGCGCATCGGCAGGCACGGCGTTACCGGCTTCCAGAAGGACGATATCACCAGGCACAAGATCGCGGGCGGTTATTTCAACAACATGACCCCCGCGGCGAACTTTTACGTGTGGGACGGCAAGCTTCTTAAGTGCCGCCATGGCTCGTTCCGCTCGATATTCTTGGGTGAAACCCAGAATCGTATTGAGGATCACGATGATGAGAATAACGATTGCGTCTTGAACTTCGTGAAGGGCGAGGGAAATTGCCGCCGAGATGATCAAAATAATAACCATGATCCCGGTGAGTTGTTCCCACAAAATTTTCCAGGGACTCTTTGAACCTCGATCAATGAGTTCATTGGGGCCGTGTTGCTCTAGTTTTCGAGTGACCGCCTCATTCGCCAGCCCATGCTCGAGGTTTGTTTCCAGTGTTTGCTCAATTTCTTGACGTTCCAGCCGAAACCATTCAGTCATATAACTCTCCGTTCTGTGGGTGTGAATGTGGCGAGGTTTAATTAAAAACAAGACCACCACAAGGTTGTGTTTGGTCTTGCCACGCGTTTCTGCGTTGCCTTACCGAGAGATGTGCTCTCCGTGTTGACGGTAAAACATCCATTCTTTGGAGGCTACTCCCCATCCGGATTCAGTTTACCTTGTTTGGTATGCAACGTCAAGGACTTGCGATAAGCGTTTATGACTGCTATGATAGGCGGTTGGTAAATTATGGTGAGACAATGAGGAATACGTGAAGATATACGTTACAGGAGCTACGGGTTTCATAGGCCGGCGCTTGGTGCAGCGATTACGCCGGGCTGGTTTTGAGGTTAAGTGCCTGGTCCGAAATGTGCAAAAAGCAGAATTCCTAGTTGACCTTGGCGCGGAAATTGTCCAAGGAGATGTTACCGATCGTACTGTGATAGCAGAAAGCTTGCGCGGATGTGATGTTGTTGTCCACCTGGCGAATGTATACTCGATGTGGCTGCTTGACGGTGATGAGTTTGAACGAGTAAACGTGGGCGGCACGCAGGCCATCGTGGAAACTGCCTGCGATGTGGGCGTGAAGAAATTTGTCTATGTCAGCACAGTCGCTGTTTATGGTGTTCCCGACGACAAGCCTTTTTCCGAAACGAGCAGTCCAGGTAAGCGTATGCTAAGCCGGTATGCACGCAGCAAAGCGGCGGGGAACGCGATTGCCTGGAAAATCGCCAAAAAACGCAACCTATCAATGACAGTGCTTTATCCCGGCATAGTTCTCGGGGCGGGTGATGATAAAGCGAGTGGGCAATATATTCAGGACATTATCTTCCGGCGGGTTCCAAGCACGATCTTTCATTCATCGAAGGCTGTTTATGTTTACGTAGAAGATCTTGCGGAAGCAATCTATCAAACAATCATTCGGCCCGAGACGGATGGCCAACGATATCTGATCGGAAAGGAATGCCTGGATGGGAAGTCATATGCAGGCTTGATTAGCACAGTAGCAGGCGTGAAGTTACCCTGGTTTCACTTTCCCGATCCGATCGTCATACTCGCATCCTATTTATTTTCTGCCATCGCCTGGATTTTGAGAAAGTCGCCGTGGTGGGGGCTTTCGGTTGACGCGGCCTGGACTCTGAGCCAGGGTTTTGTTTTTGACGGGAGTAAGTCTGAGCGCGAGCTAGGCGTTCATTACACGCCGATTCGGGTCGCTTTGGAAGAAGCCGTAAAGTTTTACCGTGAACGAGCTTCAAGATGAGCGGCGAGGAATTTTAATTTGGGTCAGGACAAGTAAGGCGGCCAAGCCAAATCCGGCTGAGGTAAGAAATGTAAGCTGGTAACCAGCAACGTTAACCAACCAGCCCGCAAGCAGCGGGGCCAGGAAGGTGATTGGCGTGATGAGTGTATTCGCCATGCCAATATATGTGGGCCGGTCTTGAGGGGTTCCAAATTGGAGCAGAATTGCCATGAGAATGGGGAACGTTGATGTGTATCCAATTCCGAGCAGAATCATGACGAGAAAAAACCAGCCGGCAGTTGGCGCGAAGAAAGCAATCAAACCACTGATGACAATGGCAACTCCACCAATCAGCATGACTCCCAATCTGCTCCAGTGGTCTGCTAACCAGCCAAGAACCAGATTGAAGACCACCTGGCTAAACATTAGCACACTGGCCTGGGTGGCGGCGACACTTTCGCTGGCTCCGAGCTGCCTGGTTACGTAAATGGCATAGAATGCAGCGCCTGCGATCCCGAATTGAGTCAGGATACGGCTAAGAAGCAGCCAATTGAAACTCCGATCGGTTTTTAAGATGCGCATCATCTGAGACCAGACTGATGGGCGGTCAACCTCGGCTGGTGGTAAGGGGTGAGGGGATTCTCTGTTCAGTGAAATGAAAAGAAGGGAAAATAGCAATGTAATTCCACAGAGCAGGAAGGTGAGAGAATAATTCTTGGGGTAGCTAATTCCCTCAAGAATCAATCCTGCCACAATAGCACTGCCACTGGCGAAGAGGTTTAATGCAGCCGTTTGAGCTCCAAAGAATGTCGCCAGATGATGGGGAGGGATGACCTTGTTGATGAGATTTTGCCAGGGGTTCGCAGTGATTCCGGCTCCAAACCCTTGCCATGTGAGAAGAAGGAATGTGATGGTTAGCGCCCACGTGGGGGTAAGGTCTGGGATGAGGAAAGCAATAATAGCCAGGCCAAAAAATGGAAGCCGCTCGTGAATTGTGGCTTTGATTGTCAGGGGTTTGTAGCGTGTCTGGCGGGCCAGGTGTCCTGCGATGAGGAGTTGTGGAAGTTGCCATCCTAATTGGTGAATGGCGCTCACCAGCCCAATGAGAACAGCGGAACTTGTTAGCGTCGAGACAAACAAGGGGATGATGGTCGAAAAAGATGCGAAACCAAGCCCCAGACCAAAGAAAGCGCCGTCCAGGATGTTGACAATGTAGTTAAAGCGAAAATTCTTTTGTTCCGCAGATTGCATTTCATTCTCTAGAAAAAAGAAACTTCCATTCCCTGTGCCCTCATAAGTAGGGCAACTGGTCATGGAAGTTGGGATTCTCGCACCTTCGCGAGACAATGAAGTCCGGTTATGACTGGAGCAACTCGGGTCTAGTACTCGTCTTCCTCATCACCCCAAATGTCGTCATCTTCTTCCGAGTCTTCGTCTTCTGTCTCGTCCCATTCTTCCAATTCTTCTTCTTCATCCCACTCGTTTTCTGCAGCAGCTTCCGCATTGGGACTGTACGTATTGCAGCCGGTGTCGGGATCGAATTCGACCAATGCGGCCGAGCAATACCCTTCATCCAAAAATACGCAGTCCAGATAGTGGCAACGAATACGGGGCATGAGTTTCCTCCTGATTATGAATTCCTTGGATCCTGGCCAGGTTTAGAGTAGGTTAATTGCATAATTGGATGCAACCTGGCTATCAAGCTAGTTTACTTACCGGCTAATAATGGCGACTATTATACTCGCGAGTTGAGTATTTAGAACAACAGTTTTTCCGTTTCTGTCAAGAGCCAAGCATTTACTTTCTCGCCAGCAGGAAGCGATTTTACCCCAGAGGGAACAATCAGTAAAGCATTTGAACGAGAAAGCGCAAATAAATTCGCGGAACCCTGGTGTCCAGTCAGGTTGGCGGAGAAACCAAACTTGGATTTTGTGACAGTTGCCCGCAAGTAACTTTCGCGCCCATCTGAGTCGATGTCTTGCTCCAATGTTGCAGACACAATCTGGCGTTTGAAAGGATCGAGCCCGGAAAGGAGGCGGATGGCAGGGAGCAAGAAGACCAGGCAGCCAACATAGGCTGAGACTGGGTTTCCTGGCAAACCAAAGAATGGGATGGACTGATAGGAGCCAATGGCGATGGGTTTTCCAGGCCGCATGTTCACTCGCCAGAAATCCAGTTTTCCCGCTAACTCGATCTGCCTGCGGATGTAATCATAGGCCCCCACGCTAACCCCAGCAGTGCTGACAATGATGTCCGGGGCATTTTTCACGGCACGTTGAAGAATCGCATCGATTTCTGCGGGTTGATCCCGAGCTATGCCGAGCGAAATTACTTCGGCTCCCGTTTCCGCGAGTAGGCTGGCGAGGAGGTACTGGTTCGAGTCGTAAATCTGGCCACTGGCAAGTGGTGCGCCAGGAGACACCAGTTCGTCGCCCGATGAAAAGAGGGCAATTCGAGGTTGTGGAATGACCGTTACCTTGGCGATTCCGCAGGCTGCTAATAATCCAATATCGGCTGGGGTGAGTATGTGGCCTGAGGGTAGAAGAAGTTGACCTGTACGGAGATCTTGCCCTTGAGGCCGGATGTATTGCCCCTCCTGGCAAGTGCCGAAGATCGTTACATGGGTGGGGAGAGGCGAGCCTACCAGCGTTGCTGTTTGGTCTGTTTCTTCGACTGGAATTACTGCGTCGGCTCCGGCGGGGAGTGGCGCGCCTGTCATCACCCGGGAGGACTGGCCTGGGTGAAGCGCCAAGGAAGGAAAATACCCGGCGGGGATGTCTTCAATTACTTCAAGAATAGTTGGCGAGGTTTTTAGGTCGGCGGTGCGGACCGCGAACCCATCCATACTGGAGTTGGCAAATGGGGGAAGATCGATGGGAGAGAAAATGTCTTCCGCTAGAAGTAACCGGTTGACCTTGTCTAAAGATAGAGTCTGCGGTGGCTTCTTGCCAAGGACCCGGAAAAGTCGTTCTTGCGCTTCTGACACACTGAGCAATTGGGGCAATGGCATACTTCCTGTAGTTAACCGGGTTTTACGCGATGCGCTTCGATGACATTGGGGAGGTTTTCAATCCGAGTGAGAACCCTGCTTAATTGGGTGATGTCGCCAATCTCAAGCACTAGGTTCAAGAAGGCAAGGTGATGATTGACTTTAAGGTTCACGTCCAAAATATCAACATTTTCTTCGCTCAAGACAACCGACACATCCCCCATTAAACCTTGACGGTCGTATGCCTTGATTTCCACGGGCACAGGGTAAGTCTTGGGGGCAGTTCCCCAGGATACTTTTATCAAACGGTCCCGATCGTCCATTCGTAAGATGTTAGGGCAATCCTGGCGGTGAATGGTGACACCTCTGCCACGGGTGATGTAACCAATAATTTCATCACCCGCGACAGGCTTGCAGCAACGAGCCAGGGCGGTAAGGATGCCTTTCAGTCCCAGAACGGTTACCGTAGAATCGGTTTGCCCCGCAGTGATCTTCATCTCTCCCTGCGGAGAGGGCAGAAGAGGATCAATGACTTTTTCCTTGCCAAGATCCGATAGTTTGCTAATGATTTTTCCGGGGGTTATATCTCCGCAGCCAATCGCTACGTAGAGATCGTCGGGTGAACGAAATTCAAATGCGCGAGCTAGTTTATCTGCTTCCATTTCGAGGCCCAACCGACGTAACTCGCGGTCAAGAATGCTCTTGCCTTGGGTTAAGTTTTGCTCACGATCTTGCCATTTGAACCAGGCGCGGATCTTGGCGCGAGCGCGTTGGGTTTTCACCAAACCGAGATTGATGTTTAGCCAGTCGCGGCTGGGCCCACCATGTTTAGCGGTCAGAATTTCGACCATGTCACCGGTTTTCAATTCATAATCCAGAGTGACCAATTTCCCATTGATCTTAGATCCTCGACAGCGGTGTCCAATTTCGGTATGCACATGGTAGGCAAAATCGATAGGGGTGGATCCTTGGGGCAGGTCAATGATGTCACCGCGGGGAGTGAAGACATACACTCTGTCGCGAAAAACGTCGGTTTTTATTCCATCCACAAACTCTTGGGCGTCTGTTACTTCAGAACGCCAGTCCATGAGTTTCCGAAGCGTGTTCACCCGTTGTTCGTACGCTTCATCGATTTTTCCGCCTCGTTCTTTATATCGCCAGTGAGCGGCAATACCGAACTCGGCGTTCTGATCCATCTCTTTGGTGCGGATTTGAACTTCCAGGGGTTTGCCGTCGTCATAGACAACGGCTGTATGTAATGATTGGTAGTTATTATCTTTGGGCGCGGCAATGTAGTCGTCGAACTCATGGGGGATCGGTCGCCAGGTGGTGTGGATCAAACCCAGCGCAGCATAGCAATCTTGCTTTGAGGGAACGATCAGACGAACACCCCGTAAATCCATGAGCATGTCAAAGGCGCGAGCCTTTTCTTGCATCTTTTTGTAAATGGAATAGATGTGCTTGGGGCGGCCTGATATTTCGGCTTCGATGCCTGCTTGTTCGAGGATGCTTTTCAAGCGTTCAATGATCTCGTGGACTTGATTTTCACGATCGGTTCGCTTGGAAGACAATAAAGATGCAATTTCCGCATACTTTTCAGGGTTAACGTACTGGAATGCGCGATCTTCGAGTTCCCACTTCATTTGCCAAATGCCTAGGCGGTTGGCCAAAGGGGCAAAAATATCCAGAGTTTCTTGTGCGATGCGTTTTTGCTTATGTTCGGGCAGTGCTTTGAGCGTGCGCATGTTGTGCAGCCGATCGGCGAGCTTTACCAAGACCACTCGAATATCCTCGCCCATCGCCAAAAAGGTTTTTCGAAGGGTTTCTTGGGCTAATTGCCGTTTCCGGCTGGCGTCTGAAAGCGGGATCAATGATGGTTCGTCGGCGGAGTCTTTTTCGCCCTCAGCAAGGTGTTGATCGCCACGAGAGACACGGGGAAGTTGTGTGAGCTTGGTTACGCCATCAACAAGGCGAGCGATATCTTCACCAAATTCCTGGCGAATCTCATCGAGTCCTACCGGGGTATCTTCAACGGTGTCATGTAGGAGACCCGCGGCGACCAATGTGGGTGGCACATTTAACTCGGCCAGTATGATGCCAACCGATACACAATGCGTTATGAAGGACTCACCAGAAACTCGCTGCTGACCTGAATGGGCCTTGAGCGCGAATTGATAAGCTCGTTGGATCAGTTCGCGATCCACCGCGTTATACGTGTCCGGCAGAGTTTCTAGTAATTTATCGATTGTCATGTTCGATCCGGTCCACCCAATCAACCATCACCCGTCTTGGTGGAAGCACTCTATTATATACCTGCACAGGTTTGCTTCTACCAGATTGACGGTGGAATGGATTATACCAAGGACGGCCCGGTCGGCGGAAAATTGAGGGAAAAGCCTGTTATTTAAGTTTTTCTTGCCCCGCGAATGTCCTATAAGGCGAGAAGGTCTTAAGGATCATTTCATCTTCTTCAGAGAGAGAGCCAGTCACCATGCGGCTGAGGAATTCGCCCATTCCGGGTCCAAGCATATAGCCTTGCCCGCACATTCCGACTGCTAGTAAGAAGCCTTGCATTTCTTTACTCCAGCCAACAATGGGTGAGCCATCGGGGGTCATGGGATAGAGCCCGCGCCAGGTGCGACGGACCCGTAGATTGCGCAATCTTGGCATCAGGTCCACCATTCTCCGGGCAATGAGTGGAAGGAATTCGCTTGTTTCCCGGGTGTCATACCCCCAGATATTGGGGCTGGGGGTGATGCAAAACATCAACTGCCCAGTGAGATGTTGGTAGAAGTAGTAATTGGTCGATCCGGGGGAGGGGCGAATGTCCACGACCATTGGGTGGAAGAAACGCTCTACAGGCTCAGAAATCGCCGATTCATGGGCATCAGGTTTCACGGGGATATTCATGCCCACAAGTTGACCAATCTGGTGGGCGTATGCCCCCGCGGCGTTGATCACTACATCCGCGCCATAAGTCCCTTGAGCCGTTTGCACGGCAGCGATTTTCCCCCCTTGAGTAATTATTTTTGTGACCGGTTCGTTGAAGCGAAAAACGGCGCCCCTGTTCGCTGCCTGTTTGAAAAAAGCATGCGCGGTGAGCAGTGGTGAGGCGTTGCCATCGTCGGGGGAGAATGTTCCACCCCGCAAATTTGAAGGATTTAACCCAGGGACGATTTCGAGCATTTGCTCGGGTGACAACCAATCAATGTTCAATCCAAATGATTTTTGGATGACGAGTAAATCTTGGAGGGTCTTTTCTTCTTTTTCTCGATAGGCGACAAACGTATAGCCGCCTTTGTGCCACTCGAGGTCATCACCGTAGCGTTCTTTCCATGTAGAGAATATTTCGATGCTACGCAGGCTGAGGCGGATTTTTGCCGGGTCAGAGTGGGTCGCGCGAATTCCGCCAATGGCGTGTTTGTTTGACCCCTGTCCAGCGGATGTGGCGGCATCGAGGACAAGCACCTTGCAACCAGCCTGGGCCAAGTAAAAAGCTGCGGGGTTTCCGATAGAACCTGCGCCGATAACAATAACATCATAGTGCGGAATGGCAGGTTTAGTCATTGTCGTGTTCTCCCTGCAGTGAGCCGGCGAAAATTCCTAGGGGAACTTCGATGAAGAGGGGTCTGCGCGTGCCGACTGTGACCTGATCCAAGGTGATTCCCTCCTCTCGGAAGAGGCGCAAAATCAGGGAATGGCATGTCTTTGAACCGCACGCACCCATCCCGGCGCGGCTAATCGCCTTGATCTCATTCATGTCGCGATAACCTTGCCGGATCAG
The DNA here is from genome assembly GCA_964403875.1 of uncultured Anaerolinea sp. GTDB lineage: Bacteria > Chloroflexota > Anaerolineae > Anaerolineales > Anaerolineaceae > Anaerolinea. The sequence goes on along the minus strand of CAYOHX010000014.1, from coordinate 8,498 downwards.
GGAACGGATCTCGCCAGCAGTGACGCGCTCGCAGCGACAGATAATCGTGTCGTCGATGACGTGGGCGACAAATTGATCTAATGCCGCGGTGACATCGGGAGATTGAACACGGACGCCGGCGATCTTTTGCGCAATAGAAGCTGGGGCTTGTATTTGGACAACTAGAGTACGATCCGCGCTGCGCATCGATAGGATGTTTCGGATGGGCGCGAGACCTAACTCTAGCCCCTCGGTGCTCAAGACTGTAACAAGGTTGCCAACTTCCAGAGTATCTTGTCCAAGCTCGAAGGGTATGGATATGGTTGGGAAGTCCTGGTCGTTTCGGTAATCCACCAATGTGATGGCCAAGCCGGGGCAACCCAAAAGGCATTTTCGACAACCGCTACAACTTTGAATGTCCCCAAGGAACTCAGGAATCCCACGAATATCATGGTTGTCAATGTGGAGCAGGTGCTTGGGGCAAAGGGTGGAGCAGGGGTCGCAGGGAATTTCTTGCGTACAGTGCAATATCGGCAAGACGCCCTGACCGGGCTGCCGTTCTGTCTCGGTTATTCTTTTTCCAGGGCGTGATTTTAGAATTTCGCCTGTAAATCGCCATTGCTCTGGAACCGGATCGACTGAATAACCCAGATCACTGGCGATTTCTCGGCCTTTGATTTTTCCGGAGAAGATCGCAGCGGAGGCTTCCGCAATTTCCTCTGCGTCTCCCGCGGCGTATACTTGCATATTGAAGCTTTTTGCTTTGTGGTAGAACTCATCTACCGGATCCAATCCCACGGCGATGAGCACGCTGTCGCAGGAAAAGGATTGTTCCGTGCCAGGGATGGGTTTGAAATTCGAATCTACCTTGGCGATGGAAACGGACTCGACTTTTTCATTTCCATTCGCCGATAAAATGGTGTGCGAGGTGAGGATGGGCACTCCCAGGCGGGCAAGCTTGTCCCGATGGACTTTGTAACCACCAACTTCTGGCAAGGCTTCGACAAGCCCGACAACATCTAGCCCGGCTTGCAAAGCGTGATAACCGGCGATGAGGCCTACGTTCCCGCCGCCGACGATAAAGAGACGGTTTGCAGGTTTCACCATGTCACGGTTAACCATAGTCTGAAATGCGCCCGCGCCATACACGCCCGGAATCGTGTTTCCGGGGAATGAAAGGAATTTTTCACGGGCTCCGGTGGCAACCAGAAGCGCTGATGGCTGAATGAGAATATATTGGCTGCCTGAACGAAGCACGCCTACTTTTTGATCGCTGAAGACAGCGAGAGCCGTAGATTCCAGCCAGACTTGAACAGAGGCGTATTTCTTAACATCCTCGGCCAGGCGAGTGGCGATGTCGATGCCCCGCGTCCCCGCGAAGACTGCCTCCGTGGACCCAAAAAAGCGGTGTGTTTGTAGGACTAATTTGCCACCCAGGTGTTGTTTGTCGTCAATTAAGATGCAGTCAATTCCAGCCTGTCCAAGCTCGATGGCTGCGGATAAACCGGCGGGGCCGCCGCCCAAAATTAGCGCCTTTGTGGTGATTTCTTGGATGTTTTGGAACGCGCTGGGGTGATCTTCGTGAGGTAGCTGGGGCAGGCCATCCAGGGGGTATATATGGTGACCTGCCTTTACGACTTCCATGCAGGCTTTCACTGGGCGGTCTTCATCGAGCACCATGCATTGAGAACATTGTCCGTTGGCGCAGAACAGACCTTGAGGCGAGTGATCTTTGGGATGATGCCCAAAGACGCGAATTCCATTTGCGAATAATGCTGCGGCAATGGTTTCGCCCAATCGTGCCTGGAGGGGATGGTCTTTCCAATAAAATTGAATTTCATGCGCTGGAAGCGCGGGCAGTATTGGGTGTTTCTGTAAACGGAACTCACTCATATTAGACCACCTCCACCAGCATTGTAGCGCAGTGGCGGAGGTGGGTTCTACTGTTATTTGGATGAATTTTGGCTTTAAAGTGTCATGAAGCCGTCATGCCTTATGTCGCAGGAAGGCTTCGATCAAGCTATCCAGGTCACCATCCAAAACAGCTTGGGTATTGCCTACCTCGTGTTCGGTGCGGTGATCTTTGACCAATTGGTAGGGGTGTAAGACGTATGATCGAATTTGGCTGCCCCATTCTGCTTTTATGTAATCCCCACGAAGTTCAGCCAATTGCTGTTCCTGCTGTTGCCGTTGAAGTTCGGCCAGACGTGCGCGTAATACGCGCAAAGCGTTCTCGCGGTTTTGCATTTGAGATCGCTCGTTCTGGCAGGAGACGACGATACCCGTAGGGAGGTGGGTTAGGCGAACAGCAGTGGCATTCTTTTGGACGTTTTGGCCGCCCGCAGAGGAGGACCGGTAGATGTCAATCCTCAGATCATCTGGATTAATCTGGATATCGGAGTCGTCATCAATAGCGGGGAGAACTTCAACCTGGGCAAAAGAGGTATGACGCCGGTGGGCAGCATCGAATGGCGAAAGGCGGACGAGACGGTGGACGCCCTTTTCCGCGTGGAGATATCCAAAAGCCAGCGGACCTTCCACGGCGATGGTCACACTCTTAATGCCAGCTTCTTCGCCTTCGGTCAGGTCTAAGATTTCGGTGTCATAGCCCCGCCGCTCACAAAAACGAAGATACATGCGTTCGAGCATCGCGGCCCAATCTTGCGAGTCGGTTCCGCCAGCCCCAGCGTTAATGGATAGAAGCGCATTTCCGCGATCATACTTGCCCGACAAGAGCACATCCAATTCGCGTCGGGACAGTTCCTCTTCCAATGCGCTTGTTTCTGTTTCCAGTTCGGCGCGGAGGCTTTCATCCTCCAGTTGGGCCAATTCAAGAGAATCGTCAATTCGGTTGAAGAATTTCTTCCACCCCTCTACCTCGTCTCGAAGCGCCGAGAGTTTTTTCATCAGACGCTGGGCGGAGGCTGGGTCATCCCATAGATTGGGCGTCTCGGCTTGAGTTTGCAGGTTGGTCAGTTCAGCATCTTTCGCTGCGAAGTCAAAGATGCTCCTGAAGGTTGCGGTATTTTTCCTGGCAAAGGGTCAAGCGTTCGATCAGGTCTTGCATGAGTTTTCCTCTCTATTTCTTTTCAATGATTCCATCAACAAAAGCCTGGCGATCGAAGACGCGGAGATCCTCGGGCTTTTCTCCAAGGCCGGCGTATAGAATCGGCAACCCGAGTTCGCGTTGGATTGCAAACAGCATGCCACCCCGAGCCGATGAGTCGAGTTTGGTGATGATGATACCGGTGACTTTCACTGCTTCTTTGAATGCCCGAGCTTGATGGAGTGCATTTTGTCCGGTGGTGGCATCGAGAACCAGCCAAACCGCGTGCGGGGCTCCAGGTAGGGCTTTTTCGGTGACTCGATATACTTTCTTTAATTCTTCCATCAAATTAAAGCGTGTATGCAAGCGACCAGCAGTGTCTATGAATACAAGATCGGCTTTGCGAGAAACAGCAGCTTGAACAGCGTCATAGGCCACGGCGCCTGGATCGCCACCTGGCGCTCCAGCGATGACTGGGAGGTTGAGCCGATCACCCCACACCTGGAGTTGGTCAATTGCCGCTGCCCTGAAGGTGTCGGCGGCGGCCAAGAGAACGGTTTTCCGTTTTTCAGCAAACTGCTTGCCCAATTTGGCTGCCGTTGTTGTTTTTCCAGAACCGTTTACGCCTACCAGGAGAACCACGGCAGGTCGGTGCGCTGAAAAATCGATCGGCGGAGCAGGATCGAGGCGATTAACCAGTTCATCTCGAAGGGCGTTTTGGAGTTCGTCAGATCGTGTCAACCCATTTTGGGTTACATGCTTCTTGAGTGCCGCGATCACACCTTCGGTGGTTTCGATCCCAAGATCTGCTTGAACTAAAACGGATTCGAGCTCGTCCCAGGTGTTTTCATTGATCTCTGTGGCTCCGAACAAGGTCGCAATTCGACCAAAGGCAACCTTACGGGTGCGTTCAAGACCTTCTTTCCATTTATTGAAGAATTCTGCCATAGGTTGCGATTATATCATGTCGTGTTTGGAACACGAGAATTCTTTGGCTCGAGGTCAGGAGGTATGTTGTGTGGCTAACTGCCCGCAACCAGCCTGAATATCAATTCCGCGGCGGATGCGAATGGTCGCGGGTATGCCGTTTTGTTCGAGGATGGCGCAAAACGCTTTTGCGCGGTCCTGGGTGGTGGCGCGTCCCGAGAACTTGCCGGTTGGGTTCAAAGGGATCACATTTACATGGCATAAAAGGCCTTTGAGGAGCGCGGCAAGTTTCTGGGCTTGTTCGGGAGTGTCGTTGCTTTCATAGATCAAAGCCCATTCGAAAGTGATCCTGCGGCCTGTTTGGGCAACATAATCGCGACAAGCCGCCAACAGGTCGGCAATCGGATATTTCCGATTGATGGGGAGGAGCGCTGAGCGAGTCTCGTCATCGGCAGCGTGCAAGCTGATCGCCAGGTTGACCTGGCGGTTCTCGGCGGCAAATCGCTGGATCATGGGAATCAGACCCACAGTGGAAATGGTGAACCGTCTGGCGCCCAGGTTCAATCCTTCAGGATGGTTGAGGCGGTCGATGGCAGCTAGTGTAGCCTCGTAGTTGTGGAATGGCTCACCCATACCCATGATGACGATGTTGGTGACCGCTTCACCTTGCGCTTTGAGCTCTCGGGCGTAATGAATGACTTGTTCGACAATCTCGCCGCTGGTAAGGTGACGCTTGAAGCCCATTTGGCCGGTGGCACAAAAAACACAGCCCATTGCGCAGCCGGCTTGTGTGGAAATACAAAGCGTTCGTCGCGACTCGTAGCGCATGAGAACCGCTTCGATGGCTCTCTGATCGGGGAGAGTAAACAGGGTTTTTACAGTTTCGCCATCTGAAGAGCGAGCCACATGGGCAGGCGTCAGGCTGGAAAAGCGAAACTCCTGGCTGAGCTTTGCGCGTAACGTGGCGGGAAGGTTGCTAAAGCAATCGGGAGAGGACCATAGTTGTTTGTACAGCCCTTGCCAAATCTGTTTTGCCCGAAAAACCGGTTCATTCCATGACGCAATGATTTGTTGGAGGTTTTCGAAATCCAGATCAAAAATCAGAGGTAGGTTCTCTGGCATGGAGTTTGCCTTCAGCCCTTCAGCAGGTTGATCAAATCAGATAGGTTATCTAAAATCAGGTCGGGCGGTGGGTTCCAGACTTGCGCTTCGACCAATGTGGACACGCCACTCAATACCACCGCGGTGCGGCAACCGGCAGCTTGGGCTCCTTGAATGTCCGTGTCCAACCGGTCGCCGACGCCTAACACTGATTGTGGGGCGAGATTAAGCCGGCGTAAAGCCACATCGAACATAAAGCGTTCCGGTTTTCCCATGATGATGGGCGAAACGCCAGAGGCCGCTTCAAGGAAAGCCAAGACAGATCCAGAGCCGGGTGTCAATCCCGAGGGCGTTGGAAAGGTGCGATCGGGGTTGGTGCCAATAAAGGGAGCGCCATTACGGATCAACCGTGCTGCTCGGTTCAGCTTGGCGTAAGTGAGGTGACGATCGAGGCCGGCGACCACAGCTAATACATTCTCCTCGGCGAGAAAGAAACCTTCGGCTGCCAAAGAATCTACCAGACCACTTTCACCTACGATAAATACAGGGCCGCCCTTAGGATGCAACCTTTTCAAGTAGTCCGCGGCGGCCATAGAGGAGTTTACGATATGCTCGGGTTGGACAATTGCTCCGAATTGTTTAAGCTTTTCGATGTATTGTTGTACGGTTTTTGTGGAATTATTGGTTGCCAAGATTACCGACAGGCCTTGTTGATGAGTCGCGGAGAAAAAGTCCGGGATATCAAGAAGGGGCGATTGATCGCGCCATAAAACGCCATCCATATCAAGAATGAGACCTTTGATGTCGGCGAGGAATTCCAGTTTCATAGGCTGTCAGGCTCCTTTTGAAGACCAAGCCGGATGGCTAATGCGATCCGGCTTGGCATTCATACTTGCTGTGACCCTACTTCTTGGGTGGTTCGAGGACTTTGTCTACCAGTCCATATTCGACAGCCTGATAGGCATCTAAGTAGAAGTCGCGTTCTGTGTCCCGCTCAATCACTTCCATGGTCTGGTTGGTAGCTTCAGACAAGATTGTGTTGAGGCGGGATTTGAGACGTAGAATCTCGCGTGCCTGTATTTCGATATCCGAGGCCTGGCCTTGAGCACCTCCCAGCGGTTGGTGCATGTGGATTGTCGCGTGAGGTAATGCGTAGCGATTGCCCTTGGCTCCGGCCGCCAGCAAGACCGTGCCAAAGGATGCTGTGACGCCTACGGCCACAGTGCTAATCCGGTTGGGGATCATTTTCATGGTGTCATAGATTGCCAGCCCTGCATAAATGATCCCGCCGGGCGAGTTAATATACATCTGAATGTCTTTTTCCGGATCTTCACGGCTCAAAAAGAGCAATTGCGCGACAATCAGGTTCGCGATTTGATCATCGATCGGGGTGCCTACAAAGACGATGCGTTCTTTGAGGAGCAAGGAGAATATGTCATAAGCTCTTTCTCCTCGCGCCGACGATTCGATCACCATCGGGATGACAGATTGGTATTGCGGAATGGTCATAGTTCCCTCTATTCAGCGGGAGCGGAGGTTTCCTCGCTGGAAGCAGTCTCAACTTCCGTCGATGCTTCGGCAGCAGGTTGTTCGGTTTCCTCAACCTTGTCGGCCTCGCCCGTGGCGATGGCGCGCAAGCGGTTGATGAGACGCTGATTGAAGATTTCGTTGATGGTACTGCGGGCGAGTGTGTCAGTCAATTGCTTAGAAGTCAATTTCCCGCGGCCCAGGTCTTTCAAGTTCTGATTGCTCTTGGCCTGAGCGGAGGCCATATTGTAGACTAACTGAACTTCTTCAGGGTTAATCTTGATTTCTTCGCGATAAGCGAACTCTTCGAGAACCAGTTGGCGAACAACGCTGCGCTCGGCGACCGGCTTTACTTCTTGCTCGATGAGTTGTTCGCGGGTCATGTCTCGAGTCTTGAGGTAAAGCATCAGATCCAGATTGTCACGAGCCAGATCTTCTTCGAAATGCTCGAGCATGTGATCGATTTCGTGTTGAAGCATGGTGGGCGGGAATTTGACCGCAGCGCCTTGAACCAAGGTGGCCACCAAATCGTCAAAGTACTTGCGATTGTATGTTTGGGTTTCGTTTTCCTGAAGAGAAGTGCGGATTTCGTTCCGCAGAGCTTCCATCGTCTCATACTCGCCCAAGGATTTTGCGAAATCATCATCCAGTTCAGGTAGAGTGAGCGATTTAACGCTTTCGATTTCCAAGGTGAATTCTGCTTCTTTGCCATTCAGGTCATCAATGACATCGGATTCCACCGGGAAGGTGTAGTGGACCACTTTTGTCTCGCCAGATGAAACGCCTACCAGAACTTGAGCAAAACCGGGGAAAGGCCACTCGTTACCGTTCGGATCGGTGTGCTCAGATGCATCTCCGGCGATCATTTGCTGGGTGGTCTCTTCAACCAGGCTGGCTTCCTGACCTTCGTCGGGGTTGGCCAAACGTCCAGAAAATTTAACAGCAACCAGGTCACCTGTTTCAGACGCTCGATCCACGGGTTCGGCGGTGGCCGAGCGACGTTGCAGCCGGAGAACGACTTCATCGACCTTCGCGTCATCAATGACTGGCGCAACATAATCCAAGCGAATGGAACGGTAATCGCCTAAGTCAACTTCTGGCGCAAGAGGAATAATAAAAGAAAATTTGGGAGGATCCAGACTGATGACTTCTTCAAGAGAACCAGGGCCGGCGGGGGTGATTTGAGTCTCTTTGATCACTTGGGGATACACATCATCGACCATTAAATTAATGGCTTGTTCGATGATAGCCTCGTCCCCGTACATGCGGCGGATTACCTCAAAAGGAGCTTTTCCGGGCCGAAAACCGGGCACTCGGGCTTCTTGAGAGATTTTCCGCGCAGCCTGACGACGGAACCGTTCCAGGGTTTCGAGGTCTAATTCGGCGGTCACTTTCTTCTGATGATCGTCACGATCAAAGGTTTCGATTTTCAAGGCAGCCTTCCTGTTGATGTATTTTGCAGACATGGGGAAGACGGGACTTGAACCCGTACGCCTCTCGGCACATGATCCTAAGTCATGCCTGTCTGCCAATTCCAGCACTTCCCCTGGCGAGGAAAAATTATACCATAGTTGAATATGGGAAAGAAATAGAGGTTCAGAGAGAATCGGTGTGGTGAGGCCTGGAATTTGGTTTGCAGTCATCCTAAAACGCCGAAGCATGGCAGATCCCAGGGAGCCGAAATAGAAGTTTTCTGCTGCTTGAACGGCCCCCGCAAATTGAATCTCAGTGCAGCGCCGAATGTATGGATTAATCCCAATGCGGCGACTGGTCACGGCGCCACAACAGTCTTTGGGGCGCCCCTTATTGTTTGGAGAGCGGCGAGCGATTTCACGGACCTGACTCGTAAAACGAATATCTTCCTGGATCGATTGCCAATGAAGTCTCATTGGGAATTGGGGTGGTGAAATCCGCATTG
>CAYOHX010000013.1:0-65387 GCA_964403875.1 uncultured Anaerolinea sp. | reverse complement strand
TTAAATTCGGACACTTTCTCCACCCTCTGAGCAGTTACAAAAAACCTGAATATGTGATGGTTTTTATTTTCGGCGTTGGTTAATTTCCGCCACCCCCGCCGCTACTGTTCCCATTCCCGTTGTTCCCGCTCCCGTTATTTCCATTGCCGCTGTCTACGCCGTTGGTGCTGCCATCTCCCCCCTGCCCAGGCTGGGCTTGGGGCGTGTGGGTCAAATTCGGCTCGCCTGGGCCAGGACCATAGCCGCTGCCAGGGGTTGGGGTTCCCGTGAGACAAAGGTTGTTCCCGCCGTGGTCGCTGCCATTCGGGCTGCATCCTCCATCACCAGGACCATAGCCCGCCGGACTGGGCGTTCCGGTCGTTTCTTCAACGGAGGTTTCGCTTGACTCCGGGGTTTCCTGAGACTGCCCGGCCCGCATCTGCAATTGGAAGGCTTCGGGGTCAGTCAAGCCACCCTCTGCCACCCCGGCTTGATGTTGGAGCATGGTTTGAATCATCTGCATCGCTGGTTCAATCTCGCCGCCTCGGGCTACCTGCGCCATTGTTTGAGTCTGGGTTTGGATTTGAGCCTGGATTTGCAGTAAAGCCTGAGGCTGTTTGTCTTCATCCATGCCTGCCGCCAATTGCAACGCGGTTTGCAGGTGTTGCTGCCAGCGCGTGATTACCGGGCCGGGGGCTGCTTCACCGGCTTTGGCGGCCTCGGCAATTTCTTCGGCCCGTTCATCGGCGAATTGAAGCATCAGGTTCAGGCGGGTTTGGTCTTGGGTGGCCAGCGCATAGCGTACATCTTCTGCAGCCAGTTTAACCGGATACAAGGCGTCATCTGGGCCGCTGTTTTGGGCGGCAGCCACGGTTACGCCTGTTCCCCCTAAGAGTAGCGATACAATCACAAGAATGGTCGTCAAGATAGACATGTTTAATTTTCCCTTTTGGAGTGGAAATATGTTCCATCTTGTACGACGCGCTTGGGGCGTTTGAGATACGCCCTCAGCCACCCGCAATTGTGCCTTGGCCCGGGCGGCTTGCTCCATGAAGCGCGCGCGCCCAATAGCAGCCTCGCGCGGGCCGCGCTCCGCGGTTTCTCTTAAGGTTTTCAACTGGTTTTCCAGGCGCGAGTCAACTAAGTTGGATGTCATTCTTCTTTCTCCTTGGGTAACAGGATGCGCTGTAACGCTTCAACGGCCCGATGCTGAATAGCTTTGATGGCATTCACTTGCTTTTGTAGCGCTTGAGCGATTTCCTCGTTATCCCATCCTTCGATAAACTTCAAGACCACCACTTGTCGTTGGTCGGGCGTCAGGCATTTCAACGCCCGGCGAATATCATCGCGCGCAATCTGCTTTTCGGCAGCCTCCACGGTGTCAGGTTGGTCGCTTCGTAGGCTTTCCGTCAGTTCATCTTGCAGCGGGTTACGGCGGTAAAAATCCGTAATCCAATTGTGCGCGATCCGATACAAATAAGCTTGCAGATGATCCGCCGGGCCGCCTCCGTTCTTCAAAGCCGCCAGAAAGCGGCTGAACGTTTCAGCAGTGCACTCTTCAGCGTGAGCGGGGTCGCCGGTCAGTCGCAAGGCGTAACGAAAGATACCCGGGCTGTAGCGATCATAGATAGCAGCCAGGGTATCCAGATCGAATTGTTTGGCCCGATCCAGCGTAATCTGCTCCGGTGAAGTCATTTGCATCTATTATGACGGATTCCGGCCCGGAAGGATACGGGTAGAAAAGCTCAATATTGAGGCGCTTCCCCAAATTCCGCGTAAACCGCGATGATTTCCATACACTTTTCAATAATGTAATGTTAAAAACCACCGATTCGATTGACTCGGTTGTAAATTTCATTTGAACTTGTGTACTGATTTCAAAATAATTCAGTATAATAATAGTATGCCAAACAAAGAGATCACTTTGTCGATTATGCCGGTTGCGCCCGCAGAGGTGATGCGCCCTGTTCTCGATCAATTCGAGGCTGAAAAGCGGATCAAAGTTAATCTGGTGATGATCGATTGGATCAGCTATCGCACTCGTTTGGTGGATATTGCCGTGCATAGCCGTGGCGCAGACGTTTCTGCGGTTACGGTGCCGAGCACCAGCGATATGATTGGCATGAACGCGCTGCGGCCTTATTCTCCCATGGAGGTCATCGAGCTGGGTGGGGCTTCTTCCTTCCTTTCCAGCGCGTGGAACTCGGTGGTGGATAATGAAAATCAACGGGCCTGGGCCATTCCCTGGATCCTTGACTGTCGTTATATCTTTTACTGGCCTGAAATGCTACAGGCGGCTGGGATTGATGAAGCGACGGCTTTCACCACCAGCCAGAAGGTTGTGGAAACCTTCAGCAAATTGAAAGAGAGCGGCCTTGAAATTCCCTTTGCCGCCCCCGTCGAGGCGTATCAAATCTTACATGCTGTTTCCAGCTATATCTGGGAAACGGGTGGTGATGTGATTAAGCCAGACGGTTCTGAGGTCACCTTCCACAAGCCAGAAGCTCTGAATGCCATCCGCGCTTACTTTGATATGATCCGTCAGCTTCCCCCCGAAGCATTCGGACCGCTAGGCCAGGATTTGTTCTTTGAGAAGCGGATCGCTTTCACTCTCGCGGGTGGCTGGTTCCTAAACGGCTATCCTGGGGCAACCCCGAGCTGCGTTCCGGTTCCTGGCGGATCTTACCTGGGAGGTACCAATCTGGTTATTTGGAAGCACACTCAGAACACCAGCGCTGCTTTCGAATTGGTCAAATGGTTGCTGCGTCCCGATGTTCAGGAACAGATCAGTTTTAGCCAGGGTTATCTACCCTCAAGGATGAGTTTGTTGACCAATCCAGAATTATTGGCGGATTCAATGAAGGGCCCGCGCATTCGCGCCGTGCAAACCGGACGCATTTATCCATGCGTTCCCATGATTGGCCTGGTGGAGGATCGCTTCAGCCAGGAGTTGGCGCGAGTTCAACGTGAGCTCCCCAACCGCGAAGGTCAGGATACGGCTGATGTTGTGCGTTCGATCATTGAGCCGTTGGGCCGGCGGTTGAATCTGGCCTTGGGTTCGGGCCGGGCAACTCCTTAACTTGTAGTGATATGGCTTCAGGCGCGCCTTTCGATCCTCCTCGATGTTTCAGCGCAGATTGAGATCTAAGGAAAATTCATGGCGGTTGAAGTAAATTTTGTGATGGTGCCCATCAGCACCGGCGCGCCGGAGTTGATGCGCTCTTTGTTGGATGAATTTGAGGCCGGTTCGCGCATTAAGGTCAATGTGCGCGTCATCGACTGGCTGGAACAAAGAACCGTCATGGTAGATACGGCTGTCCATGGGCGGGGCGCCGACGTGTTCCTTGTCGCTGTTCCGCAGACCAGCGACTTGATCGGCATGAACGCTTTGCGCCCTTTCACAAACACCGAAGTGGCCGAGTTGGGTGGCGTAGAATCGTTCCTTGCGGCCAGCTTACGCTCGGGTATGCGCCCCGACGAAAACCAGGTCTGGGCCATCCCGTGGTTGGTGGACACACGGGTTTTGTTTTATTGGCGAGATCTGTTGGAATCCGCAGGACTGGATGGGGCTACTGCCTTTAAAACTTGCCGGCAATTTACCGAATCGTTGGTCGTGCTCCAACGCCACGGTTTTGAAGTTCCATTCGCTCCCCCTTTTGAAAACTATATGGTACTGCATGCCATCTCGAGCTGGATTTGGGAGAACGGTGGTGATTTGTTTTCGAAGGATGGCAGAGAAGTGACCTTCCATTATCCCGATGCTTTAGCTGGGGTGCGGGATTATATGGAGATGATTCTGCGCATGCCTCCTGGCGTGATGAGCAGCGATCAGCAAGAGCAATTCCATGCCCGGGTCAACCCGGTGACGATTAACGGCGGGTGGATGGGCGTAAACGCTGACCCGCGTTTGGCCTGTGTGGTGCCGCCAGGGGGCGCTTATTTGGGGGGGACAAATCTGGTGGTGTTCAAGCATACCCGGCAGGTGGGGCCCGCCATGGAATTGGTCCGCTTCCTCTGCCGCCCAGAAACGCAAGCGCGCGTGGCCTTTGCCCACGGGTTCTTGCCTTCGCGGATGAGTGTTCTAAATGATCCCGAGCATCAACAACACCCGATCCGTGGTGATCAGATCCGGGCAGCGTTGGCAGGGCGCACTTATCCTTGTGTCCCAATGGTTGGCCTGGTGGAAGATCGTCTCAGCCAGGAATTGGCCCGCCTTCAGCGCGAGATCCACAGCCTGGATATTTCGGTGGATCAGGCAGTGCGAAACACATTGGCCCCCCTTGGGAAACGTTTGAATCTGGCGCTCGGTTCGATATTGGAAAGCTAAACGATCCGCGGCGTATATACCGTGTCGTCAAGTGAGAGACTCCCCTGGACTGGTTTATCGCATAGACTACCGGTGTGCTGAGTCTGCATCCGCCAGTTGTTGAAATTCCTGCTGAATCTTGGATGATTCCTGAATCGCGTCGAGTTCACTCGGCCTTTGGCTGAGCCGTCGCCATATTTTAAGGTTGCTTGCCGATTTTCAACCTTGACCAATCATGGCCCGGAGTTTATAATTCAGCCGTTGAATATTGAAAGGTAAAATGAGTATCCAACCCGACACCGATCGAGATCTGATCATCTTAGAGCGCATCGAGCAGGATCCGGATGCCACCCAGGCCAGCCTGGCTGCCCACCTGGGGGTTGCAGTCGGTACGATCAACTGGCACATTAAGCGCCTGATCGAAAAAGGATACGTTAAAGCCCGTCGGGCTGAACGCCGCAAACTTCGTTACATCATCACCCCTGAAGGGCTTGCCCTCCGTGCCCGTCTAACAGTTGATTATATACAATCCTCTTTCCATCTTTATCGCCTGGTTCGTCAGCGCATGATCGCGGCGTTGGATGAGGTGGAACAAGCCGGCATCAATCAGGTACGCCTATCTGGCGAAGGGGATGTGGCTGAAGTTTGCCGGTTGACCTGCCTCGAGCGAGGGGTGATGTTGACCAACAACGCACAAGCGCCCCTGTTAAACATCCAGGGCATGAAAATTTTCATCGATTGGGACGGGGCGCATCCAGCCTTCAACAAAGATCATCCAGAAAGTACGCACGGAGAATAGCTATGGAAAACACAGGTTTCTGGCAAAACCGTCGGGTTTGCGTCACCGGAGGAGCGGGATTCTTGGGGCGCTTTATTCTGGCAGAACTGCGCCGGCGAGGGGCTAACGAGATTTTCGTGCCCACGATTGAAAAGTACGATCTGGTGGATCCCGCTTCTATTGACCGCATGTTGGCCGATTCTCGTCCAGATGTCATCATCCACCTGGCGGCCAAAGTCGGCGGCATTGGCGCCAACCGCGCCCACCCAGCCGAGTTTTTCTACGATAATTTGATGATGGGCGTCCAGCTCATGCACCGTGCCTGGCAAACTGGCGTGAGTAAGTTTGTCGCCATCGGCACCGTCTGCGCCTATCCTAAGTTTACCCCCGTCCCGTTCCGCGAAGATGACTTGTGGAACGGCTATCCCGAAGAGACCAATGCTCCCTACGGGTTGGCCAAGAAAATGCTCCTGGTTCAGGCTCAAACGTACCGCGAGCAGTATGGCTATGATGCCATCTTCCTCCTGCCGGTCAATCTATATGGCCCGTGGGACAACTTTGACCTCGAAACCTCGCACGTCATCCCAGCTATGATTCGCAAATTCATGGAGGCTCAGCAGGCCGGGCGCGACGAGGTCACCTTGTGGGGCGATGGCTCGCCCACCCGCGAATTTATCTATGCCGCAGACGCCGCCGAAGGCATTGTCCGCGCCGCCGAAACTTACAGCGGTCCCTTGCCAGTCAACATCGGCTCGGGCAGCGAGATCAGCATTCGCGACCTGGCCGGACTCATCGCTCGCCTGACCGGATTCAACGGGCGTATCGTTTGGGACACAAGCAAGCCCAATGGCCAACCGCGCCGCGGATTGGACACCTCCCGTGCCCGTGAGTTGTTTGGCTTCACCGCGGGCACCTCTTTTGAGGACGGCCTGCGTGAAACGATCGCCTGGTATCGCCAGCAGATGGTGAAGTAAACCGATTTTATGTCCAGTAAACCTCAATCGCTCCCGATCACATACTTGCGCCCGCCCCGCGGTTGGATTCCGTTGAATCTGTCGCAGTTATGGGCATACCGGGAGTTGATTTACTTCCTCACCTGGCGGGATATCAAGGTGCGCTACAAGCAAGCCGTGCTGGGCGTGGGCTGGGCCATTCTGCAGCCAATTTTGCACATGGTCATTTTTACAATTATCTTCGCCAAGTTGGCCGGATTGAAACCAGACGCGGGCATTGACCCCGATTTATACCCCATCTTTAGCTTCGCTGCTTTGCTGCCCTGGCAGCTCTTTCAGGGCGCGTTGCAGCGTTCGAGCATCAGCCTGGTGACAAACTCCAATCTGCTGACCAAGATTTACTTTCCGCGCCTGATCATCCCTTTCTCGGCGGTAGCCGCCGGGTTGGTCGATTTTGGCTTTTCCTTCCTGGTGCTGGTAGGGCTGATGCTGTTCTACGGCGTGGCCCTTTCCTGGAATATGCTGTGGCTGCCCCTGCTGATGCTGCTGGCGCTGCTGGCGGCCCTGGCCGTGGGGCTGTGGCTGGCGGCGCTCAACGTGCAGTATCGTGACGTGCAGCACATGGTGCCCTTCCTGATCCAGGCTTGGATGTATGCCTCGCCGGTAGCTTACTCGTTGGACTTGATCCCTGCCGACGGTCCCTGGCGCGTTCTGTATGCGCTCAACCCGATGGTGGGCGTCATTCAGGGCTTCCGTTGGGCGCTGCTGGGGGCCGCGCCGCCCAGCCAGATCATGTGGGTTTCGGTAGCGGTCGTGTTGGCGTTGTTGGTTTCCGGCCTTTATTACTTCAGGGCAATGGAGCGCACTTTTGCGGACACCGTATGAGCGATACTGTCATCCGCGTTGATCACCTTGGCAAGCAGTACCGGATTGGAACGCAAGCACTCCAATACCGCACATTGCGCGAGTCGCTGACCGGCCTCTTTAGCCGTGACCGCCAGACCCAACCGGTCGGGCGGATTTGGGCATTAAAGGACATTTCGTTTGAAGTGCAGCGTGGGCAGGTGCTGGGCATCGTTGGGCGCAATGGGGCTGGCAAGAGCACCCTACTCAAAGTGCTCTCGCGTGTCACAGACCCCACCGAAGGGATTGGTGAAATTCATGGGCGGGTGGGCTCGCTGTTAGAGGTGGGCACGGGTTTCCATCCTGAACTGACCGGGCGAGAAAATATCTACCTGAACGGGGCCATTTTGGGCATGCGCCGTAGTGAGATCGAGCGAAAATTCGACGAGATTGTCGAATTTTCAGAGGTGGCTCAGTTTATCGACACCCCCGTCAAGCGCTACTCCAGCGGCATGTACCTGCGCCTGGCCTTTGCCGTCGCTGCGCATCTGGAACCGGAGATTTTGGTGGTGGACGAGGTGCTTGCCGTGGGAGATGCTGAATTCCAGCGCAAGTGCCTGGGCAAGATGAGTGACGTGGCCCAAGCGGGGCGCACCGTGCTGTTCGTCAGTCACAACATGTCCGCCATTTTGCGTCTGACGCAAGAGACCTTGGTGATCGAGAAAGGCCGCCTCAAGATGCGCGCGCCCACCCCCGAGGCGGTAGATTACTATCTGTCACAGGGTTTTGCCCAGGAAGGGCAGCGCACCTGGGATGCCGACGAGGTGCCTGCCGATGCCGCTCCGTTCCGCCCACTGGCGATCCGCTTGCTCAGTGGTCAGGGTAAGGTTGTCGACACGGTGCGCTCAACCGAGCCGTTCCAAATCGAGATGGAGTACCAGTTGGACGCGCCCATCACCGGTTTGCGGGTGGGACTTTACCTGATGAGTACGCGCGGGGAGTTTATCTTCACTTCGTTTGATACCGACGACCCCCAGCGTTTTGAGCAGCATCCGGCGCGCGCCGCCGGCCATTACCGCAGCCGCTGCACAGTTCCAGCGGACTTGCTCAACGAAGGGCGCTATGTGGTGGGAATGAATGCCAGCTCGTTTCGCGTGCGGCGCTATTTCCACGACGAGCAGGCGCTCAATTTCACGGTCGATGCGACCGGCGCGCCGGGCATGCACTGGCCTGAACCGCGCCTGGGTTCGGCCCGGCCGCGTTTGGATTGGCAGATTGAGGTGATCTAACTATGAAAGCAGCAGGAAAACAGGTCATTAAACAATTCCTTGGGCAGATTCCCTTCACCGCCGAGCTTTATTGGCTGCTGCGCCAGGGAGGAAAGCCGATTCAAACCCGCTTCACCTTGAAGCACCTGCAAGCCGAACTTCCTGATCTGATGGCTCAAGCCACCGAACTACGCAAGCAAGCTCCGGTAGGCAAGAAGGTGTTCCTGTTTGCCACCCTGCATTATTGGATCGAACATGCAGCGCTGTTGGGCGTTAGCCTGGCGGCTCAGGGTCACAACGTGACCTTGGGATACTTGCCCTACGCCGAATGGCGTGAGCCGATCAACCGCTTTGACCTGCGCCGTCAGAACGCCTATGCCCGCAAGGTGCTCAGCGGGGCTGGCCCGTTGGTGGAGGCGGTTTCCTTCCTGCCAGCGCGGCCATCCGTGACGCGCCTGCCTGAGGATGTCATGGAAGCGGTTCGCTTGGTGTCCAATTATGACACGCAGTACACCCTGCAGGTGGAAGAGGTGGACACCAAGAGCGAGATTTATAACCTGCGCCTCGAGCGCAACACCGAGATCGCTCGCAATGTGTATACCTACTTGAAGGCCAACCGTCCTGATGTGGTCATTGTGCCCAATGGTACGATTCAGGAATTGGGCGTGGTGTACCGGGTGGCTCGTTATTTGGGAATCACCACCACTACGTATGAATTTGGCGACCAGCGCCAACGCATCTGGCTGGCGCAGAATTCTGAGGTGATGCGCCAGGAAACCGACAAACTCTGGGCGGCGAACAATGGTCATAAACTCAGCGATGACCAGTTGGAACGGATGCGATCTTTGTTCATGGCTCGTCAGCGTGGCGCCTTGTGGGAAAATTTCGCGCGCCGCTGGCAGGATACCCCCGCGCAAGGCGGCCAAAAGGTGCGCTCGGAGTTGGGCCTGGACGACCGCCCCCTGGTGCTCCTGGCGACCAACGTGCTGGGTGACAGCCTGACGCTGGGCCGGCAGGTGTTTTCGTCCAGCATGGCCGAATGGATCTCACGCACCGTGCAGTATTTTGCCGGGCGGCCAGAAATCCAATTGGTCATTCGCGTTCATCCCGGCGAAGTGCTCACCCACGGTCTATCGATGGCGGATGTGGTACGCCAGGTGCTGCCGCGCCTACCCGAGCATATCCGTCTGATCGGCCCGAAGGAGAAGGTCAACACCTATGACCTGGTTGAGGCTGCCGATCTAGGCCTGGTATATACCACCACGGTGGGGATGGAAATGGCCATGTATGGCGTGCCGGTCATTGTCAGTGGTGAGACGCACTACCGTGGGCGCGGATTTACCCATGATCCCGATTCCTGGGTCAGTTACTTCAAACTGCTTGGCCAAATTTTGACGAAACCGGACTCGTTCCGCTTGACCCGTGAGCAGGTCGAGAGCGCCTGGGAATACGCGTATCACTTCTTTTTCAATTACCCCCGCCCCTTCCCTTGGCACCTGGTCCGTGTGTGGGAGGATTATCGCGCCCGCCCGCTAGACTCGGTGTTGAGTGAAGAGGGCATGAGCCAGTACGGGGCTACCTTCCGCTCGTTGTTGGGCGAGCCCGTGGATTGGAAGTCGATCTTGCAGGCGCAGGAATGAGTGAGGAACAGGTCAAGCAGCAGGTTCGCGAATTTTACGATCAGGTTGGCTGGCAAAAAGTAGCCGGCGACCTCTATCAAAACGCGCGTTACGAGGACCTGCGCCTGGTTTCCGCCGAGTACATCCACCGCTGCCATATGCGCGTCAAGCGTCATTTGAAGCCTCAGGGACGTTTCCTGCTGGACGCCGGTTCGGGTCCGGTGCAGTATCCCGAGTACCTGACTTATTCGCAAGATTATGCCTACCGGGTATGCGCGGATATTTCCATCGTGGCCTTGCAGGAAGCGCGCACACGCCTGAAGGAGCGCGGCCTGTACGTGGTGGCGGATGTGTCCAGTCTGCCTTTTGCGCCAGAAGTTTTTGACGGTATCGTTTCGCTGCATACGCTGCACCACCTCCCCCTGGAGGATCAGACGCGTGCTTACCACGACCTGTACCGGGTGTTGGCCCCGACCAGCACGGCGGTGATTGTTAACGGCTGGACGGATTCGCCCTTCATGCGCCGCTGGACGTGGCTGGTGGATCTGGCCGAAGCCGTGGGCGGCTGGATTGCCCGCCTGCGTGGCAAGCCCGCTCCGCAAAAGAAAACCAGGCAATCTGGAGCATCGGCGCAGAAAACCGCCCCCACCGGTACGTTTGTTCGTAAGTTGAACGCCGAATGGCTGCGCGAACAGTTGGGCAGCCGGATGGACGTGCAAATTCTGGTCTGGCGCAGTGCCAGTGTGCGCTGGCTGCGCGCCCTCATTCACACCCTGACCGGCGGCAAGCTGTGGCTGCGTTTGCTGTATAACGCGGAAGAGCGCAACCCGCAATGGTACGGCGAGAACGGTCAGTACCCGATGATTGTGATTAAGAAACCTTAGGCTTCGATCGAGGAGCAATCATGAATTGGAATGATAAAGTAGTCTTGATCACCGGCGGGACCGGGTCGTTTGGAAAATTATTGCCCGATGGTTTCCGTTATGCCAGCAACAATAACTCGGAGTGGCTGAGCATCGATCAGATCCGGGAGATGATCCGCCCCATTGAAGAGGCGCGCCAGAAAGGCAAGCTGGAATGAAACACGTCTTGGTCACCGGCGCAAGCGGACTGCTGGGCCTGAATTTGGCCTTGCAGGAATGCGAGCGCATCCAGGTGACCGGGGTGACCAACAGTCATCCGTTAACCGGCGCGCCTTTCACCGTTTTGCAGGCCAACCTGGCCCAAACGGGAGTCTTTGCGCGGTTGGTGGAGCAGATCAAACCCGATGCGGTGGTGCACTGCGCGGCGCAGGCCAACATCGACATCTGTGAGAAGGATCCAGCTCAGTCGGCGCGACTGAATGCGCAACTTCCCGGTGAGGTGGCCGAGGTTTGCGCCCGGCGAGATATTCCCCTGGCGCACATTTCTACCGATGCCGTGTTTGACGGGCTGCGGGGCAATTACATTGAAGAAGATGAGCCTAATCCGCAAAGCGTGTATGCCGCTGACAAATTGACTGGGGAGAAGAACGTCCACTCCGCCAACCCCCAGGCAGTCATCGCCAGGGTGACTTTTTACGGCTGGAGCCTGCGCGGGCAGCGCAGCTTGTGCGAGTTCTTTTTCTATAACCTTTCTGCTGGAAAACGAGTGAACGGCTTCACGGACGTGTATTCTTGCACCATGCTGGTGAACGACCTGGCGGACACGGTGATGGAAATGCTCGACAAGGGTTTGCATGGGGTGTATCACGTCTTCTCCAGCGACGCTCAGAGCAAATACCAGTTCGGAGTGGCTCTGGCCCGCCAGTTTGGCCTGGACGAAAACCTGATTATCCCGATTTCGGTTGAGGATTCGGGCCTGGTGGCGAAGCGCTCGCCCAATTTGACCATGCGCGTGGACAAGCTGGAGGCAGCTCTAGGCAGGCGCATGCCCGTCCAGGCTGAAGGGATTGCCCGGTTGCACGCCCTGTACGTGGCGGGCCACGCCGAGCAAATTAAGCGGCTGGCAAGGTAAAAGACCATCAACCCCGGCCCTTCTCCCGAGCGGAGAAGAGAGTAGATGACGAAAAGCTGACAGCGAAAAAGCGAGGAACCAATGGAAATTACGATTGGCAAACATGTGATTGGGGATGATCGCCCCACCTATTTCATCGCCGACATCGCCGCGAATCATGACGGTGACCTGGAACGGGCCAAACTGCTCATCCGCCTGGCAGCCGAGGCCGGCGCAGACGCTGCCAAGTTCCAGAACTTTCGCGCCCCAGAAATTGTTTCGGATTATGGCTTCAAATCTCTGGGCGGACAGCAGTCGCACCAATCCAGTTGGAAGAAGTCTGTATTTGAAGTGTATGCCGGGGCCTCCATTCCTTTTGAGTGGACGCCCGTACTCAAAGCTGCCTGTGACGAAGTCGGAATCGATTTCTTCTCCGCGCCCTACGATTTTGAAGCCACCGACCACCTGGTCCCCTTTGTCCCGGCCATTAAGATTGGTTCGGGCGAGGTCTCTTGGCCTGAAGCGCTTGAGTACATTGCTCGCAAGGGCTTGCCCGTGTTGCTGGCAACAGGCGCTTCGGATATTGGGGAAGTGGCCGCGGCGGTGCGCTTGATTCTTTCCATCAACCCGCAGTTGGTGTTGATGCAGTGCAATACGAACTACACTGCCAGCTTGGAGAACTTCAAGCACATTCACCTCAACGTGCTCAAGACCTATCGTCAGATGTATCCTGATTTGATTCTGGGCCTTTCGGACCACACGCCTGGACATGCCACCGTGTTGGGCGCCGTAGCTCTGGGCGCGCGGGTGGTGGAGAAGCATTTCACCGATGACAATGATCGGGTCGGTCCCGATCACAAATTCGCCATGAACCCCAAGGATTGGGCCGACATGGTAGAGAACACGCGCCGCCTGGAGCGAGCCTTGGGCTCGGCGGATAAGTTCGTAGCGGGTAATGAGCAAGAAACGGTGGTGGTCCAGCGGCGCTGCTTGCGTGCGGCGCGTGCCCTGCCCGCTGGAACTGTGCTGACCCGCGCCGATCTCAAGGTGCTGCGTCCCGCGCCCCGCGAGGCAATCATGCCTTATGATCTCAATAAAGCGCTCGGAAAGCGACTGCTCAACGACCTGAAAGATGGTCAGGAGCTGCGCTGGACCGACCTGGGTTAGGCTTCTTTGAAGATTCTGTATTTCACCCGCGATTACACCCCGCACGATCATCGCTTCCTGTCCAGCCTGGCCGAAAGCGGCCAGCAGGTCATTTCACTGCGACTCGAGCGGCGTGGTCCGCAGCGCGAAGATCGCGCCTTGCCACTCGCCGTACAGCAGATACCCTGGGGAGGCGGACAACGGCCTTTTGCCTGGCGTGACTTGCCTGCCCGTGTTCTGGAACTGCGCCGCATTTTTCGTGAGACGCAGCCAGATGTGATCCATGCCGGGCCGCTGCAAAGCTGCGCGTTCATTGCCGCCCTGGCTGGAGCCAAACCGCTGGTCAGCATGTCCTGGGGCTCAGATTTACTCAAAGAAGCTTACAGCTCGGGGTGGATGAAATGGGTAACGCGTACCACACTGCGGCGCTCTAATGCGCTGGTAGGAGACTGCCTGGCTGTGCAAGAGGCCGCTGTCGACTTTGGCTTTCCTGCCGAGAAAGTCACCCTGTTCCCTTGGGGCGTAGACCTGGCTCGCTTCCAGCCTGCGGGTGAGGATCTGATCCAGTCCGGATTGCGCCAGCGCCTGGGCTGGCAAGAGAACTTTGTGGTGCTGTCGCTGCGTTCCTGGGAGCCAATCTACGGTGTGGATGTGGTTATCAAAGCCTTTGCCCAGGCGGTGCGCCGGCGGCCTGACTTGCGCCTGATTCTGCTGGGCAGCGGATTGCTGGCTGGGCAGATTCAGCAGCTCATGCACCGCGAGGAATTGCACCCCTTTGTCCATCTGGGCGGGCAAGTGAGCCAAAATGATTTACCCGGTATGTACCACACGGCTGACCTGTACATCAGCGCGTCGCACTCAGATGGTTCGTCGGTCTCGCTCATGGAAGCGCTGGCCAGCGGCCTACCGGTGCTGGTCTCGGATATTCCTGGTAACCGCGAATGGGTGGAGATGGGCGCGCAAGAATCGGTGGGAGCCTTGTTCCCCGATGGCGACGCCAATGGACTGGCGGAAGGCATCTTGCGCGCGGCTGGAGACTTGGAAGGGCTGGCCGGGCAGAGCCGCGCAGCCCGAGCATTGGCAGAGCGGCGCGCCAACTGGTCGGTGAATTTCCAAAAATTGCTGCAAACATACCAACAAGTGAAGGGTGCGCGGGTGAAATGAAGGTAGTGGCGTTGATTCAAGCCCGGCTGGGCTCCAGCCGCTTGCCGGGTAAGGTACTCAAAGATTTGGGCGGCAACCCCGTTCTGGTGTGGTGCGTAGAGCGCGCCCGGCGGGCTGTGACGGTTTCGCAGGTAGTGGTGGCCACCACCGACGACCCGGCCGATGATCCCATTGCCGAGCTGTGCGCGGCGCGTGGTTATGACTGCTTCCGCGGCAGCCAGTTCGATGTGTTAGATCGCTTTTATCAGGCTGCCCGCAAATATAAAGCCGACGTGATCGTGCGTATCACAGCCGATTGCCCTTTCATTGACCCCGGTTTGATCGACCTGACCGTGCAGGAATACTTGCGCAGCGGAGCCGATTTTGCTGCCAACCGTCTGCCGCCGCCCTGGAAGCGCACCTACCCGATTGGATTGGATACCGAGGTGTGCTCGACGGCCTGCCTGGAATTGGCTTGGCGAGAAGCCACTGAGAAATTCGAGCGCGAGCATGTCATGCCCTATTTCTACGATAAGGAAGGCCGTTTTAAGATCCATGTATTGCACCACGCGCCTGATTATGGCAGCCTGCGTTGGACCCTGGATACGCCCCAGGATTTGGATTTGCTGCGCGTAGTTGTGGAACGGTTCGAGGGTCGTATGGATTTCTCCTGGCGCGAAGTGCAGGCTCTGTTCCAGCGCGAGCCGGAGCTGGCTGACATGAACGCTGGCGTACAACACAAAACCGCCACCGATGTCGATAACCGCATGGAGTGACGACATGCCCATCCTGACCCTGTTCACCGCCCCCAAGCCCTTCACCAATCCGCATATTGCGACCATTCAGCGGAACGCCATCCGTTGCTGGCTCAATCTGGGCCCCGAGGTGGAGGTGCTCTTGTTGGGTGATGAGGAAGGGCTGGCGGAAGCCGCGGTCGAATTAGGCGCGCGCCATATATCTCAGGTGCAGCGCAATGCCAATGGCACGCCGTTGGTGTCTTCCATGTTTGAACTGGCCCGGCAGAATTCAACCAGCCCGCTGTTGGGTTGTGTCAACGCCGATATTTTGCTCTTCCCCGACATGGTTGACCACGCCCGGCGGGTGTTGGAACTGACTCCGCGTTTCCTGATGGTAGGGCAGCGTTGGGATTTGGACGTGCGTGAGCCGCTCCAGTTTACCCCCGGCTGGCCCCAGACGCTGCGCGAACGTGCCTTCAGCCAGGGAAAATTGCATCGCGCTTCGGGCTCGGATTATTTCATCTTCCCACGGGAATGCTTTGCGGATATGCCTACATTCGCAATCGGTCGGGCCGGGTGGGACAATTGGATGATCTACTCGGGCCGCGCCCGTGGTTGGCCGGTGGTGGATTCCAGTCTCACCGTCACCATCATTCACCAAAACCATGATTACAGCCATCTGCCCGGCGGCCAGCCGCACTACAAGCTGCCCGAGACGGATGAAAATGTGCGCCTGGCGGGGGGCAAGCGTGCTATCTTCGAACTGCCCGATGCCAGTCATGTGTTGCGCGGCGGCGAGCTGTGTCGCCCGGCCCTGTCCTGGAAACGCTTCTGGCGCGAGGTAGAGATCTTCCCGCTGGTCAAATTGCACTCGTATTCCCTGGCGCAGGCCTTTTATTTCTTTTTCCACCCGCAAAAAGCCTACCGCGAGTTTCGCCAGGATGCGCGCAAGGCAGCCATGAAGGAGGCGTGATGAGACAGGGACAAAACCCGGCCAAGAAGGATATCCCCGCCTACCAGGCGGAAAAGCTAGGCATCGCCAGCCTGCTGTATATTCCTATGCAGGAAGGATATTTTGCCCAATCTTGGGAAGTCTTTCGGCATCATCTTGCCAGCGTGCGTCAGTACACTCCTGAACCCTATAACTACCTCCTGTTCGATAATGGTAGTTGTCCCGAGGTGAAGCGAGAGTTGGTCAAGCTGCACGAGGCCGGCTGGATCGATTGGCTGGTGCTTTCGGAGCACAACCTGGGCAAGACCGGCG
The DNA here is from genome assembly GCA_964403875.1 of uncultured Anaerolinea sp. Taxonomy (GTDB): domain Bacteria; phylum Chloroflexota; class Anaerolineae; order Anaerolineales; family Anaerolineaceae; genus Anaerolinea. Next base: position 49,377 of record CAYOHX010000013.1, on the reverse strand, counting down.
CGCTGAATATGATTCTGGGGGGCATGCCCAACGAGTGGATCTGTTTTGCCGACTCGGACATGCTTTTCCGTCCCGGCTGGCTAGAAGAGTCCTGGAAAATTGAACAGGCCTTCCCCAATTGTGGCATGATTGGCGCGGCTGTCATCTTCCCCGATTGGGATGTGGACAAGGGCAACACCGCCTTCCGCCAGAGCAATAACCCACGCTATCGTTTTGACCAGACCCAGCCGGAAGCCTGGATTTTTGAGGAGTATTGTCGCGCACGCGGAATTACTGGTGAGCGCAAGGAAAAGTACGCCACCATGCTCCTTGACCGGGTGACCGACACGCAGACTGGCGTGCAGGCCATGATGGGCGGTAATTCGCACCAGCAGTATCTGGCCCGGACCAAAGTGCTGCGCGAAATCCTGCCGCTTCCGTCAGCGTTGCAGCTCAGCCGCAAGGAAGATACCTACCAGGATTCCGAGATCGACCGGCGCGGGTACCTGCACCTGACCACCACCGTGCCGTACCTGTACCACATGGGCAACACGCTGGAAGAGGAACTGCGCGAGGAATTGTCTCACCTAAAGCTTCCGAACTCGGAGCAGGCTTTGACCGCATCTCGGCCACGGGCCGCAAAAAACAACCTGGTTTGGAAGGCCCTGGATTGGATCAGCCGCCGCCCGCAGGGCCGAAAAATATTGACCCGCCTGTACGATAATTTGTACGGTATTTTATCCGCGAGGTAAATGATGCGTATTGGCCAAAACCCCGCCAAGTTTGTAAAAGAAGTCGCCAAGCCGGCCCGCATTACCGTAGCGGTGTTGAATTACATTCCCTTCCTGAGCGGGTTTTACGCCGACATGCTCAAGGTGTTGCAAGCCTGCCTGGGTAGCATCATCCAGACTGCCGACTTACCCTATGACCTGCTGGTATTTGATAATGCCAGTTGCCCCGAGGTGCGTCAATATTTGACCGATGAGTACGAGGCTGGGCACATTCAATATTTGATCCTTTCGGATAAAAACCTGGGGAAGGGTGGAGCCTGGAACATGATCCTGGCCGGCGCGCCTGGCGAGATCATTGTTTACACAGATAACGACTGCCTGTTCTCGCCGGGCTGGTTGTCTCGTTCGGTGGAATTGCTGGAGACCTTCCCCAATGTGGGAATGGTCACGGCGCGGCCCTTCCGCACCCGCCCGGAGGTTTATTCCGCCACACGGCAGTGGGCTGAGTCCCAGTCTGACGCGCAGGTAGAGACTGGCAGGCTCGTACCCTGGGAGACGATTCGAGACTTTGACCTGAGTCTGGGACAGGATGAAGCGGATATTCGGCAGCGCTTTGAGTCTGGAGAAGATGTGCGCCTGACTTACCACGGGGTGACGGCTTTTGCCGGGGCCTCCCACTGGCAGTTCGCCGCCTATAAGCGTGTGCTGGAACAGTTTCTCCCCTTCCAGATGGATCGCCCCATGGGCCAGGTCAAACAGTTGGACGAGCGTATGAATGCCGCCGGGCTGCTGCGTTTGATGGTTTCAGACCCACTGGCGATGAATATGAGTAATACCCTGCCGGGCGAGCCCCGCAGGAAAGTCGCTGACAAGTCGCGCGAAAAACCGGTGCTCGATTTTCCGCCCGTCAAGCGTGTTTTGTTAGGAATTTATGATGCGATCTTCCGGGCTTACTACGACCGCTGATCGCCAAGGATGTTGAATGCCTGAGTCAAAGACGATCTTTATCTCTGCCGACCACGGCCTCTCGCTGGTGTACTTCTTGCAGACAGATGTGCTGCCGACCTTGCTGGAAGGTGGTCTCAATGTGGTGGTTTTGACGGATGACGCCATCCGCGAGCAGATTGCGAACAAGTTCGAGCGGCCCGGCCTGCACGTGGAAGGGCTGCGCTTCCAGGAGTGCCGCAAGTACTTTGAAACGCAGTCGCATTCGCTCCAGCATTGGACGCACTTCCTGCGCTGGATGGGCGGGTCGGATCGAGTGAACACCAACGCAATGGATGGACACTTGCGCCAGATGGGCCACGAGGCTTCGCCGCGCGGCAAGCAGATCATGCCCCTCATTCGCGTGCTGACCAAAGTGCTGCGCAAGTCTCGCCTGGCCCGCCGCTGGTTGATCAACTCCCAGCGCCGCTTTACGCCCGATATTTACGCCGATCTGTTTGAGAAATATCAACCCTCATTGGTCATCGCCAGCACTCCCGGCTGGCGCTGGGATCGCTACTTGCTGCGCGAGGCAGCCAGGCGCGGTATCGATACCGCCGCGGTGATTGTCGGTTGGGACAATCCCTCCAGCTACCGCCTGCCCGGCGCGCCGGTCAAGTGGATTAACTGTTGGTCGGAAATTCAAAAGCAAGAACTGGTGTTGGGTTCGGATTGGTCTCCTGAGCAGGTCAACGTCGGCGGGATCCCCACCTACGACGGTTATTTCCGGAAGGAATGGCTTTTGTCCCGCGACGAGTATTTTGCGATGCACGGCCTGGATCCCCAGCGCAAACTACTTTCGTTTGCGTGCAGTTTTGTGACTTTTTCGCCCAATTACGCGAATATCGCTGCCCTGGCCGAACTGGTTGACAACGAGGCGCTGGCTGAGCCTTGCCAGTTGTTGATCCGCTTGCACCCCAATCACTTCATGCCGGGATCGTTGTATGAGGGCGAGGCCAACCGGGTGCGCGAATTGATCCGTGACATGCCCCACGTGCATTTGGTGGAACCGGTGCCGTTGGGCGGCGAGTTGGGTCATTATTCCGGCGAGGACATGCCCGAGAAGGCTTCGATGATGGCCTACTCGGATGTGTTCCTGACAGTATATTCAACGATGGTGGTAGAGACGGCCATCCATGATCGTCCGATCATCAGTGTGTGCATCGATGTGCCGGGCGGTTGGAACACGCCGGGCAAATTCTCGCTGTCGCTAACCGAGATTGGCGAGTGGCCCACGCATCAGCGCTTCCGCCAGGCGGGGGCCGGGCAGGTGGTGTTTGACCAGGCCGGGTTAAAAGCTGCCCTGGATCAGGCTTTGCGCGAGCCAATGGCCGAGAGCGAAATTCGGCGCAAATTCATCCAGGATGAATGTACGTTCATGGATGGCTCGGCTGGCAGAAGGACTGGAGAATACTTGAGGTCGTTGGTTAAGTAAAACGCATTCTCTGCGTTCCTTTACGGTCTCTGCACCTCTGCGGCGTTCTTGATGAAAAGGAAGAGGAACCGCAGAGACGCAGAGGACGCGGAGAGAAGAAAGAGAAATTCTGGAACAGAAGAGGCAGCCGTTCATGATCAGAGGAGTGGGAGCAGGAAAAATTATGGCCGAACAGACGATTCCTGAAAACGCCATTTCAGAGAAAGTCATCGGGGCAGCCATTGAGGTCCACCGAGCCTTGGGCCCTGGACTCCTCGAGTCGGTTTACGAAGAATGCCTGGCGCATGAGATGTCTCTCCGAAAAATTCCTTTTGAACGGCAAAAGCAAATCTCACTGAAGTATAAAGATTTGAGTATTCCGGCTGGTTTTCGGGTCGATTTTCTTTTGGGGGGCTTGGTAGTTGTTGAATTGAAATCAGTGGAACATCTACTCCCGATTCATGAAGCACAATTATTATCCTATTTGAGATTGACAGGGTGTCGATTGGGTTTGTTGATAAACTTCAACGTTGAGCAATTAGTGAAAGGTGGTATTCGGCGGCGCGTAAACGGCCTCTAGGTCTAATCTTTTATCTTCTCTACATTTTCTTTGCGAATCTTTGCGCCCTCTGCGCCTCTGCGGTTAGCTCGTTGATAAAAGAAGAGACACCGCAAAGGCGCAAAGAACGCAGAGAGACGCAGAGAAAGAGAAGATAATTGTCAGATACGGTGTTTTGTAGGGATATGATGGAGGAGTGGTGATTAAAATTCTTATTGCAGGTTACGGTTCGATTGGCCGGCGGCATATGCGCAATTTGTTGGCCCTGGGCGAGCGTGATATCGTGCTCTACCGCTCGCGGCGGAGCACCTTGCCCGATGATGAAATTGCCGGCTTCCCGGTGGAAACCGACCTGGCCGCTGCCCTGGCGCACAAACCCCAGGCCGTGGTCATCTCTAACCCCACCGCCCTACACCTGGATGTAGCCATTCCCGCCGCCGAAGCAGGTTGTCACATCTTGATGGAAAAGCCGGTCTCGCATACGCTGGAACGCCTGGACGTTCTTCACGCTGCTTTACAACGTGGCGGCGGCAAGTTGTTGGTCGGCTTCCAACTGCGCTTTCACCCCACCTTGTGCAAAGCCGCCGAACTGCTGGCGGGCGGGGCCACAGCCCGCCCGGTGGCGGTCCGCGCGCAGTGGGGCGAATACCTGCCCAACTGGCACCCCTGGGAGGATTACCGCCAGGGATACGCAGCCCGCGCTGATCTGGGCGGGGGCGTGGTACTAACCCTCACCCACCCACTGGATTACCTGCGCTGGTTGTTGGGAGAAACTCGGGTGGAATGGGCCGCCGGAGGCGCCTTGGGCCTGGGCCTGGATGTGGAGGATACCGCCGAAATCGGTATGCGTTTTGAAAGCGGCGTGGTAGGCAGCCTGCATCTGGATTACCTCCAGCAGCCTCCTACCCACACTCTGGAAATCATTGGCTCCCAGGGCACGCTGCGTTGGGATAACGCCACCGCGGCGTTGTCCCTGTTCCAGGCTGGTCAGACCGACTGGCAGGTCTTTTCTGCGCCGGAAGGATTTGAGCGCAACTGGTTGTTCATGGAAGAGACGAAGCACTTTTTAGCCGTGGCTCGCGGCGAAGCTGAGCCACGCTGCACGCTGCACGATGGAGTCCGCGCCCTGGAGTTGGCCCTTGTGGCTCGCCAGATGATCGCCGGGGCATAATTGCTGTGGGAGCATTGAATATGAAGAAAACCAAATCACCATCTCAATGGGTCGCCTGGGCCATGCTGGTCATCCTGGTCGCGTACGCAGTCTATGCCGCGATCTTTATCTACCAGAGCAGTTTCGTGTATGAGGGTGAGCGCATCTTCATCCTCTTTGACGACGCGACCATCTCGATGCAGTATGCCCGGAATCTGGCTCAGGGGGCGGGGCCGGTCTGGAATGCGGGCGGCGAGCGTGTAGAAGGCTTCACCAATCCGTTATGGGTGGCCTTTATGGCCTTGTTCCACCTGCTGCCAGTCGCCTACTCCAAGATGGCCTTATTCATTCAAATCAGCGGAGCGGTTTTTGTAATCCTCTCGCTGGTGTACGTGAAGAAGATCACCGAGTTTATCACCGGCAATAATCCTTGGGCCACGCTGTTGGCGGTTTTCACGACCGCTTTTTACTACCCGTTGAGCAATTGGAGCCTGCTGGGCACCGAGGTCAGCATCCTGCTTCTGCTCACCCTGTGGGGCACGTGGCTGGCCATCCGCCCGCGGCCCGGGAAATCGTTTAGCCTCACCCCTTACCTTGTCCTGGGCGTGGGCATGTTGGTGCGCCTGGATATGGCCGTGGCTTACCTGGTCATTTGGGCTTTCCTATTGTGGTTTGACAAGGTGAATCGCCGCAAACACTTGCTTTGGGGCGCGCTCGGTTTGGCTGTCTTCTTGGGCGGCCAAACTTTGCTGCGGCTGTGGTACTACGGCGATCCTTTACCCAACACGTATTACTTAAAAATGACCGGCATGGACACTTTCTTGCGAATCAAACGCGGCCTGTACGTGTTCGCCAAGTTTGCCTGGAATCTGGGGCCGGTGTTTGTGGCGGTGCCTTTCCTGGTGTTTGCTTTCCAACGCGACCGCTTCACCCTATTGACCATGCTGATGTTCCTCAGTCAATGCGCTTACAGCGTGTACGTAGGCGGTGACGCATGGGAGCACCGCGGTGGGGCCAATCGCTTCATTGCCCTGGGCATGCCCTTTTTTATGATCCTTTTCTCAATGACATCCGTGTACCTGTTTGATTTGCTCAAGGCGCACGGTCTGAAAGAATTTGCCGGAAAAGCCCGCCGCTGGGTGACTCCGATGGTCAATTTATGTCTGGCGGGATTTGTGTTCCTCAGCCTGGTCAACTTCAACACTCTGCTGGATGGCAACTCGCTCAAGTATTGGCTGCTGCTTCAGCCCACCGTCTTCTCTCCGGGCAGCCAGCGTTACGCCGTCGATGGTCTGTTGGTCAAAAGTCTGACCACCCCAAATGCGAAGATTCTGGTGGGCGCGGCAGGCAACGTAGCCTATTTCTCGGAACGCTTCTCATACGACATGATGGGCAAAGCAGATTACGAGATTGCTCGTCAAAATGTTAAGATTCCTACGGACCTGGATTCGTTAACCTTCCTCCAGCCCGGACATTACAAGTATGATTATTCCATTTCCATTGGGCGCTATCAGCCGGATGTGTTGGTGGAGCTCAAACGTTACACTGACGATGAGTTCATGCCTTACCTGACCAATTATGAGAAGGTTACGGTCAATAAACACGCCATGTATTTCTTAAAAGACTCGCCCAACGTGCGTTGGGATGTGTTAGCGGCCTACCGAACCGCTCCGGCGGAGTCGGAGCCTGCGGAAGACACAACGCCGTAGGGCGTGTAAGCGAGATTGCGGGCTTAGGGTTCGTAATTTTAACGAGCTGCCATGCTTCTCCCGAGTTGTCACTAAGATTTGTTATAATCAACGGTTGCCCGGCGCACGAAGCCGGCCCCTTGTGAGGTAAATGATGAAAAAGAGTTTGATATTTGTTTCGATCTTACTGTTGGTCGCAATCTTTGCTGCGGCCTGCGCGCCCGCTGCCACGCCCGAGCCGACTCAGACGGCCAGCCCGATCCCGCCTAGCGAGACTCCGCGCCCCAGCTCAACCGCGACACCAGAACCCACTTCGACGGTCACCCCTTCGGTAACACCCACGCCGCTTCCCAGTCTGACGCCCACGCCGTCGAACACGCCGACCCCCGCGGTGGCGTTTGACCAGGCTCAAGTGATTTCGTATTCCGAAGAACCGGGAAATTACCTGTTGGTCTTACAGATTCCTGGGGTGCGGAAGAATTACAAACTAAAGGTAGACAACTTCGATTACGTTGGCTATTTTGATCCGGCCTATCCCGATCGATTGTTCGCCCGAGGCTTCAACCGCCCTACGTTCCTCACGGACATCAATATTGTTTACTATGATATTGAAACAAACGCCGAGATGTATTCGTCTAAGATCATGATTGCTGTCAAACCCACCCTCATGCCGGTGGTTTGGGATAGCGCGCACAACTGTGAAGACCGCGGGAAGAATGTATCTTGCGATTACGAATGCCGGGTCTACCCTGAAAATGGCATCCCCTGTCTGGCGGCCAGTTGTTACGACGATTGTGGTTTGTATTTCTCGGTGGCTTCTTGTGCGCAGGATGTCGGCGATAGCTTTTACATGTGTGACGACGCGACGGAACGCCGGCTCACGGCTCTCTACGGGGTCGTTTACAACGGTGATGGACAATAAATCTCTCGTTTGAGAGAGGAGCGCTTGCATGAGTGATGTACTCGAAAAATTTAGTTTGAAAGGCCGCGGTGCCGTGGTGACCGGCGGGGCCGGATTGTTGGGCAAGGAATTTTGCCGAACCCTGGCGCAGGCCGGCGCGGGCGTGGTGCTGGCCGACTTGAATGCCGAGTCGGCGTTGCGTGTGGCGGAAGAGTTGCGCAGAGAAGGCCTGAATGTCATCCATGCGGCCGTCGATGTGACCCAACCCGACTCGGTCCAGGCTATGGTCGATACCTGTGTGGATGAGTTTGGGCGACTGGACACCATCGTCAACAGCGCGGCTATGGACCCCAAGTTCGATGCCACTCAGGCCGGGCAGCATCGCAACACTTTTGAGGATTATCCTTTGGAAATGTGGAAGCAGGCCATGGAAGTGAATCTGACAGGTGTGTTTTTGTGCTGTCAGGCGGCGGCCCGCCAGATGGTAGCCCAGGATAAGACCGGCTCCATCATTAACATTTGCTCGACTTACGGTCTGGTTCCCCCCGACCAACGCATCTACGAGAAACCCGGCCAGCCCAAGCAGTTCAAACCCGCTTTTTATACCACCACAAAGGCCGGCGTGCTGGGCTTGACCAAATATATCGCCTCCTACTACGCCGAGACGAAGATCCGCGCCAACTGTCTGACTCCGGGTGGCGTGTATAACAATCACGATGAGACCTTCACTCGCAATTACGCTTACCGCACCATCCTGGGGCGTATGGCTGAACGAGATGAGATGAACGGCGCGTTGCTCTTCCTGGCGTCCGATGCCTCCTCTTACATGACGGGCGGAAACGTGATCGTCGATGGGGGATGGACGGCATGGTAAAACCTGAAGTGCTGGCAATCATTCCGGCGCGAGGCGGATCGAAAGGCATTCCGCGCAAAAACATCAAGAATTTCGCCGGGCACCCCTTGATTGCTTACAGCATCCAGGCAGGCCTGTCAGCCGAAACCGTCACTCGGGTCATCGTCTCGACCGATGACGAAGAGATTGCCGCTGTCGCGCGTGAATATGGAGCAGAGACGCCCTTCCTGCGACCGGCGGAGTTTGCCCAAGATCGCACCTTGGATCTGCCAGTCTTCCAACATGCCCTCGATTGGCTGGCTGAGCACGAGAACTATCACCCCGAAGTGGTAGTGCAATTGCGCCCCACTTCGCCGGTGCGCCCGCCAGACCTGGTGGATGAGGCCGTGCGCACCCTGTTGGTGAATCCTGAAGCCGATTCGGTGCGCGGGGTGGTGCCCGCCGGGCAAAATCCGCACAAAATGTGGCGTATTGACCCGCAATCCGGGGTCATGCGGAACTTGCTGGACGTAGAAGGCATCGCAGAGCCTTATAACGCGCCGCGCCAGGCGCTTCCGCCCGTGTACTGGCAGACCGGGCACATCGATGCCATCCGCCCGGCGGCCATTTTGAGCGGGACGATGAGCGGAAAGGTCATTTTGCCCGTGCATATCGACCCGGCTTATACGGTGGATATTGACACGCCCAAAGATTGGGCTCGTTCCGAGTGGCTCGTGTGGTACAGCGATCTAGAGATCGTGTATCCGCGCAATCGTCGCCGTCCGCTGCCCCCGAAAGTGGATTTGGTGGTGTTGGACTTTGACGGTGTGCTGACCGATAACCGCGTGTGGGTCGATGAAACCGGCCGCGAGTCGGTGGCGGCCAACCGCAGCGACAGCCTGGGCATCCGCTATCTGCGCGACAAAGGCGTGCAAACCATTGTGCTGTCCACCGAGGTCAACCCGGTGGTTTCGGCGCGTTGCCGGAAGATGAAAATTCAGGCTTATCAGGGTATCGAAGACAAGGCCGGAGCTTTACCCGGCATCCTGGCCGATTTGGGCGTGAGCGCTGAAAACACCATTTACCTTGGCAATGATACCAACGATGTGCCGTGTTTTTCACAGGTAGCTTGCGCTTTGGCAGTGGCCGATGCGCAGCCGTTTGCCCGCCGCCAGGCCGATATTGTCCTGGGCCGCAAGGGCGGCCACGGCGCGGTGCGCGAATTATGTGATTTGTTGCTGGCGCGATTTAATTAACGCATATTAAAAAACCCTAAGGGTCTTTAAGACCCTTAGGGTTTAGAAATACTAACCTCAGGGTTATCAAACAGGAGTAAAAATGCCTCGAGCAGTTAAGATTGGAAATCGTTTTGTGGGTGATGGTTACCCCACGTATATTACCGCCGAAATTGGCATTAACCACAACGGCGACTTGAACATTGCCAAGAAGATGATCTTCGAATCGCATCGCAACGGTCTCGATTCGGTCAAATTCCAGAAGCGCACCCCCGAAATCTGCGTGCCCCGCGACCAGTGGGACATCATGCGCGAGACCCCCTGGGGCTACATCAGCTATATCGAGTACCGCCGCAAGATGGAATTCGGTCAGGCCGAGTATGCCGAGATCGATCGCTACTGCAAAGAATTAGGTATCGATTGGTTCGCCTCGGTGTGGGACGAGCCTTCTGTGGATTTCCTCGAGCAGTTCAATCCGTTGGCCTACAAGGTCCCTTCGGCGGCCTTGACCGACACCGGCCTGCTCAAGAAACTGCGCGCTTCGGGCCGGCCCATCATTCTCTCCACGGGTATGTCCACAATGGAGCAGATACGTGAAGCCGTGCAAGCCACCGGAACCGATAACCTGATCCTTACCCATGCCACCAGCACGTATCCTTGCGACCCGCACGAATTAAACCTCAAGGTCATCCAGAAGCTGCGTGACGAGTTCCCTGTGCCCATTGGATACTCCGGGCATGAGGTGGGTTTGATCCCCTCGGTGGTGGCGGTGGCGATGGGCGCCTGCCTGATCGAACGGCACATTACCCTCGACCGGGCTATGTGGGGCTCCGACCAGGCCGCTTCGGTAGAACCGCAGGGTTTCGAGCGGCTGGTCAAGTATATCCGCACCACGGAAGCTTCTTTGGGCGATGGCGAAAAGCGCGTGTACGAATCGGAACTTTCCTCGCTAAAGAAGCTGCGCCGCTACCAGTAATGGCCGATGACTTGTTGACTCGCGCCAGCCGGGGCCTTAAACGCCGCTGGGTTCACAGCCGCAGCAATGCGCGTATCGTTGCGTTGAGCGAGCAGGTGGCCCGCCATGCGCCGCTGAAAGCGGGCGCTCGACCGGTGCTGTTTTTCAATGCATCCACCCGGTTGTTGGGTATGAGCCTCAACGCCGCCTACCAACTGCTGGCCAGTTGGGCGGTGCAGTTGGCGGGCGTGCCCACCGTGCACCTGGTGTGCCAGGCGGGGTTGTCACGCTGCGTGCTGGCCACCGACCGCGATAATCCGTTGACTTTGCCGCCCTGCGAAGAGTGCATTGCTCAATCCAGGGCGGTGTACGGCAATGCGCAAGCGCGCTGGTTTACCAACCAGCCGAATGCTACGCTCGAAGCGGCCTTGAAGGACCTGAATCTGTCTGAATTAATGGACTTTTCCTGGCAGCAGATACCCTTGGGGCCGCTGTGCCTGCCCGCCCTGCGTTGGGCGCTGCGCCGCCACACCCTGGCGGATGACGAGCCCACCCGCTTCATGCTGCGCCACTACATTCTTTCGGCGGCGCGGGTGGCGGACGAATTCGAGGCGCTGGTGGAGCAAAACAACCCCCAGGCCGCGGTGATTTTCAACGGGCAGTTCTATCCCGAGGCCACCGCTCGCTGGCTGGCCTTGCGGCGCGGCTTGCGCGTCATCACCCATGAGGTAGGCCTCCGCCCCTTTACTGCCTACTTCACCCCTGGTGAGGCCACGGCTTACCCCATTGATATTCCCGACTCGTTTGAGCTGAATGACGAGCAAAATGCGCGCCTGGATCATTACCTGGAACAACGCATGCAGGGCAACTTTACCATGGCCGGCGTGCGCTTCTGGCCGCAGATGCGCGGCCTGGACCCCGCTTTCCTGGAGAAAGCCGCTCACTTCCGCCAGATTGTGCCTGTGTTCACCAACGTGATCTTCGATACCAGCCAACCGCATTCCAATGTGGTTTTCCCGCACATGTTTGCCTGGCTGGACCAGGTACTGGAAACAGCCCGCGCCCACCCTGAGACGCTGTTTGTCATTCGGGCGCATCCCGATGAATCTCGGCCAGGCAAGTCCAGCCGCGAGAGCGTAGCGGATTGGGCCGCCAATCGCCAGATTACAGCCTTGCCCAACGTGACCTTTGTCGATTCGAGTGAATATCTCAGCTCGTATGAATTGATTCAACGCTCCAAGTTTGTCATGGTCTATAATTCCACCATTGGCCTGGAAGCCTCGCTGATGGGCGCGGCGGTGTTGTGCGCGGGCAAGGCCCGCTTCACGCAATTACCGACGGTGTTCTTCCCCGAGACGCCTCAGGCCTACCGGGCGCAAGCCGATGCCTTTCTGGCGGCAGAGGCCATCCCGGTGCCGCCCGAGTTCCGCCGCAATGCGCGCCGTTTCCTCTATTACCAACTGTACAAAACCTCGCTGCCGTTTGATTCCTTCCTGGAAGAGGACGGTGTCTGGCAAGGGTACGTCAAGCTGAAGGACCTGCCTTATACGGCCTTTGATCCACGCAACGCTGAGATATTGCGGGTGATTGTGGACGGGATTTTGAACGCCACTCCCTTTTTAATCGAGGGTTGAAGCATGAAACAACTACAAAAAATCGTCGCGCTGGTTCCCATGCGCCATCACTCCGAGCGGGTGCCTGGCAAAAATTACCGCCTGCTCAACGGCAAACCTCTCTATGCGCACATTATCGAGACTTTATTAAACGTGCCAGAGGTGAACAAAATTGTGGTGGATACCGACAGCCCGGTGATACTGGAGGGGTTGGCGCAGCATTATCCCCAGGTGGGCACGATTGACCGCCCAGAGCACTTGCGCGCCGGGACGATCCCCATGAACGAAATCCTCCTGCACGATACCGCCCTGGAGCCCGCCGACCTGTACTTGCAAACTCATTCCACCAATCCGCTCCTACGCGCCGAAACGCTTTCGGCAGCCATCCAGGCTCTGCGCGATCATTACCCCGCCTACGACTCTCTGTTTGGGGTGACTCGCCTGCAAACCCGCCTGTGGGACCAGCTCGCCCGGCCCATCAATCACAACCCGGCCATTTTGCTGCGCACACAGGACCTGCCCCCTACCTACATGGAAAACTCCTGCGTGTACCTGTTCACGCGTCAAACGTTGGAACAGCGCCGCAACCGCCTGGGTGAACGTCCCTATATGTTCGAGGTCAGCGCTGCCGAGGCCTGGGACATTGACGAGGAATTGACCTTCCAGATCGTCGATTTGCTGCTCAAACAACGCGGCGCCTAACTGCGCCCGGAGGACTGTATGCCTACCGTTTTACTTTCTGCTCCTTACATGATCCCCTACGTCGAGTGCTTTCACCCGGTCTTCGAACATTACGGCCTGAAGGTGATCGTACCCGAGGTGCACGAGCGTATGTCCGAAGAAGAACTGTTGGCCTACGCCGGTCAGTTTGACGGGGCTCTGTGCGGCGATGACCGCTACACCTTGCGCGTGTTGCAAGCCTGCCTGCCGCGCCTGAAAGTCATTTCCAAGTGGGGCACCGGCATCGATTCGATTGACAAAGCCTCGGCCACCCAATTAGGCATCCAGGTGCGCAACACCCCCAATGCCTTCACCCTGCCCGTTTCAGACAGCGTCCTGGGCTACATCCTGGCCTTTGCTCGCCGTCAACCGTGGATGGATCGCGCCGTGAAAGCAGGCGTGTGGGAAAAGCTGCCCGGGCGCTCTCTCAGTGAGTGCGCGTTGGGGGTCATTGGCGTGGGCAACATTGGCAAAGCGGTCATGCGCCGGGCGCGGGCCTTTGGCATGAAGCTGCTGGGCAACGACATCCTGCCCATGCCGCCTGAATTCATCGCTGAGTTTGGCGTTGAGATGACCTCGCTGCCCGATTTGCTGTCGCGCGCCGATTTCGTTTCGGTCAACTGCGACCTGAACCCAACCAGCTTTCACATCATCAACGCCGAAACGCTGGCGCTGATGAAGCCTGGCGCGGTACTCATCAACACTGCCCGCGGGCCATTGGTGGACGAAAAAGCCCTGGTAGATGCGCTTCAGCAGGGAAAGATCGCCGGAGCAGCGCTGGACGTGTTTGAAGTCGAGCCGCTGCCCGCTGAGTCGCCCCTGCGCGGCATGGACCAGGTTATGCTGGCGGCGCACAACACCAACTCCAGCCCGGCGGCCTGGGAGCGGGTGCATTGGAATACCATTCGAAACTTATTAGATGGGTTGGGTATGGACGTTAATGGTTTGAGTGCTTTTCAAGACTCACCTCTCCCTTAGGGAGAGATCGCGCCAGGCTTTCCTGGCACTGCCCGCCAGGGCAAGTGTGCTGGCGCGGGTGAGGGTGAAACGAGATTGATCAATACCCATAAAAAACGGCCCTCACCCTGCCCTCCCCCTTAGGGAGAGGGGCAAACAGTATCGCGAGAAACTATCTTTCCTCACTTGGATTGGAGCACAAACATGACACAAGAATCTCGAACCATGTTAATCACCGGCGCGGGCGGTGGCATTGGCCGCGCCACGGTCAAAGTTTTTGCCGAAGCGGGCTGGCGCGTCATCGGCGTGGATCGGCGCGAGTTTGGCGAGCCTTTCCCGGCCAACGGCCTGTACATTGTGGCCGATATTTCCCAGCCGGAAGATCTGGAGCGAATTTACCAGCAGGCGGGCCAATTCACTCATACCCTCGATGCTTTGATTAATAACGCCGCCATCCAGATTGCCAAACCCTTGATCGAAACCACCCCCGAAGAGTGGGACGCGGTCATGGCCTCCAATCTGCGCTCGGTCTTTTTGGGCATCAAGCTGGCCTATCCTCTGCTCAAAGCAGGGGGCGGCGGGGCCATTGTCAACACTTCCTCGGTGCACGCCATTGCCACCTCGGCCAACATATCCTCCTACGCCGCCAGTAAGGGTGGCCTGCTGGCCCTCACCCGCGCGGCAGCCATTGAATTTGCCGCCGACAATATTCGCGTCAACGCGGTGCTGCCCGGCGCGGTGGATACGCCCATGCTGCGCGCCAGCATGGAGCGCGGCAGCCTGACGGGCGGCGACGTTCTGGACCGCCTGGAAAACCTGGCCCGCAAGACCGTCAACGGTCGCGTGGGGCAGCCGGAAGAGATTGCCCGCGCTATTTACTTCCTGGCCGACAACCACCAATCCTCGTTCATGACCGGGCAGGCTCTGGTCGTGGATGGCGGCGCGACCGCTCGCCTGAGCACCGAATGAGCGCCAGCGAAACCCTCAAAAAGGCCCTGCCCGTCCCGGTCAAGCGGGCCATCGGTGAGACGCTGGACGCGGTGGACCGCGCCAAGCAGTGGCCTTCCGCCGCGCTGCACCCCTGGCGGCAGGAGTCCATCCGCCGCATTCGCGCTCTAAAAGATATTCACCGTGGCGAGCGCTGTTTCCTGATTGGCAACGGCCCCAGCCTGCGCAATACGGACATGAGCAAATTGAAAGGTGAGTTCACCATTGGCCTGAACCGCATCTTCCTCATGTTCGCCGAGATCGGCTTTCAGACCACCTATCTGGTCTCGATTAACGACCTGGTTATTGAGCAGAGCGCTGCCGACCTGCAAACCTTGAATATGCCGCGCTTCTTCTCCTGGCGGGCGCGTAAGTGGCTCCAGCCAGCCGAAAATTTGCATTTCCTGTGGACCACTTACACCGGCCCGCGCTTTTCCACCGACCTGACGGTTCGCTTGTGGGAGGGCGCCACGGTGACCAATGTAGCCCTGCAAGCTGCCTATTACATGGGTTTTCAGGAGGTCATTCTCATTGGGGTGGACCATAACTTCGTCACCCAGGGGAAGCCCAACACCACCATCACGTCCACTGGCGATGATCCGAACCATTTCTCTGGGGCTTATTTTGGAAAGGGTTTCCGTTGGCAGTTGCCCGACCTGGAAACCTCCGAGCGAGGCTACCGCCTGGCCAAAGAAGCCTACGAATCCGCCGGGCGGCGCGTGTTGGATGCTACGGTGGGTGGTAAGCTGGCCATTTTCCCCAAAGTTGATTACAACGACCTGTTCTAAACCATGACCCCGCGCGTATCCATCATTACCCCCTCTTACCAGCAGGCTGCTTATCTTGAGCAGACGATAAAATCGGTACTTGAACAGGAGTATCCCGAACTGGAATACTGGGTGATGGATGGCGGTTCGACCGATGGTAGTCTGGAAATCATCCAGCGGTATGCCGGACGGCTGGCGGGTTGGGTTTCCGAAAAAGACAACGGGCAGGGAGAGGCAATCAATAAAGGGTTTGCCCGCGCCACGGGCGATATCATAGCCTGGATCAATTCGGATGATTATTATTTGCCTGGCGCAATTGCCGAGGCCGTGCGTGCTCTGGAAGCCAACCCGCGTGCCGGAATGGTCTATGGAGATGTGCTTTCGGTGGATGGCGCCGGTCAGCCGATCAACGTGATGCGTTATGGTTCGTGGGGGCTGGAAGGGTTGATGCGTTTCAGTATCGTTGGCCAGTCCAGTGTGTTCATGCGCAGGGCGGTGTTGGAACAAGCCGGACTCCTGGATACCAGCTACCACCTGTTGTTGGATCATCACCTGTGGCTGCGCCTGGCGCAGCGGGCAGAGATGGTTTATGTGCCCCGGCGTTGGTCAGCGGCTCGTTATCACGCGGCGGCAAAGAATGTGGCCCTGGCTCCGCGTTTCGCCGAAGAGGTTTTCCAGTTGTTGGCGTGGATGAAATCTGAACCGGGGCTGCGGGATATTTACGGCCGTGAAGAGCGCCGTATCCGGGCCGGAGCCCACCGCCTGGCAGCTTTTTACTTGCTGGATGGCGGCCTGCCCAAGGCTGCCCTCAGCGAGTATTTCAAGAGTCTGGCAGCCCACCCGCTGCCTGCCCTGAAGGACACTCGCCGGATATTCTATGCCGCAGCCAGTCTGCTGTTCAACGTTGATGGCTTGAAGAAGGCTTATTTGGAACGGCGGCGCAAGAACTTGCGCCTGTGAGACGGATGAAACGAGCGGCAGGGTTCTGGTGGCTGGTGGTGACCGCGGTTTGCCTGTTGGGTGGCGTTGCCCTCTCGGCGGTTGGCTGGTTGCCTTTTGAATCCGTTAAAGGGTTGGCGGATGGGCTGTCGCCGGATGGCAATTTCAAGGTTCTGACCCCCTTTGCCCTGGACGAACTACGCCTGCCGCTGCGTTTGGGCGGGGTTTGCTTGCTGCTGGCGCTGGTGGGGTTGCTGGCTTTTCGCCGCAAAACCCAGCCCTTCCTCAGCAAACTTGGCCCGGCGCTCCGCGAGCTGCCTGGTGAGTTGCACGAGTTGGCGAGAATTTTCGTCCCTCGTCCCGGCGAAAGACATTACTTGCTGGGACTGCTGCTGGTAACCGCTGGCGCGGTGTTGGCGCGATTATTATTTACCAGCGACCCGATGGTCCACGACGAGACCTACACCTATATCGCCTTTGCTGCCCGCCCGTGGTGGGATCTGCTCTCCGACTACCACCTACCCAACAACCACATCTTCCACACCATCCTGGTCAAGTTGTGCACGGAGACCTTTGGCATGCAGCCCTGGGCCGTGCGCCTGCCCGCCCTGGTCACTGGCGTATTGTGCGTCCCGGCGGCTTATTGGCTGGGCAAGCGCTTCTACAGCCGCCCGACCGGGTTGTTGGCGGCGGGCTTGTTGGCGGCGCTGCCTACCTGGATCGATTACAACACCAATGCCCGCGGGTATAGCCCCCAAGCTCTCTTCAGCTTGCTGGTGTTTGGGTTGGCCATTTACCTGCGCGAGCACAAAAACCGGGCCGGGTGGCTGTTGTTTGCCGGATTGGGGGCCTTGGGTTTGTTCACCCTGCCGGTGTTTGTTTATCCGTTTGGCATGACCCTCGCCTGGCTGGTGATTTCCACCCTGGTCGAGGGGGCTCCGGCTTACGGCGGGCGGGGGCGACTGCTGATCTATGTGGGTGTGTTTGCCGCGCTGACCGTGCTGCTGGCGGCAGTGTGTTATCTGCCCGTGGTCATGGGCAGCGGGCTAGACGCTCTGATCGCCAATCCATACGTCCAACGCTTGAGCGCCGGTGCGTTTTTTGGACGCCTCGGTGATCGCTTAGGCGGAGCCTGGTACGAGTGGAACAAGGACCTTCCTTCCGGAATGGTGGTTATCCTCGCGCTGGGGTTCGTCGGCGGGCTGATCCTACATTCCAGAGTCTCACGGGTGCGCATTCCGGCGCAGATGACCACCCTGGCCTGGCTGGCCCTGGCGCTGCTCCTTCAACGCCCCGATCCTAACGCCCGCCTGTGGACCTTCCTCATCCCCTTCTGGCTGGTCTGGTCGGCGGCGGGGCTGGTGGAGGGCGCCCGCCTGCTGCGCATTCCACCCCGTTGGCGGGCCGGGTTATTGGGGCTGGCCTTGTTGGGGCTGGCGTTGTTCTCTTACCAGCGCACCTTACGCTACTTTCCTTCGTTATCTCCCGGCCCCGGTGATGTAGAAACCATAGCCCTCTACTTGCAGCCCCTTTTGGAGCCTGGCGACGGTGTGGTCATTACCTCGGATGATGGCCCAGCCCTATGGTATTACTTGCGGTTGCACGGCACAGATGATCGTTACTACGTGCAGCAGTTGGATGAGCGTGTTTTACAGCGCGCCTTCATCCTGGTCAACGAAAGTGTGGGCCAAACCCTGCAATCCGCGGCGGATGATCGCGGCCTGGAGAACGCCACCTTTGATTTCGCGGGGGCGCAGCGCCTGACGCGCATTGGCGGCACGACCATTTATCTGTGCGAGGTGGGGTACAATCGGTGATGATGGCGACGACATCGCGGAACGCACGGTTGAAAAATCTGGGCGGCTTTTTGCAGTGGGCTCTGGCTGGGCTGCTGTTGTTGGGTGGGCTGGGCCTGCGCCTGGTGGCCCTGGATAATCCCCCCCTGGACTTGCATGCCTGGCGGCAGTTGCGCTCGGCCAATATCGCCCGGGCTGTCTATTACCGCGCCTTGCCGGATGCCGATCCCCAGGTGCGTGGGTTGGCCAACTATCTGGGCTCTACTTACCAGATCCTTGAGCCGAACATTGTTGAACACCTGGTGGGTTACACGTATTTGTTGGTCGGAAAAGTGGATCTGTCCATTGCTCGCCTGTACAGCATTCTCTTCTGGCTGGGTGGCGGACTGGCGCTCTACGACCTGATGCGCCGCCTGACGGGCTCAGCCGGGGGGCTGGGAGGCCTGGCTTATTACCTGTTCTTGCCCTTTGGCGTGCAGCACAGCCGGGCCTTTTTGCCCGAGCCGCTTATGATCTTGTTCATCTTGCTGGCGCTGTGGGCGGCTTACCGCTGGACCGAACGCGGTGGAGGGTGGCCCTGGGCCCTGGCGGCGGGGGTGTTCGCGGGCATAGCCATCCTGATCAAGGTCTATGCCGTCTTCACCCTGATTCCGAGCCTGGCCTTGCTGTTGCTGTCTGCTTTTGGTCTACGCCACCTGCTGGCGCAAAAGCCTTTTTGGGTCGCGCTGGCCCTGGCTGTGATCGTGCCCTCGATTTATTATGTCATTCTTGCGCCGGGAGGTGGCGGGGCGGGTTACCTGCAAACCTGGAGCATTCCCTATCTGCATTTGCTCAAAGACCCTACCTTCTATCTGGCCTGGCTGCACAAACTGACCGGAGCCCTAAACCCGGTCTTTTTCTACGCCGGGTTGTTCGGCGCGTTGCTGCTGCCCAAACAAGGGCGCTGGATGGCTTTAGGGCTGTGGGCGGGGTACGTTGTTGAAGGCGCGACGGTGCCTTCTTTGATCCGTTCACACAGTTATTACAACATGCCTCTGGTGTTTGTGATTGCGCTGGGCGTGGCTCCTCTGGCGGCGGTGGCGTGGAATGTTCTCCAGCGGCAAGGTGGGTTCTGGCGGCTGCTGGCCGCAGGCGGACTGCTGTTGGCGTTGGCGGATACAGCTTTTATCGCCCGCAAGCCGCTCACCGCTCAGGATTTCCGCGCCGAACCGGCTTTTTGGTTAGCGTTGGGCAGCGCGTTGCCCACCGACGGCAACATCATTGCCCTGACCGAGGACTACAACACCCGCCTGCATTATTATGGCTGGCGTTATGTCAAGGCATACCTCTACGCCGATGATTTCGCGATGATGTCCCAGGGTGGTAATGAAGTGGATTTGAGCGGCGAGAATATCGCCATGTTCCGGGAACAAACCGAAGGCATGGATTACTTCCTGGTGACCAAGATGGACGAGTTGGAGCGTCAGCCGTATCTAAACAAGATTCTCAGCGAATATTACCCATTATTAATGCAGTCGGATCGTGTTTTATTGTACGATTTACGCAGCCCGCTCAAGTTGTTGGAGCCTTAAGGAATGAAAGCCAAAAGCTGGTCTTGCAAAGCTGTTTTGGCAACGCAAAATTGGGCCGCGCTGACGATTTTGCTCATTCTGGTTGTGGCCGTCAGCGCGCCGATCTATTACCGGCGCATCCTGATTCCCCCCGCTGACACCGATTACGGCGCGCACATCGAATTTACGATGCAGTTAGTCCAGCGCGACCGGGTTACGCCGCACATCTTGAGCCATCCCCTTTTGCAGTTGAGCGTCGGGTTCATCTACTGGGCCTCGCGCAACCGTATTGGGCTGTGGGAAAGTATGATTATCGTGCTGGTGGCCTCCCAGGCTGTGACGGCTGTGATTTTTTACATCTGGTTGGGTAAGCTGGCGGGGCGATTCGGCGAGTTTTGGCGTGTGTTCTGGTCCCTCACCCTCACCCTGGTCGCGCCGGTAATGCTCTTGGCCCCGCTGGATGGTTTCTTTTACTATGGGTACATCGGGCTAGCCAGCTATCATAACCCTACTGTCCATTTGCTTCGCCCATTGGCCTTGTGGAGTTTTATTCTGGTGCTGCGCGCTTTTGAGGAGCAAAAAAGCACCTGGGGCTGGGTGGCGCTGTCCGCGTTGCTGATGATTTTTTCCGCGCTGGCCAAGCAGAATTATGCGATGAGCATTCTCCCGGCGTTGGCAGCGTTGGCAGTCCTGCGCTGGCTGCAAAAGAAACCCATCGATTGGCGTATGCTGCTCGGCGGGGCCATGCTCCCCGGCTTGGTGGTTTTGGGCGGGCAGGCCGCCGTGATGTATGGCGCTCCCGAAGTGGACTCTTCGGGGATTGCCTTTGCGCCTTTGTTGGTAGAAAGCGCGTTCTCCGACCACCTGTTGTGGAAGTTCCTGCTGTCGGCACTCTTTCCCCTGACGCTGCTGGTCGTGGATTTTCGCCGTGTGATCCGCGCGCCCGCTCTGCAACTGGCCTGGATTGCCTTCCTGGGCGGCGCAGCGCAGACGTATCTCCTGGCGGAAAGCGGCGAGCGCGAAATGCACGCCAACTTCCGGTGGAGCGCGCAAATCACCCTGTTCTTGCTCTTCGCCGCCTCCATTCGCCACTTTGCCCGCGCGCTCCCGGCGGATTGGAAAGTTCGCGCCGCGGCGTGGGGAACTTATCTGGCGCATTGGGTGGGGGGCATGGTGTATTATGTCTATTGTTTCATGCAGGCTGGCTATGGCTAAATCAAAGCTCTTTTCATTCTTCGCGCTGGCTGGCAGTGCGCTGCTCGCTTTCATGCTGGGCATGTATGCCTGGGCGGGCACGTTCGCTCGCTACTGGGCCGATGATTACTGCTACAGTGGCACGCTCCGTGAGTTTGGACTCCTGAAAGGGATCGCCAACTGGTATGTAGAATCGGGCAACCGCTTTTCGACGTTGATCCCCGTGTGGATTAGCGAGTGGTTTGGCGAGGGAGCCATCCGGTTGCTCCCGGCGCTGATCTTGCTTCTGCTGGTGGCCGGTTGGGCTTATGCGTTGCGCGGGGCGGCCCGACTGGCGCGTGCCAAAATTGGGCTGGTTTGGATCGGCCTGGCGGCGTTGTGGATGGTGTATTTCAATGTGCTGCTGGCCGTGGACCGCTTGCAGTCACTCTACTGGCGCATGGGAACCTTGCACTACACGCTTCCGTTGGCGCTGCTCTTGTTTTCCGTGGGCTGGATGAGCCGCGCGTTGGCTTCGGCCCGCCGCAGTCCTCGGCTGGCCTGGGCGCTTGGGTTGGGGGTGTTTGCTTTCCTGGCCGCGGGTCTCTCCGAAACCTTTGCGGCAGCCCAGGCCGGGCTGATGATCCTGGCGGCCCTGCTGGGGTATGGCTTCGCAACCACAGATCGCTTCCGCGTACTGCGCTTCAGCGCCGCTCCCCTGGTGGGGTCCGTGTTGGCCATGTTGGTGATGATGGGCTCGCCTTCCAACGAGTGGCGGATGGCCGCCATTGCCCCGGCTCCGGGACCGGTTGAACTCGTGTTGACCACCCTGCGTTATGCTTTTGATTTCACCTTCTTCTCTTTCCGTGGGCAGCCGGTTCCGCTGGTGGCTTTCGCGGTGGGCGTGGGCGCGCTGGCATACCTGGGTGTGTGGCGAGAGCGGGCTGCGTTGGGGATCAGAAGGACTCTGCTGGGGGCGGCGCTGGCGGCGTTGGCCGGGTTTGCATTCCTGTGCTGTGCCATCGCTCCCAGCGTATATGCCGGCGGTCAATATCCGGCCGGGCGGGCCATGATGGTTGGGCGCTTTGCTTTCCTGGCAGGCTGGGGGGCGGCGTTCTTCATTCTGTCCGCGGTTCTGGCATCCTTGCGCTGGAAGGCTGTGCCCTGGTTGGCGGCGGCAGCGCTGGCCCTGGCTTGCTTATACCCGCTGCGCGGATTGCCCGCCTTGCAAGCTGAGGCTTACGAGTTGCAAATTCGCGCCGTGCGCTGGGACGCCCGCAACGCCGACATTCTCTCGCAAATCGAGGCAGGGGAGACGGACTTGTTCGTTCGAGAAATTGACGTGGCCCAGGGACATTTCGATATGGGCCCCGACTCCTCATTCTGGGTCAATCGCTGCGTGGCCGAATTCTACGGTGTCGATTCGGTTACCGCCAATCCGTGAGGTCTTTCATGCGCGTTTCCGTGATCACTCCTTCGTACAACCAGGCTCGCTACCTCGAAACCACCATCCGTTCGGTGTTGGACCAAGATTACCCCGACATGGAGTACATCATTGTGGATGGTGGCTCGACCGACCACAGCGCGGAGATCATCCAGCGCTATGCCGACCGGCTGGCATGGTGGGTTTCGGAAAAAGACCGCGGGCAGACCGACGCCCTGAACAAGGGCTTTGCTCGCGCAACAGGGGATGTGCTGGCCTGGATCAACTCGGATGACACCCTTGAACCGGGCGCAGTGCGTGAGGCGGTGGCCGCCTTGCAAGCACGTCCTCAGGCGGCTATGGTTTATGGCGATGCCAATTATATCGATGAAAATGGTCGGGTCATTGGTCGCTTCCCCGCCGCGCAAACCGACTACCGCCGACTGCGTCAGGGATATGTGCATGTGCCGCAGCAGTCTTCGTTTTTCCGGGCCGCTTTGTGGCGCAAGGTAGGCCCGCTGGATCCTGGTTTCTACTTTGCGATGGACTATGATCTGTGGGTGCGGTTGGCTGCCGAAGCCCCCTTGGTTTATCTGCCCGGGAAGGTTTGGGGCAACTTCCGTCTGCATCGTGACGCCAAGACCATCGCCGCCGATGATCGCTGCTGGCCAGAAATGCTCCAGGTGCATCGCCGCCTGGGTGGGTCGCCGCTATCGATCATCTATGCCAAGTATTACCTGCGCAAGTTGGTCGCGCCCATCATTCGCCGCCGCCGAGAGAAGATGTTTGAAAAGCCCGGCGCGTGAAACCGAATTCATTGGGTTTCAGGATAGTGAGATACCTTGATGCGAGGCCTGTCCCGGCAGACTCCTGGGGAACCTGAAACATTTATCGGGTTTTGAACGTATACTTAAAAGAACCTAAGAGTCCGGACCTTGGACGTGATTTTGTATTTTCAAGCTGGTATAATTGTGGAGATCGGAGGTAAATGATGGCCGATAATTCGCGCAGCCTAACCAACCAGGGCGGTTTTTTTCAAGGAATTAGTGACCGTGCTCGCTTGATCATCCGATTGATGGGCGACAAACGGGTTTCACCTTTCCTCAAGCTGCTTCCTATTGGCACATTGATCTACTTGGTGGTACCTACCGATGTGATGCCGATTGTGCCACTGGATGATGCGGCAGTGATCTGGTTAGGAACGTATCTGTTTGTGGAAATGTGCCCTCCGGACGTCGTGCAGGAGCACACAGATCGAATTGACCAGGCCCGCCAAAAAGACATTTTGAAAGACGATTCCGAAGCTTCGTTGAGCGGCGACGTGATAGACGGCGAGTTTCACGAGGCGGACCGCGATTAACCTGTAGGAGAATAATGAAACGGAAGATAACGACCACAATCCAACTGGCCGGGCTATTCATGATCGTTGCGCTGATCCTTTCAGCTTGCAATGGGACCCCCGCGCCAGTCGCCGACCCCGAAGCCACCCAGCCGCCTGTCCAGGCAGATCCTACCGCCGCTGGCGGATCAGGTGAATCTGCCCCTACGGCCGAGTCTGGCGGCCCTGCTTACCCCGCCCCCACCGATGCCCAACCCGCCTCGGGCGGCAACTATCCCGCGCCAACCAGTGAGCAGAGTGAACCTTCGCAGGCCGGTTACCCGGCTCCGCAACAGCCGGCGGTTTCTGTTCCCGCCAACAATGTTACGGCGCTGCCCGATCCAGCCGGATACACCTGGCAGACGGTCTTCTCTGGTTTGACCAAACCCACAGACCTGATCGGTCTGGGGGATGGTTCGGGGCGGCTGTTGGTGGTCGACCAGCCAGGTGTGATTTATCGGGTAGATAACTACCAGCTTCAGGCAGACCCGTTCCTCGATCTTCGTGACCGTGTGGGGTCTTCGGCCACCGAGCAGGGCCTCCTGGGTATCACCCTGCACCCCGATTTTGCCAACAACGGCTACTTGTATGTAAATTACACTCGCCAGGATGGTACGACCGTCATTGCGCGTTACACGGCTGCTCCGGACCGCACGCATGCCCGAGCGGATAGTGAAAAAATCTTGCTCACCCAAAGCCAACCGGCTGAGAATCACAACGCGGGTCAGTTGGCTTTTGGACCCGATGGTTA
This sequence comes from uncultured Anaerolinea sp., assembly GCA_964403875.1. Taxonomy (GTDB): domain Bacteria; phylum Chloroflexota; class Anaerolineae; order Anaerolineales; family Anaerolineaceae; genus Anaerolinea. Next base: position 24,895 of record CAYOHX010000013.1, on the reverse strand, counting down.
TTTGTACTTTGGGTTGGGCGACGGCGGCTCGGGTGAACAGATTCGCACCAATGGGCAGAATCCAGACGTGCTTTTAGGCAAGTTGCTGCGGATTGACGTGAACGCTGGCGACCCATATGCCATCCCGCCCGGCAATGTGTACGCCAATGGCGGCGGCGCAGCAGAAATCTATGCGCTCGGCTTGCGCAATCCCTGGCGTTTCTCGTTTGATCGAGCGAATGGCGACCTATACCTGGCGGATGTGGGCCGCAACGTTTGGGAAGAAGTTAATTTCTTGCCCGCTGGAACGCCTTCGGGAGTTAATTTTGGCTGGAATTACCGTGAGGGCGCCAACCCCCACGAGGGTAATCCCCCTGCCAATCTCGTGATGACCGACCCGGTCGCGCAGTACGACCACCCCACCGGGTGTTCGATCACCGGCGGGTACGTGTACCGGGGCGAGGCGCTGCCCGATTTCCAGGGCGTGTATATGTATGGCGATTTCTGTACCGGGCGTATCTGGGGGTTGCTGCGCCTGGCTGATGGAAGCTGGCAAAACCAGGTCCTGTTTGAGACAGGCCTGAACATTAGCTCGTTTGGGCAGGATGACGCTGGTGAGTTGTACCTGTTGGATCATTCCAGCGGGTCGGTGCTCAAGTTGGTCAAGCGATAGAAGCTAATTCGAAACCCGCCACGGCAACACTCAAACACCCGAGAACCGCGGCAGGCCCGAGAGCGTAATTCGGAGTATAATGGTCTTAACGTGAGATCGTCAGGAGGTAAAAGATGGCAGTAAAGGTATGGCAAGAAATTAAAGTGCAGTACTGCGAGCATGCTGGAGGTGAAGTAGCCCTGCAGGCCGAGGTGCTCTATCCGGACGAGGTGATGCCAGAGTCGGGACCGCGCATCGTGGCGCACCGCTGCTCGCGGGGTGAGGAATGCGGCCTACTGGAAGAAGCTTCTTGCGTATGGGCCGGGACCAATCCAAATTACGATCCATTTGCCGAAAAAGGTCAATAATCCCTTGGGGTGACTCCCCATGCTTACCCACAAAAACAGGCCGGTGTTGTTACGCCGGCCTGTTTTTGTGTTTTTATCGTCAGTTGCGGTGTCTTTCCTAAAACCCGAGCCGACAATGTTTTACCCACGGTGGTTAGCGAATGACACCTAGTTTGCGCCCCACGGTAGCAAAGGTTTCCAGGCCTTGTTCCAGGTCGGTGGGCGTGTGAGAAGCAGAGATCATCACCCGAATGCGGGCTCTGCCGCGCGGCACGGTGGGGAAGCCCAGGGACATGGCAAAGATGCCTTGTTCGAACAATTCGCGGCTGAACTGCTGCGCCAGAGGGGCCTCTCCCAGCATGATGGGCGTGATGGGGGTTACACTCTGGCCTATGTCAAAGCCCAGGTTAGCCATTTCCTTCTTGAACCAGCGCGCATTCTCCCACAGGCGATCGACCAATTCGGTGGACTCTTCCAGTATATCCACGGCTGCCAGGCAGGCGGCTGCATCGGCAGCAGGCATAGCCGAAGAGAACAGGAAGGGACGCCCGCGCTGGCGCAGCCAATCGACGACCAGGGGACTGCCCGCCGAAACGCCGCCCACCACGCCGAAAGCCTTGGAGAGCGTGCCGACTTCGATGTCAACCTTGCCGTGCAGGTGGAAGTGGTCGACAATGCCGCGTCCGCCGTGGCCCAGCACGCCTTCGCCGTGGGCGTCATCCACCATCAGCATCACGTCGTGGGCCGCGGTGACCGCATAGATTTTGTCCAGTGGAGCAATGTCACCGTCCATGCTGAATACGCCATCGGTAATGCACAGGGCCCGGCGGTAGCTGCCCGCGTTGGCGCGAATCTGAGTTTCCAGGTCGGCGGGGTCGGCGTGGGCGTAGCGTACAATGCGCGCGCCCGAAAGCCGTGATCCATCAATGATGCTGGCGTGGTTGAGCTCGTCGGAGAAGATGATGTCTTCCTTGCCTACCAGCGCGGGGATGGTAGCCAGGTTGGCGGTAAAGCCAGACTGGAAGCTGATGGCTGCTTCGACGCCTTTGAATGCCGCCAGGCGGCGTTCTAGTTCCAGGTGCAGGTCCAGCGTTCCGGCAATCGAGCGCACTGCGGCCGGCCCGACACCGTATTTATCCAGGTTTTCGTGGGCTTTGGCCACCAGCCGGGGATGGTTGGCCAGGCCAAGGTAGTTATTGGAGCAGAAGTTCAGGACGCGCTTGCCATCCACAGTCAACCAGGGGCCTTGCGGCGAGCTGATCGTGCGGATGCGGTTCAACAGACCGGCCTCCTTCAGGCCGTCAAGCTCTTGCTGGATCCAGTCTAATCGCGCAGGCATAGTCACCTCGAGAAAAAGAGTAGGGGAAACGCATGAATATATTATACCGTTTCCCGCGCCCGCTCCGCGTAGGGATACGGGGAAAAGGGCAGGCTCGCCGATGATTCATCCCCCCGTGTCCGGGTTGGTTTGAATGTAACTGCAAGATCATGCTGGTAATTTATCCCCCCAAATATCCCAACTCCAGCAATGCCTCGCGGATCTTTTCCTCTGTGCCGGCGCGGACGAGCACGGCGGTGGGGCTGATTTCCTCAACGATGTAGCGGGCTGCGCGTGACCTGCGCAGCGCGGCCAGGATTTCGGGATTGTTCAGGCGCAGTAAAACTACCTGCTCCAGGCGGGCCTGGGTGCCGGCGGTCTCCCATCGCTCCAAAGCCTGGGCCAGCAGCGGCGGCACCAGGGCTGCATGCTTGCGCAGCAGGGCCAGTAGTTGGCGCGGACGCAGCCCCTGGGCGGCAGCGCGCTCCAGCCCAGCCGGCGTGATCCGGTAATGGTAGGTCTCGGGGTCGGTTTCTTCCCACTGGCAAAAACGTGCGATTTGATAGCGCACTGCCCGCGGTGTCAGGCGGGGTACCGACAACCGTCCGGTAGACCCGGCCTGGATCGCGCCTTGTTCAAGGGGCAGTCCGGCGGGCGGCTGACCGTGCAGCAGGTCGGCTGCCCAGGCGGTGTACCGAAATGCCGCGGGAGCCGCGCCCGCGCTTGGGCTGGCCAGATCGAGGAACCCCAGGGCGTGCAGCGGGCCGGTAACGATATGGCGCACCAACGCTCCATCCACCTCATCCCAGGCGGAGGGGCCGCGCAGAAAGGTTTCGCTGTCCTCGCGGCGGATGAACCAGGAGTCGTAATCGCCGGCGGGGCGCTGAAAATCGGGGTCGCGATCATGGATCGCGCGCACAAAGCCAGTCAAACTCCACCAACCCTCGGCAGGAACGCTGCCCAGATGCCCCAGCACGGCCTGGCGAGCGGTAAGGGGGTCGTTGAGCCATTCCCCTTCAAATTTTAGACCAGGAAGCTGGCGCAGCTCGTTGAACCCGGTGGCATCGGTCCAGGCGCGCGCCAGTTGGGCCAGCGCCTGCGCGCGGGGTGCTTCGAGGAAGGCTCGCGTGGCCTCGGCCACGGGCAGCCCGGTATGGTCGATTAGACCGGTGGTCCTCAGCAGATCCAACAGCGCGGCAGGAGGCAGGTCCCAGTCTGGCGCGGGAACCTCGTCCAGAGGGAGGCCACAGCGCAAGGCCGCCAGCAGCGTGCAGGCGTGGTCCAGGATGTGATCGGTGGACAGGATTGGGTGAGACGTTTCGCCGGGTGAGGCGGGTCGCCCAGGTGGGGCCTGCTCGGCGTCTATCAGTGGCTGCAAGTGTTCCAGGAGATCGTCTGGGATGAAAGCATATTCCTGCATGTCGCGCTCGCCCGGAATTTGTAGGAAGGCTCGTCCCACCAATCCACGATACCATAAGTATTCTGCTGGAGAAACCGGGTTGAGATCGGGGCGCTCTTTTTCGCGTTTGCCGGGACCAAATGGGCGTACCTCGCCGCAGCGGCGGGTGAACAGCGCCCAGCTCAGGCGGCCTTCGTTCAGTAGGAGAGCCTGCAGCGCCGATTGCACGTCGGGGGGCAGGCTGGACAGAACTTCGTCTTGCCAGGGATGCGCCAGGATTCCGTTGACCAATTGCGGCAGGTAAGTCGCGGCGTCTGGCGCGCTCAAATCGAGCCGCCAGGCGTTGGCGACCATTTTTAAGAAGCTCAGGTCGCGCCCGCGAAGAACATCCTGTAGGGTGGGCATGGGGTTATTTTACCGGAAATCGCTGCGCGTGAGGGGGAACCGGCATCTCTCCCTGCGAATCAACGGAGGATGAAACCTTATATCGTCAAAACGGGTGACTCGACAAACCGTTTATTGATGGTAGAATCAGATTCAGAAGCATTGGAAGCCTCTCTCCAAGGAGGGGCCGGAATTGTGATTTTTCGGGAAGGTTCGGCTGTTACGGGTATCGATCGACGGTGAGCCACTTCCCAGTTCTTATCAAGATCTGTCCACTTTGGGCAGGGAGCGGTAGAAGAGGAGTTCGTATGTCTGGAATGGAGCGTTTCACCCAACGGGCCAGACGGGTATTGAGTCTGGCTCATCAGGAAGCGGAGCGCCTGCGCCAGAACGCAATCGGCACGGAGCATCTCCTGCTGGGCTTGATCCAGGAGGAAGGCGGAATCGCCGGGCGCGTCCTGCGCGAATTAGGCCTGGAACCGGAGCGGGTGCGCGAAACTGTAGAAAAATTGGGCGGTTTTGGCGACTACCGGGGCGGGAAAATCGACCTGGCTCCTGGCACGCAGAAAGTTTTGGAGCTGGCCATCGATGAAGCCCGTCGAATGGGGCATCATTACATCGGTACCGAGCACTTGCTCTTAGGCCTGGTGCGTTCCACTGACGGCCTGGGTATGGACGTGCTGCGCAAGCTGGGCGTTACCCCTGAGCAGATCCGCCGCCAGACCCGCCGGATTCTGACGGAAAGCAGCAGCACAACGCCCGCGGCCCCTACCGGCGGCCCCGCCGCCCCCACGGCCAACCGGCCCGCTTCGCGTCAGCAGCAGACCGACAAGGACAAAGAAAAAGGCAAGACTCCGCTGGTGGATCAATTGGCTGTGGATTTGACCACCAAAGCAGAAGAAGGCAAGCTGGACCCGGTCATCGGTCGCCAGATGGAAATCGAGCGCGTGATCCAGATTCTGGCGCGCCGTTCTAAGAACAATCCGGCGCTCATCGGCGAGCCCGGTGTGGGTAAGACAGCCATTGTGGAAGGCCTGGCGCAGCGTATCGTCGAAGGTGATGTTCCGGCGCTGCTGTTGGGCAAACGCGTTCTGCAATTGGACGTGGGCTCGCTGGTCGCCGGGACGATGTACCGGGGTCAATTCGAAGAGCGCCTCAAACGGGTGATCGATGAATTGAAGTCCTCCGGGGCCATCCTGTTCATCGATGAAGTCCACATGCTGGTGGGCGCTGGCGCGGCTGGATCCTCTGTGGATGCGGCCAACATCCTCAAGCCTGCCCTATCCCGCGGCGAGTTGCAGGTCATTGGCGCGACAACCCTGGAAGAGTATCGCAAGCACATTGAAAGCGACGCCGCCCTCGAGCGCCGCTTCCAGCCTATTGTGGTCAACGAACCGAGTATCGATGAAACGATCGAAATCCTCAAGGGCATCAAGTCGGCTTATGAAGAGCATCACCGCCTGACCATCTCCGAAGAGGCGTTGGAAGCCGCCGCCAAGCTCTCGGCTCGTTATGTGGCCGATCGCTTCCTGCCAGACAAGGCCATCGACCTGGTGGATGAGGCCTCTTCCCGCGTACGCATGTACAAAAGCCCGGCCGCCACGAGCGCGCGTGATCTGATGCGCGAACTGCGCCAGGTGCGCCAGAACCATTCTCTGGCCGTCGATGACGGGCGGGATGTCGAGGCGCTGGATCTGGTGCAGCGTGAGACCGAGTTGGAAAATGAAATTGAGCGCCTGCGCACCGCCTGGGATCGCACGGCAAGCCCCAGCGTCAACGCCGACGACATTGCCGAGGTGGTTTCCATGTGGACCGGCGTGCCGGTCATGCAAATGGCCACCGAAGAATCGGAGCGACTGCTGCGCATGGAAGAAGAACTGCGCAAGCAGATCATCGGCCAGGACGAGGCGATCGACGCCATCTCCAAGGCCGTGCGCCGCGCGCGCGCCGGGTTGAAAGACCCCAAGCGTCCCATCGGCTCCTTCATCTTCCTTGGCCCCACTGGCGTGGGTAAAACCGAGTTGACCAAGGCTCTGGCGCGCTTCATGTTCGGCAGCGAGGACGCCCTGATCCAGTTGGATATGTCCGAATTCATGGAGCGTCACACGGTCAGCCGCCTGGTCGGCGCGCCGCCCGGATACGTGGGTTTTGAGGACGCCGGGCAACTCACCGAGGCCATTCGCCGCCGCCCCTATTCGATTGTGGTGTTCGACGAAATCGAAAAGGCCCACCCCGAAGCGCACAACATGCTCCTCCAGATCATGGAAGAAGGGCATCTTTCCGACGCCAAGGGCCACAAGGTCGATTTCCGCAACGCGATCATCATCATGACCTCCAATATCGGCGCGGACATGATCAAGCGGCAGACCTCGCTGGGCTTTTCGTTGGCGCGTGACGAGGCTCGCGAGGAAGAGATGGCTTATGATGAAATGCGCAAGAAGCTGCTCGACTCACTCAAGCGCGTGTTCCGCCCCGAATTTATCAACCGCCTCGATTCGGTCATCGTCTTCCGCTCGCTCAACCGAGAGCACATCCGCCGCATCGTGACCCTTGAGTTGAACAAGGTGGCCGAGCGGCTAAAAGAGAGCCAGATTACGCTGAGGGCGACCGAAATTGCCCTGGACCAGTTGGCCCAGGAAGGATATGACCCTGAAATGGGCGCCCGGCCGCTGCGCCGCGTAATCCAGTTCAAGATCGAGGATCGCCTGTCTGATGCTGTGCTGGCCAAGCAGTTCAACGCCGGCGATGAAATCCTGGTCGACTACGACCCCGAGACCAGCGAGGTGTTGTTGAGCAAAGCAGAGGAAAACCCGACCGAGCCTGAAGCCGCGTTAGGTGTTGAGGCTTAAGGTTATAGAGTTCTAAGACAGAGCAAATTGGGCGTGCAAGCAGCCCAATTTGCTCTTTTTGTGTATATAATCGAAACATGGCCAAGACTCAAACCCGCTACGTTTGTCAATCCTGCGGCCGTACCGCTCCGCGGCTGTTGGGCCGCTGCCCCCAGTGCGGCACATGGAACAGCATGGTCGAAGAAGTGATTGCCGCCCCAGCCGCCCCGGCCAAGGGCGCGCCAAAATCGGGGTTGGGAGGGGCCTCCCTTCCTCGCCGCCTTGACGAGATTGACAGCGACCAGGAGAGCCGCCTCCACGTTCCCATCGGTGAATTCTCGCGCGTGTTAGGCGGAGGTGTGGTGCCCGGCTCCATCGTCCTGGTGGGCGGTGACCCCGGCATCGGCAAGTCCACGCTCATGTTGCAACTGGCAATCGAAATGGCTGCTGGGCAAACCGTGCTTTATGTTTCAGGGGAAGAATCGGAGCGGCAGGTCAAGATGCGCGCCATGCGCGTGCTACAGAATCCTGAGACCAAAGATCACAAGGTCCCCGAGGGTCTGCTCCTGGTGACCGAAACCAACCTGGAAACGATCCTCGACCATACCCGCGCTTTTCAGCCGGCCATCCTGGTCGTGGATTCGATCCAAACGGTCTACTTGCCTGAAATCGACTCTTCGGCGGGGTCGGTATCTCAGGTGCGTGAGTGTTCCAGCCGCCTGCGCGACCTGGCCAAGACCAGCGGCGTGTCGGTGTTTGTCATTGGTCATGTCACCAAGGAAGGCATCATCGCCGGGCCGCGTGTCCTCGAGCATATCGTCGACACGGTGCTGTATCTGGAGGGAGACCGCTTTCAATCCTATCGTCTGCTGCGCTCGGTGAAAAACCGCTTCGGAGCCACCTCGGAAGTGGGCGTCTTTGATATGCGCGAGTACGGCATGGCCGAGGTGACCAACCCCAGTGAAGCTTTCCTGGCCGAGCGGATGGTTAATGTGCCGGGCTCATCCATCGCGGTGACGATGGAGGGCACCCGCCCACTGCTGGTCGAGATTCAAGGCCTCACCAGCCATTCCAGCCTGAGCAATCCGCGCCGCACGCCGAATGGTATTGAGATCAACCGCTTGCTGATGATCACCGCTGTGCTCACCCGCCGCCTGGGTCTGCACCTGGGTGAGCAGGATGTATTCGTCAATGTCATCGGAGGAATGCGCATCAGCGAACCTGCCGCCGACCTGGCCGTGGCTGCGGCCATTGCCTCCTCGATGCGCGACGTGTCTGTGCGTGCCGACACAGTTTTGATCGGCGAGGTGGGTCTTTCGGGCGAGCTGCGTTTGGTGGGCCAGATGGCGACTCGGTTGCGCGAAGCTTCCAAGCTGGGTTTTCGCAATGCCATTGTCCCGCGCCGCATCCGCAAATCTGGCGAACCCTGGCCCGAAGGCATTCAGGTCACCGAGGCGCGCTCGTTGCGTGAAGCCCTCAGCCTGGCCTTGCTGAAAACCGACACGGAAGCGCAAGAGTGAGTTTTTTTGAGACTGTGATTGGAGGAGTGGAAGCATGGAAGAAAAGCAACGATTGATCGATCGGCTGGATCATGCCCGCGCTCAAATGGAAGCCCTGCTTCCATTGGTGAGCACCGAGTCCGAAGTGTACCCCGGATGGACCATGCGTCAGGTGTTGGCGCACATCGCCGGGTGGGACGAGGCCACCCTGGCGGCGTTGCGCGCGCATTCCGGCGGACGTGAATCGGGCACCCCGGCTGCCCGTGGTATCGATCACTTCAATTCCCAATCCGTGGAAACGCGTGAAGCGCTCAGTTTTGAGCAAACTCGTCGCGAGTACGAAGTCAACCGGGCCGCGGTCAAGCAAACCATTCTGGATATGCCCGATGAGAAGGTGTCTGAGAAAATGATCCTTCCGTGGGGCGGGTACGACACGGTGGAGACGATTGTGAATATATTCGCGGAACATGAAGAGGAACATGCCGCCGAAATTCGCAAGGCAATGTTAAAGGAGTAACGCCAAAGCCTCATGCTGATCAAACGTATTCAACTCGCCCTCATCCACGTCGCGGTTGCCATGACCCTGGTACCGATTAACAGCACCCTCAACCGGGTGATGATCAAGGAACTTGCCCTTTCCGCCACTTTGGTGGCAATTTTGGCTTCTTTACCCTATTTATTTTCTCCCCTACAAGTAGTCATTGGCTCTTATTCCGACCGCCACCCCATTTTCGGTTGGCGGCGCAGCCCCTATATTGCCCTTGGGCTGCTTCTTTGCGCTGGTGGGCTGTTTCTGGCCCCCCAGGCGGTGTACGTCATGACGGAGAACCATGCGCTGGGGCTGCTGCTCAGCCTGCTCACCTTTGCTGCCTGGGGCATGGGCTACAACGTCGCCAGCGTTTCGTACCTTTCCTTGGCCTCGGAGCTTTCAGGCGAGAAAGGCCGCTCGCGGACAGTCTCGGTGATGTGGTTTGTGATGATCATTGGCATCATCCTTACCTCCGTTACACTTGGTGATTTACTGGAAACCTACACCCCGCAAACCTTGGAACAAGCTTTCCTCATTGTGGCAGCCATCGCCCTCGGTCTGGGGTTGCTGGGACTGTTCGGCCTTGAGCCCCGCCAGACAGCCGGATCAACCGAGTTCCCGCCGGTTCGCGAAAATCGCCGCGAGTGGCGCGCTCTGATGCGCAGCGTACTCAAGAATCCGCAAGCCAGGCTGTTTTTCATCTACCTGATCCTTTTATTGGCGGCCATTTTGGGCCAGGATATTCTTCTCGAGCCTTACGGCGGCGAGATATTCCACCTGCCCGTGGCAGCCACCACGCGCATTACTTCGATTTGGGGCGGATGCTTCCTGGTGTCGCTGCTGGCGGCTGGTTGGCTGGAGCGGGCCATCACCAAGCGGGGCGTGGCGCGGGTTGGGGCCATTGGCGCCACCATCGGTTTTGTGCTCATCGCTGGGGCCGGACCCTTCCAGCTCGCCAGCGTGTTTTACGCTGGTATCTTCTTCTTGGGGTTGGGCACGGGTCTCTCTACTACTTCGAACCTCTCTTTGATGTTCGATATGACCACCACCCAGGTAGGGCTGTTCATGGGCGCGTGGGGAGTGGCCAATGCCATCTCCCGTCTCATCGGCACCCTTCTCTCCGGGGTGGTAAGGGACATCTTTGCTTACGGTTTCGACAACCCGCTGCTGGGCTATATGGTGGTGTTCCTCGTGCAGGGTAGTTTTATGGTTATCTCCCTTATTTTGTTGCCGCGCATCGATACTGGGCGTTTCCACAGTGAAACGCAGATGGATTTGAGTGAGCGGACCACCCTGCTAAACGATGCGGCTTAATGGATTTACTGGAGGTCACAATGTCTTTCTTGGATAAAGGTCCTGTCTCGCGTATCCGGCGGAACCACGCGCTTGAGCATGCTACCTTGCAGGTGCTTTCGGCCAGCCACCCCGCTCTGCGCATGGGCGGGTATTCGGACGCGCACGGTTTCTGGCTTTTGGGGCATGCTCCACTGGAAGAGGTTCAAGCTGCGGCTCAACAGGCTCTGCATCGCCTGGAGACGGGTGAGGCCTCTCTGGCTGTGCATCCCAACTGCGGTACCAATTATGTGGCCGCCGGGTTGATGGCCGGGTCGTTTGCCTGGTTGAGCATGGTCGGGGCGCGCAGTTTCCGCAGCAAGTTGGATCGTTTCCCCTTGGTGGTTTCTCTGGTCACCTTGGCGCTCATGCTGGCTCAGCCTGTGGGACCTTTCTTGCAGGCGCACGTCACGACCGCGGCTGCGCCGCAGGGAATGCAAATTATCAGCGTCACTCGCCAGATGCGGGGTGATATGCCCGTGTTCCGCGTCCTCACGCAAGGGTAGCATGGATATCAAGCCAACCATCTACATCCTTCACGGAGATGATCCGTTCAGCATCAAGCGAGCGATTGATGAGATGGTGGCGCGCATGGGTGATGACCCCGCCATGGCAGAGATGAACATTTCCCGCGTCGATGGACGTGATTCGTCTGAAGAGGCCATTCGCAGCGCGGCCTACGCCTTGCCCTTTTTTGTCGATCGGCGTCTGGTGGTCCTCACCCATCCATTTACAAAACTGACCTCCGAGCCTTCCCGGACGCGTTTCCGGGCGATGTTGGAAGGCCTCCCCGAGAGTACCGCCCTGGTCATTGTGCTGGAAGATGTGTTTGAGCGCGGCGATTGGGCCACCTTTAGCAAACGCCATTGGCTGCGCCGCTGGTGGGAGGAAAAGGGTGGCAACCGAGTTTTTTACCAGCTTTGCCAACTGCCCCCCCTGGGGCAAATGGCCGAGTGGGTGCGCAAAGAGGCCGTCCGCCAGGGTGGGCGTTTTACTCCCGAAGCTTCCACTTCGCTGGTAGCCCACGTGGGTAACGACACGCGCATTGCCAGCCTGGAAATTGACAAACTACTCACCTTTGTCGACCGACAGCGGGCCGTGGAGGTGGAGGACGTGGAAGAGTTGTGCGCCCAGACGGGTGGGCAGGCCAACGTCTTTGGCATGGTAGACGCTTTGGCAGCCGGAAACGCGCAACTGGCACAGAACTTGCTCCACAAACTCCTGGAGGAAGAAGACGAATTTGCCATGTTTGGCATGGTCGTGCGCCAGTTCCGGCTGCTCATCCAAACTCGAGAGCTGCTGGATGAAAACAAAGACCTTGCCGATGTGGTGAAAGAGGTAGACCGGCGTGAGTTCATTGCCCGCAAATTGATCGAGCAGGCTCGCCGCTTCAAAATGAACCGTTTGATCAGCTTGTACCACCGGTTGCTAGAGATCGATGAAGCGGCAAAAACCAGCCAGATGGATATGGGTCTTTCACTGGATACATTCATCGCCGACCTGGCCCGCGCCTGAACCTCCATCGCAGAGCACGTATACCCACCTCCGCGAGAGGCCATAAGGAGTGGATCATGATTGGACGGATTATTCGCAGCCTGGTATTGGCAGGCGTATTATTAGGGATGTTGAGTACCCCGCTAACGGGCTCGGCCCAATCCACGCCCCCTCCGCCCGAAGAGTTGGAAGCGGTCATTCGTTCTGCCGTGCTGAACGCCTTTACCGAGGCTCCCAAGGATATTGCTGCTGCCCTGCCCGCCGAACTGCTGGTCGATAACATCATCTATTCCGATGACATGCGCTGGGCCGTGGTGTGGCTGGCGCAGATTGACGATGAAACCGGGGAGGTGATCGCCACCGAGCCGGGCGCGGCTGTCGCCCGCAATCGCTTTGGCAAGCTGCTCGACAGTCAGTCCTGGGGGGTGACCTTCCCGGTGGACGCGAACTGGGAAACCTTGTTAGAGGCTCTACCGGATGAAGTTGGTGGTGGCGACCTGGATGCGCGCTACCTGGAACCGGCTGCGGCGACCCCGAAAGCGCTTTCATTGCCGTTGCGCGGGTACAAGCTGCCCTGGTCGGCGGGCCTGGGCAAGCGCATGACCAACAGCATTGGTCATGTTTATTCTGTTTCGGGGGGGTTCGCCTCTTGTCCCAACGCTTGCCGCTATGCTTACGATTTCGCTGACGGAACCATGTTCCCAATCCTGGCAGCCAAAGGTGGCATTGTCAAGGATTTCCATGACGCCTGCGCCAACGGCAGCACCACCTGCACCAATTATCTGGTCCTTGAGGATCAATCCACCTCGCCCACCACCTACCAGATTTATTTTCATCTGGCCAACAACTCTATTCCGGACGACATTCAGAAGGGGGTGTTGGTGCGTCAGGGCCAGTTCCTGGGTGATGTGGACGACACCGGCGTTTCCACCGCCCATCACCTGCACTATCACGTAACCGATAACCTGTATTATTACCTTAGTAATGGCCAGGCCTTGCCGTGGGGCATTTCGGTGGATATTCGCTTTGACGACGTGGCCGAAAACGACGGCACACCCCGCACCAAAGCCGAGGCGCTGGAATATCCCGCATTGGGCGATGATTACCGCGAAAACAATGTGTACGTCTCTGGCAACGTGGGCACTAATCCGCCCTCTGGGCAGTTGGACGCGCCAGCCGCCTGGAGCACGCTGAACGATACTACCTTTACCTTGTCGGGCCTGGCCAGCGATGACCGGGCTATCAGTCGCGTGCAGATTCTGGCCAACACCGGCTCGGGTTGGAAGGATATCGGCAGCGCTGATTACGCCAACGGCACGTTCAGTAAAAACCTCAGCTTGTGCGGAGCGACCATTCCGCGCGGGCCGTTTGGGCTGGCTGTGCGCATTTGGGATCGGGAGGGCAACAGGGCCGCCGAGTACACCGGTCCGCGACAGTTGTTCAATAATGCTGCTTGCGAAGGCGCTCCCTCCGCACCCGTGCCGGTCTGTACACCCGCTTCTAATCAGGTGGCGTTGTATTCTGAGCCCAACTTTATGGGCTCCTGCCAGAAGTTCTCGGCTGGAGAGTACAATAATGCTCAGTTAGGCAGTGTGGGCAACAACAACACTGCTTCCGTACAGGTGGGCGCGGATGTATGCGCCGTGCTCTATGAAGATGTTTTGGATTTGCTAAATGCCTACCAGTCTGGCCGAGTCGAAACACTCAAGTCCTCTGATGCCAACCTGGCTGATAACCGCATAGGCGCTGATTCGACCTCGGCCCTGGTTGTAAGCGCTTGTAGTGGGGTAGACGAGCCATTCTTGACCTTCCCCGGTAATTGGGTGGACAGTGACAATGACTCGCGCGCCGGCAACCCGGCTGGGCCAACCTCCGTTGATTCGCTGGTGTTGGCCTGGACGGGCGGCGAAGGCGCCGATGGCTTCACTGCCAATCTCACCCGGAACGGTTCGGCCTATAAGAGTATGACTCAACAGAACACCAACACCTGGTCGGTTGGAACGCTGCCGGCGGGCAGCTACTCCTGGACGGTCACCGCCGTGGGCAAGAACACCAACGGAACCACCTTGAATTTCAATGTCAGCGCGGCAACGCTGCCCACCACCGGATCGGCTTCCGCTCCGGTGACCTATGATTTCGAAGCGGGCTCGTCCAACTGGACCGGCAGCGGCTTATGGGGCCATGTTACGCTGGACAAGCCTTATCGCGGAGCGACCGGAAGCTGGCTGTTCAGTAATGGCATTGATTTCAATGACAGCACCTATCGAGCCGGGGACCTGACCTCGCCGCCCATTCAACTGCCTTCTGGATCAACCTATTACCTGCGTTTCCGTTCTTATAGTGATGTCGAAGGGGCGTCTATGGTTGGCTCAACCTTCGCCACCCCCTGGTGGGATCAACGCCGGGTGCAAATTTCAACAGACGGTGGATCCACCTTCACGGACCTGTACCAGATGAACAGCGATGTACAGAACGCAATCTGGCTAGACAGCCCTGTAATCAGTCTGGGTGCTTACGCTGGACAAACGGTACGTATTCGTTTCCACTTCGATTCGGTGGATCGCCTGAATAACGCCAAGTTGGGTTGGGCGGTGGACGATGTGTCCATTAGCGCAACGGGCCCGGCCGGTTGCGCCGCGGATAACAATAATACAGCCGCTACGGCTACCACCATTTCGGTCGGACAGACGCTTACCGGCTTGCTCATTTGCCCATCCGGCGATTGGGATTATTACAAATTCAGCGGCGTCGGCGGGCAGACGGTGATCGTCGACGTAGATGCCAAGACACTCAACATCAACCCGGCTTCAGCGCTGGATAGCCTCATCGAAGTAATCGACACCAACCAGAAGGATGTTCTGGCAGCCAACGACGACGAGGTTTTTGGCACGGTGCAGGATTCGAAGCTGGAGTTGATCTTGCCGAAGACTGGAACGTATTACATCCGCGTACGCCCGTGGGATTATCCTGGCGCGGGCAGCATGAATCACTTATACAACCTCAGCCTATCGGCTAAGGTCGTTACCATCACCCGCCCCACGATCAGCATCAGCCGTCCTGCCAACGGTGGTTATCTGCCAGTGGTGCCCTTCATTGTGGAAGCGCAAGCCCAGGATCCACAGGGCAGCGGCGTGCGCCAGGTGGATTTCTTCTGGCACAGCCCGGATTGGACCAATGGCAGTTGGGTAAAGTTCGCTACCGATACGACCATTAGCGATGGTTGGTGGGGCATCTTCACCCCTTCTGGTGACACCACCGGAAGCGCTTTCTACTACATGGCGACCAACAACAGCGGCGGCACAGCGGGAGCGCTGTTGACCGGCTTGAAACCGGATGAAGATGTTCCGGTCAGCGCGCTGCAAGGCTTGCCGGGTAGTGTGGAAAGCACCGCCGTGCAGCTCACCTGGACGGCCTCGGATGCTGGTGGAATGGACCATTTCGATCTGCAGTCGCGGGTGGGCACAGGGGCCTGGACCAACTGGAGTGGGAATCCCATTCCGGGCAGCGCGCGCAGCACGTGGTTCATGGCTGCGCCAGGAACCTACCAGTTCCGCCTGCGCGCCGTGGACCAGGCCGGGCATGAAGAGGCTTATCCGGCGGATGCGGAAGCCAGCGTGACACTGCTGGGACACTGCACGGCGGATTCTTATGATGCCGCCGACGGAACCTTTGGCAGCGCGGTCCCTTTGCCACCACAAACCACCCAAATCCACACCTTGTGCCAGAATGACACCGACTGGGTTTCGTTCAATGCCCAACAAGGCCAGCCGCTGCTGTTGATGTTCCAATCCTTGGGCGGCGGCGCGGCGGTCCGGGCATCCATTTTTGACGGGGCCGGTCAGCAGGTGGGCGGAGGTAGCGCTGTGTCGGCAGGTGACAGCCTGAGCATGAGGTTTGACCCGCCCGCCACGGGGAATTACCGTATGGAAATCCGTGCTTTCAACGCGGCTCTGTATGGAAACGCGGTGAAGTACTCGGTGTGGGTTGGGCCAGGTCACTGGTATTACATGCCGCTGATGAGCCGTTAAGAGAACGTTCATGTTCGTCTGAAATCGTTCAATTGAACAACTGTATAGACATCTCCCTCAAACGGGCGCCTCAGCCCCCGTTTGGGGGAGATTTAGGTTAAGATACGGTTAATAAATTGAACATTTGTACATTGACAGCGCTTACATAACGATATACAATGAAATTGTTCACTGAAAATTTTAAATTAAAAGTATTGTAAAACCGTCTCCGTTCGTCCTTGTATATCTCCTGATCGGAAAGAGAAGTCAAGTATCTATGGGTTCTACTGCCACGTTGCGTGACGTAGCCGAGCGAGCTGGAGTTTCGATTGGTACCGCTTCACAAGCGCTCAATCATCGTCCCAGTGTTTCTCCCGAAACACGGGCCCGGGTGATTGAGGCCGCTCAGTCTCTGGGGTACCTGTTCAAGGACTCGGGGATGATTGCCGTAGACCGCTCGATTTCGGTCGTGGGGATGCTGGTTAAGCATGACCTGGGGGAACCTGTTTCAGTCAACCCGTATTTTTCTCATGTGCAAGCAGGTGTAGAAAGCGAATGCCGCCGGCGCGGGTTGAGCCTCATGTTCTCAAACATTGAAGTGGATGCCCGTAACAGGCCGGTAGCTTGGCCGGCCATGCTTTCAGAGCAGCGTGTGGATGGAATGCTCCTCATCGGCACTTTCCTGGAAGATACCGTGGACCTCATCCAGCGGCAAGTCTCTAAGCCGATGATCATGGTCGATGGTTACGCCCCCTCCATGCCCATTGATATGGTATTGATCGACAACGCTCAGGGATTCTCTCTGGGCGTTGAGCATTTAATCCGCCTGGGACACGAGCACATTGGCCTGCTGGGATGGATGGAAGACAGCCCGCCCGGCATTTGGGAACGCATGGAAAGTTACCTGGCCACTTTGAAAGCGCACGGAATTACCCACAGTTACATCGAGCGATCCAAACTCACCCGAGCCGACGGATATGCGGGGGTGCAGCGCCTGCTGGCGCGTTCTCCTCAGGTGACCGCGGTAATGGTATGTAACGATGATACGGCCATCAGCGCGCTTTATGGCGCGCGAGACCTGGGCCGAGAGGTCCCTCGGGATTTTTCGATCGTCGGTTTTGACGATATTGACCTGGCGAAAGAGGTCGTGCCCGCCCTGACCACCATCTCCGTACCAAAGAGCTGGTTGGGGGCAATGGGGGTACGGTTTCTGTTGGAGCGTGCCACGTATCCTGAACAGCCCAAGCTGACAGTACGCCTGGCAACTGAGCTTCTGATCCGTGATTCTACTTGCCCGCCAAAACGATAAGCTGTTACTGGTACCGCGGGCCCAGTGCGCCAAAGGAGGTGATTTTCCCAAGAAGAAGAAAAGTCGTACCCTATCGTGTCAATAAGTTTGTTTCAACCCATTAGAAACATGTGGAGGAGTATCATGCGTAAGTTTCTTGTATTGAATATCGTGGTTATGTTAGCCATGCTGCTGGGCGCTTGCCAGCCTCAGGCTACTCAACCGCCGGCGGCCGAAGCCACCAAGGCTCCTGAGGCCACCAAGGCCCCCGAAGCCACCAAGGCTCCCGAGGCTCCCGAAGCCACTGCTGTGCCCGAGGCCAAGTATAAAGAGTCCCCGATGTTGGCTGAAAAAGTCGCCGCTGGCGAACTGCCTCCCGTCGAGGATCGCCTGCCCACCAACCCCCGCGTCATCAAGGCTTTGACCGATGAGCAGGGCGTTTACGGCGGCCAGATGCGCGTTGGTTTCGTTGGCACCAGCGTGACATGGGGCGGTATGCTCTTTGTTGCGGCGTGGGAACACCTGACCAGCTGGAAGCCCGATTTCAGCGGCGTTGAGCCCAACCTCGTTGAGGAAATTGTGGCCAGCGAGGACGTCAAGGAATTCACCATCTACATGCGCAAAGGCATGAAGTGGTCCGATGGCGAGCCTTTCACCGCCGATGACCTCATGTTCTACATTGTGGACGTTGTCCAGAACAAAGAACTGAATCCCGGTGGCACCGCCGACTGGCTTTCTGCTGAACAGGCCGAAGGCTTCAAAGCCGAAAAGATTGATGATTACACCATCAAACTGAGCTTCCCCAAGCCCTACGGTATCTTCCAGTACGTTCTGGCGCAGTGGCAAGGCCGCTCGTTCGCCATGTATCCCAAGCACTACCTGCAGCAGTTCCACAAAACCTACAATCCCGACGTCGATTCGTTGGTGACCGCTGATGGTTCTGTGGCCGACTGGGTTGCTTTGTTCTACAAGTACGGTCCCGATTCCTGGGGCAGCCCCGATCGCTTCTATGAGTTCACCGAACTGCCTTGCCTGTACCCCTGGGTTACCACCCAGCCTCTCGGTACCGGCACTCAGGTTGTGCTGGAGCGCAACCCCTATTACTGGAAGGTTGACGAGGCCGGCAATCAACTGCCTTACATCGACAGCATCCTCGGTATCTCCTACCAGGACGCCGAGAGCCGCACCTTCGCCATGCTCAACGGTGACCTCGACTTCGTCAAGGACCCCGGCAACGACAACCGCGTTGTGTACCACGACGCGATGAACGAAGGCAAGCCGATCCAGATCAAGTACCCGCAGTCTGACGGCGCGAACACCAACACCATTCACTTCAACCGCACCATCGCCGACCCGGTGAAGGCTGAGATCTTCGCCAGCAAGGACTTCCGCATTGGTATGTCCTACGCCATCAACCGCCAGGAGATCATCGAGATCGTCCACAACGGCCAGGGTGTTCCCGCTCAGCAGGCTCCGTTGGAAGACTCTCCGCTGTACCTGGAAGGCTTCGCCGAGCAGTATGTTGAGTACGATGTGGCCAAGGCCAATGAGTACCTCGATAAGGTTCTCCCCGACAAGGGCCCCGATGGCTATCGCCTGGACAAGACCGGAAAGACCTTGGAGATCATCTTCACCGTCCAGAACGACCTGTCCTTCGGCACCACCTACGTTCAGGTGGCCGAACTCTTGATCGGCTACTGGGACAAAGTGGGCGTGAAAGTTCTCTTGAACTCGATCCCCGGCCCGCAGCACGATGAGAATAAGAAACAGAACAACATCGAAGCCTGGATCTACACCAGCGAAGGCGGCGCAGGCATCACCGCGATCCTCGATCCTCGCTACTATGTTCCTGGCGAGTACGCTGGTTACTTCGGCAATGGCTGGTACTACTGGATCACCAACGCCAGCGCTGGCGAGGTGAAAGTTGAGCCCCCGGCCGACATCATGGCCCTGCGCGAAAAGTACACTGATGGCGTGCTGACTCAGCCGACTCAGGAACTCCAGATCGCTGCCATGCGCGAAGTCATCAAAGACGCCATGGATCAGTTCTACGTGATCGGTATCTCCCGCATGCCGGTGATGTACTATCCGTTCAACACCCGCCTTGGCGGCATCCCCGAGACCTGGTACGACGGCTGGCTCGAGGGTGTTCAGAAGATCCTCTATCCCGAGCAGTGGTTCCTCCGCGAGTAAGTTAGCGTGAATTCCAGGGTAGGCCGGAATTCCGGCTTACCCTTTCGGGAATGACCATTTGTGGTTGGGGACGGCGAACCCCGCCGTCCCCAACCAGCGCAGACAATTTGTAGCTGCTCAGGCAGCTGGGAAAGACAGGGTTTCTTCCAAACTGGCTGAGCAGCCACAAAACTTTTTTTGGACAGCCCCAAAAATCGTAAATAAGTGAGGGCAGATATATGTGGAAATATTTACTGCGACGCACTGGTTATATGGTCTTCACTGTTTGGGTGATCTCGATCATCTCCTTTGTGGTGATCCAGCTTCCCCCCGGTGACTATGTGACCAACCTGATCAATCAGATGATCTCCGCGGGCGGCGAAGCCCTGCCTTCGGATTATGAAATGCAGCTCCGCGAAGTCTATGGGCTAAACGACCCCATGTACGTTCAGTACTTCAAATGGATTTCCCGGATCATCATCAAGGGTGAATTTGGCTATTCTCTGGTCTATAAACGCGACGCCATGGAGTTGATTACTGAACGGCTGCCAATGACCTTCGCCCTATCCTTTGGTAGTTTCCTCTTTGTTTGGGCAGTAGCCTTCCCAATCGGCGTTTTCTCGGCGGTAAAGAAGTATTCTATTGGAGATTACATCTTTACCTTCATTGGGTTTATCGGCCTGGCGGTGCCCAACTTCTTGTTGGCATTGATCTTCCTGTTCTTGAGCTACCGCTACTTCGATCAAGCCATGATTGGGCTGTTTTCACTGGAATTTGCCGATGCGCCCTGGTCCTGGGCCAAATTTATGGACCTGCTCCAGCATCTGTGGATTCCGGTGATCTTGATTGGTATGGGCGGTACTGCTGGTTTGATCCGCACCATGCGCGCCAACCTGCTCGACGAACTCAACAAGCCCTATGTTGAGACGGCGCGCTCCAAGGGACTGAGCGAGCTCAAGCTGCTCATGAAATACCCCGTGCGCCATGCGTTGAACCCCTTCGTCAGCACCATCGGTTGGACTCTGCCCGGTTTGATCGCCGGCGAGGTCATTGTTTCCATCGTGCTCAACCTGCCGACTTCTGGTCCGGTTTTGTATAATGCGCTGCGCAGCCAGGACATGTACGTGGCTGCCGGTTTCATCTTGTTGCTCAGCACGCTTACCGTGATCGGAACATTCGTCTCGGATGTTCTGCTGGCTGTCTTAGACCCGCGCATTCGCCTGGAGTAAAAATATTATGGTAGAAGCAACTCCAATGAATAAAAATTTAGTTCCCCAGGAAGAGCATGTGACCGAATCGCTGGATCTGGAGGTCGCATCTCAGTGGAAACTGATGTGGTGGAAGTTCCGCAAGCACAAAGCGGCCATGGTTGGGGCCGTGATTGTGATCATTTTCTATCTGTTGGCCCTGTTTGCCGAGTTTTTTGCGCCTACTCATTTCACCACTTACAATGAGCAATATGTCTATGCCCCGCCGCAAACCATTCACCTGTTCCGGGATGGAAAGTTAGACCCGTATGTGAACGGCTACACTTTTGAACGCGACCCCATTTCGTTCAAGAAGACCTGGGCAGTGGATGAATCGGTGGTCATTCCCATCAGTTTCTTCGTCCGCAGCGAGGAATATAAGCTGTGGGGCTTCATCCCCGGCGACTTACACCTGGTCGCGGCAGATAACCCAAGGGATCCGTTCTACCTGCTCGGGTCGGATAAAAGCGGTCGCGATGTTTTTGGCCGCATCATTTACAGCGCGCGCGTTTCGCTCACGGTCGGTTTGGTGGGCGTGGCCCTCAGCCTCATCCTGGGCATCTTCATCGGCGGCATCTCCGGCCTGATCGGCGGCTGGCTGGATAATGTCATCCAGCGCCTGATCGAAATCATCATGTCCATTCCCACGCTGCCGTTGTGGCTGGCCCTGGCTGCGGTGGTGCCCCTGGATTGGCAGCCGCTGCAAGTGTACTTCATGATCACGGTCATCCTCTCGCTCATCGGTTGGACCGGCATGGCCCGCGTGGTGCGCTCCAAGTTCCTGGCGCTGCGCGAGGAAGACTTCATCCTGGCGGCCAACCTGGACGGGGTTCCCCGGGGTCGGATGATCATGCGCCACATGGTTCCTTCCTTCCTCAGCCACATCATCGCCTCCATCACCCTTTCCATTCCGGGCATGATCCTGGGCGAAACGGCTTTGAGCTTTTTGGGCCTGGGCTTGCGCCCGCCGGTTGTCTCCTGGGGCGTCATGCTTCAGGAAACCCAGAAAGTGGCTGTGCTGGCCATCTCTCCTTGGCTGCTCTATCCTGCTCTCGCTGTGATCATCGTGGTACTGGCGCTGAACTTCATGGGTGACGGCCTCCGCGACGCGGCTGACCCGTATCAATAAAGGTAAAACCATGGATAACACACTGATTGACGTCAAGGACTTAAAAATCCACTTTTTCACCGACGAAGGTGTGGTGCGGGCCGTGGATGGCGTGGACTTGAAGCTTGAGCGCGGTAAGACCCTCTCGCTGGTGGGTGAAAGCGGCTGCGGCAAGAGCGTTGCCTGTCGTGCATTCATGCAAATCATCCGCAATCCCGGAAAGATTGTTTCTGGTGAAATTCTCTACAATCGTGCTGTCGAGGGTGGTCAGGCCGAGATCATCGATATCGCGAAGATGGACCCCAAAGGCCGCGAAATTCGCAATATTCGTGGTAAAGAAATTTCGATGATTTTCCAGGAGCCGATGACTTCGCTCAGCCCCATGTACACGGTGGGTAATCAGATCATTGAGAACATCCTCCTGCACACCAAGCTGACCAAAGAAGAAGGCCGGGCTCTGGCTATCAAACTGCTCGACCAGGTAGGCATTCCTCGGGCCGATCGCCTGGTAGATGAGTACCCCTTCCGGCTGTCGGGCGGCATGCGCCAACGCGCCATGATCGCCATGGCCCTATCCTGTAGCCCCAACCTGCTCATCGCCGACGAACCCACCACCGCCCTAGATGTGACCACCCAAGCCAACATCCTCGACTTGATGCTGGACTTGCAGAAGCAGTACAGCATGACTCTGCTGTTCATCACCCACGACCTGGGTGTGGTGGCCGAAATTGCCGACGATGTGGCGGTGATGTATTTGGGCAAAATTGTTGAAAAGAGCGATGTGTACACCATCTTCAACAGCCCGCGCCACCCCTATACTCAGGCCCTGCTCAAATCGATCCCGAAGATCGCCATCAAGCGCGAAGACCTGGACCCGATCAAGGGCATGGTCCCCAATCCGTTCCGCCGGCCCGGCGGCTGCCCCTTCCACCCGCGCTGCCCACAGGCGTTTGCGGAGTGCAAGACCCTGGTACCCACAACTACTCATCTGACCCCCAACCATTCTGTGCAGTGTTTGCTGTATGAGAATGTCGCGAATCGAATTGCTACGGAGCAAAAACAATGACAGAACAGGCTCCCATTACCTCTAAAGCTTTAGAAATGCGGGATGAGAAGAACATCCTGGAAGTTAACAACCTCAAGATGCATTTCCCCATCACCAAGGGTATCTCCAGCCGTATTCATGGATGGGTGAAAGCGGCGGACGATGTCAGCTTCTTCCTTCGCCAGGGCGAGACGTTGGGCCTGGTGGGCGAAAGCGGCTGCGGCAAGACCACCGTGGGACGCTGTATCGTGCGCGCTTACAAACCGACTTCCGGCGAAATATTATATCGCCAGGAAGATGGCTCTGTGGTAGACCTGGCAGGACTCAAAACGGATGAAGTCCGCCCTTACCGCAAAGACATTCGCATGGTCTTTCAGGATCCCTATTCTTCGCTGAACCCGCGCATGACCGTTCTGGAGCTGATTAGCGAAGTTCTCAAGGTGAATAAGCTGGAATCGTCGGACGGGATGCAAAACCGGGTGGGGGCGTTGCTGGAAAAAGTGGGTATGCGCCCCGAGTACATGCAGCGCTACCCGCACGCCTTCAGCGGCGGTGAGCGCCAACGCATTGTCGTGGCCCGCGCATTAATCACCAACCCGCGCATCATTGTCTGCGACGAAGCCGTCTCGGCCCTGGATGTGTCCATCCGCGCGCAGATTTTGAACCTGCTCGAATCGTTGCAGAAGGAATTCAACCTGACCTACCTGTTCATTTCGCACGATTTGAGTGTCATTCGCCATATCTGTAACCGCATCGTGGTCATGTATGTGGGTAAGGTAGTGGAAGTGAGCGACGCGCTGGAGATCTACACCGGCCCGCGCCATCCTTATACCGAAGCGCTGCTTTCTTCGGTGCCTTTGGCTGATCCCAATGGGCGTGAAGGGCGCAAACGCATCCATCTGGAGGGCGAAATCGCCGATCCTTCCAATCCGCCCAGCGGCTGCTATTTCCACCCGCGTTGCAAATATGCCAAGGAGCGCTGCAAGACCGATGCTCCCGAGCTGCGCGACCTGGGCGGCAACCATTTTGTGGCTTGCCATTTCGCCGAAGAACTGAGCTTGAACGCGGTCATCAAGTAAAGGAAAATTTATGGCTCTCAAATTGATCAACGTTGGCGCCCTGCCGAACATCCCCTGGGAAGACCGCCCTGCTGGCTGTCCTGAAGTTGTCTGGCGTTCGGCAAACAACCCGGTCATCAAGCGCAACGCAATTCCTTCATCGAACAGCATCTTTAATAGCGCGGTGGTGCCTTTCAAGGGTGAGTTTGCCGGGGTGTTCCGTTGTGATAATCGCGCTCGCCGCATGCAGCTTCACACCGGGCGCAGCAAGGACGGCTACAACTGGTCGTTGGAGAATGATCCGATCGAATTCCAATGCGCCGAGCCCGAGATTGCTCATTTTGAGTACGGCTATGACCCGCGTGTGGTGTGGATTGAAGATCGTTACTACGTGACGTGGTGCAACTGGTTCCACGGTCCAACCATTGGAGCGGCCACCACTACCGATTTCAAGACCTACACGCAGCTTGAAAACGCTTTCTTGCCGTTCAATCGCAACGGCGTGCTCTTTCCGCGAAAAATCAATGGCAACTTTGCCATGCTCAGCCGCCCCAGCGACAACGGGCACACTCCCTTTGGCGATATCTTCTACTCGGAAAGCCCCGATTTCGTTTACTGGGGCAAGCATCGCTACGTGATGGGAACCAAGGGAGGCTGGCAGAGCACCAAGGTGGGAGCGGGACCGATTCCGATTGAAACCTCGGAAGGCTGGTTGATGATCTATCACGGCGTGCTCACGTCTTGTAACGGCTACGTGTACAGCTTCGGCGCGGCCCTGCTGGATTTGGAGCAGCCCTGGAAGGTTATGTACCGCAGCGAACCTTATTTGCTAGCCCCGTGGGAAAGCTACGAGACCGCCGGGGACGTGCCCAACGTGACCTTCCCCTGCGCGGCGCTGGTGGATGGCGCTTCGGGCCGCATGGCCATTTACTACGGCGCTGCCGATACGGTCACCTGCCTGGCCTTCGCGAAAATCGACGAGATTGTGGATTTTGTAAAGAAGAACTCGAAAGTGTAATTTCTTCACCTTCAAGACGAAGAATTTGACGAGAAGCACAAAAATCGGCGAGTCTACGCCGATTTTTGTGCTTCTTAATATTTCATCCTGGACCATTGGGGCCCACCCCGGCACCTCCTGGAGAACCTTCGTCCTCCCCTTGTCGGGCTGTGGGGGGCGTGGTAGAATCCAACTGGAGTTAATAGCATTAC
>CAYOHX010000012.1:283-65427 GCA_964403875.1 uncultured Anaerolinea sp. | reverse complement strand
GCAGCCGAGAATTCATTTGCCTCGAGTCTTCCCCTTCTTCTGCCCCACCCCTGACCTAACCCATATCCTTGGCCGGGGCAGATCCCCTGCTGCCCCGGCCAGTTCTTCAAAATCAAACGAACCAGAAACCATAAAAGGATAAGGAAAACGATATGGCAGCAAAAGCAATATGCATCACAAATCAAAAAGGCGGCGTCGGCAAAACGACAACAGCCATCTCTCTGGCGCATGGCCTGGCAATGAAAGGCAAACAGGTATTGCTCATCGATCTGGATCCCCAGGGCCAGGCGGCTGTAACCCTCGGAATGACCCAAGAACCAGGGGCTTACTGGCTTCTGGCCGCTGGGCAAACCCCGCAAGAGCAAAAGATGGTGCGGCAGTGGCTACGCGAAACCGGCCGGGCGAACCTTTTTATCATTCCCGGCAACCAGATGACGATGACCGCTCAGACGATCATCAATGCTGAAAACCGCCCAGTGTCGTGCATCCGCAAAGCGCTTGAGCCATTGATGCGCAGCGGCCCAGATTACGTCATTTTTGACACTGCCCCATCCGTCGGAGGTATTCAGGAGCGTGCAATTTGGGCGTCCGATCTGGTCATCATTCCGTCCGCGACAGATTACTTGTCGACCGATGGCGTTCGGAAGGTTTCGGAAACGATCCTTACCTTGAAGAATGAACGCAATTGGGGCGGTGCTCTACTCGGTATCCTGCCGACCCTGTATGACGAGCAGACTCGTGAATCGAAGGCTGCTATTGCGGATCTAACCTCTGGTTTTGGGGATCGGGTGCTATCTCCGATCCACCGGGCAACGATTCTCCGGGAATGCGCCGCGGAAGGGCAAACCATTTATGAAAAAGATCCCGGATCACGCGCTTCCATTGAATACCAGCTTTTGGTGAATAAGGTTCTGAAGTACTAATCCAAAGAGGTGCAGTATGAATGAGAAAAAAAGGCGCGGAATTTTTGCTGAAACTCAACCCTGGGATGAGTCGCTGTTCAATGCCAATGAACCAGCCAAAGAAGTTGCTTCCCCGCATCTCTCCCCTGCCGGCGCCGCGTCCCTACTCAATATGATGCCAGTCGCCGAAGAACGCCAGGGACGAAACCGCGATTGGGAGCGATCACACCGCGCGAATGCCGTTTCCTATCGTGGGGTACCGCCGGAATTACAGGCTGGGATCAAAGCGGTGGCAACCGATCTGGAGGTCAATGCGGAGGAAGTAGCGCGGGCCTTCTTGGAGTTTGGTCTAGCAGCCTTCCGGAATGGGGAGATCCAAATCCAACCACATCCCAAAGGTCGCTTGATGACCTTATTCCCTGAAGGTTGGAGCCGGCACGTTGGCTGGTCGGACCTGGGTTGGGGGAAGCGAGATGAGACTGGCCGATCCAAGAAAAAGCGTGCCACGGCCTTATGGCGGAATGTTGTTACCTACCGCGGCATTCCGATGGAGGTAAAGAAAGCCGTTCAAGACATCAGCAGCGAGCACTATATCCCGGTTGGTGAGCTGGCTACGCTGTTCTTATCCCACGCGCTGATGTCATTCAAGAATGGCCGGCTGATGCTCCATCCCCAACCGAAAGTCCGTTCAGCCATTCAAGTTGAGTCTCCAAACAATGCGCGTACACCGTTCTAGAGGGAGATTATCGATGTCGCAAAGATTTTTAATCAATTTTCCGGGAACAAATCAGAACGTAAGCGGTACGGCTTACTGGCCGCTTTCGCTCTGTTTACGTTCCGCTGACGTGACGCTTACCATGCCGCTGACACTGGCTCGCCAGGAAGGCCGTAGAGCAAAAAAAAGCAGGGTACTGGTAATTCCATTCACGAAAGGGAATAGACCTGTTCTTGAGTCCATTCTGCGCGTTTGGCAGCGGGTCCTGGCATGAGCAGCAAAGCGGATTTTGGCCCAACGATCGAGGGCATTCACCTGCCCAAAGAGATCATTCTCCCCCCGGAAGTGATCACGCTGCTGCCCTATCTCGGTTACGCGGAGTTGAAAGTCACCCTGGCGGCGATTGCCCGATTCATGCGCGTGGGTGGAGCTGAACCGATCACGTTGACGGAGTTCGAGGAACTAACCGGTCTATCCCATCAGGCTGTTCTGGATGGGATCGCTGCCGCCATGAAACGCGGGATCATCGACCGCTACGAGGTAGCCGGTTACCGGGGACATACCAGCTATGTCTATGAGATCCGGGTGGCGCTTGAGAACGAAAAATCAATCGGTCTAACCAGTAGACCGATTACACCAGTAGTTAAGTTAGTTAAGAAAGAGTCAGATTCATCCCTTAAAGATAAGAAAGACTTAACTGACTCGACTCAACTGACTGACTCTACTAAAGGCAACGAGCTGCGCAAAGCTCTCCGTAAATCCGGTGTCTACCCCGGTTCGGTCAGTTATTTGATCAGCCATTACTCCCAAGATCACATCCAGGCTTATCTCGACCTTTATCCAGATGCGCTCAAGCTGGGTATGGCGGAAGGAACCGGCTGGCTGGTTAATGCGATCAAGGGCGGCTGGAGCCTGGAGCAGATTCGCGAAGAAATTGCGATCCGGAAGGAGATGGACGGAGAGCAGCAACCAGTGCAAGAGACGGAAAGCGAGCCTGATGGCGTTGAACCTGGCCGACAGGTGTCAGAAGAAGTGTTGAGAATTTGGCAGGCCTGTTTAAGCTATCTGGCCGGTGAATTATCTCGGGCGGACTTTGACACCTGGGTGCGCAGCTGCCAACCCTATGCGTTTGATGCGCAAGCAGCGTTTTTCCGCATTGGGGTTGCGAACAGCTATGCCAGGGACTGGCTCAACAACAGGGTATCCAAAATGCTGTCCAACTACCTGATCGGTCTGGTTGGGAAGCCCATACAAGTCGTGTTCGATCTCAACTGGGACTGCAGAGGGTCCTGATCGGAGAAACATGCATGCCAAACTGTAAAACGCATCTCTGCCCGCTCGCAATCACCAATACCCTGTTCCCGATCTGCCCGGTGGAATGGGTGCTTGAGCGCGTTGATCATCACCTGGTCAAAGATGTCGTCTTTGAAGACGAACAGTTGGACCTGGTTTTCAGCGATGGGCTCGTCATGAGCATCGAAAAAGTATTCCGGCCATCAGAAGGAGGAAAACTCGCCTGGTTGAATTACGACGCCGAAGAGTTTCTAGAGACGTTCTTTAGAGCCAGGGTGGCTGCAGTTGCCGTGATCCCCATGGTAGAACCGGTGGACACCTGCTATCTGGAAGTTACCTTTCGAAAAGAAGATTGTCCAACGGAATACATTGCCATCGTTGAGTTCTTTCGCCTTTTTAGCCTGGATCAAAACAAAACGATTTCTTACTTTGGAGACGAGAATGGCCCGCAATAATTTTGTGTTCGAGTACGGTGAAATTTCAGAAGATATTTACTACGATTTGCTAAAGCGGGATGGGAAAAGCACCCCTTATCTACGCATGCACCTGGTTGTCTCCCGCACCCCAGATGCGCCGCCCCTGCGAGGATTACGGGTCTGCGTGTACGGCTGGGATGCGGTCTGGATCCAGGCCGGCGTGTATAAGGGCAGCCGTATTGCTGTGATGGGCCATATCCAACGCCGGGTTCATGATGGCAAAAATATCTTTGAGATCGTTGCCGAGGACGTCCAATTGCTGCACAACGTCAACTGGGAAGCTGCGATGGAAACCCGCAAGGGGCTGGTCGACAAAGGCTATCTCCTGCCCTGGTCGGAAAGCGTCACTGGGATGTCGCCGGATGTCTTTTTTGCCGACCAGCATTTAGCCAATGATCCTGAATTTGCAAAGGGACAGGTATGAACAGCAATTCGACCGCTCAGCGATGGTACTGGATCGTTGGAGTCAGTTTGACACTCCTCACCGTTTTGGGATGGCTCAATTCACCCATCGATCGCACGACCGGCCGGCCACTGCTCATCATCCCGGAGGTAAAAGCCGTGCATGACTACCAGGTACATGCACGTACCTGGATCAGCCAGTTTCAGGTGTTGGACGCCGAAATTTCCGGGCTTCTGATCGCATCCTCCGGGGATCTATTTAGCCGGTCCAGCCAGGCGAACCACGCAGTCGAAGCAGCTGTTGCCCAGGTTCAGACGATCGATCGGACAGAGGCGCCGTTGTCCCTGACCAGCCTGCATCAGGGGTTCAATCAAGCGGCTCTCGCTTATCTGGAAGCTGCCCGCTCGGCGCTCGTCTGGGTCAGCACGCCATCGGATGACAAACTGGCCGATGCCAAAGCCAAACTGGAAACCGCTCGCCAACAGGTCGATCAACTAAGCCTATCGGAGTGGTTGGTTCCATGACCACAGACGCGGATGTTATCTCAATGGAAATGCTGCGCCAACTCCTGGCGATCCAGAATGCGTTGAATGAAGGGTTGCAGGACCGCTTGCAGCGGATTAAGAACCGCTTGACTGACCTCATCTACCAGTACGCTCCGCAGGAAGCGGATCAACAGGCTAGGGCTGGGCAGCCGTTGGAAACATATAGCGAGGAGGCTCTACTGGAACGGATTCAAGTAATCCTTGAACGAAACAAGCCTATTCATCCACCTACCGCCAACATAGCAACTCATGAAGCCATTCAACAAGTTCAGGCCAGGTTGAAGCAGTCCGAAGCCCAGGTGCAACAACTGGAACAGGAAAAACGACAGTTGGTCGAACAGCTTGAAGCAGCCAGAAACCAGTTGAACGCCATCCAGCAAGCGACGGACCAAACCAAACGCGCAGAAATTGTTCTACCGGTGATTCCGCAGCCGGAAACGGCACAAACACCGGAGTGGTTCAGGGAATGGCAGACTGGCCGGGGCTACGAGAACGAAGAGCGAGTCATCCGACTGATTGGCGAAAGCGGGCTTGCACGCCGGCCGGCCATTGTGGCTTTGGCGCAGAAGGTCTATCAGATGGGGGCAAGCAGCTTTCATTACAGTCTGGATCGTTTGATCGAACGCAGGATGATTGAAAAGGCTGCTCCGGTTGAGAAAACAGCCAGTATCGTCATCGATCTGTTGATCCTGACAGAATTAGGGAAGGCGGCTTATCAACAAACTACCGGTCAGGTTGCAGCCGAATCGGAATACGCTATTTTTACCCATCACAGCTCTCCAGAACATGCCCTGTTGATCCTGGAAGCGGCGGATGTATTAAACGCCGAGAATTACCAGGTCATGCTCAAAGATGCCGAAAACATCCTGCTGGAAAATGGCGGCCAGGTACGCCCAGATCTGGTCGCCCGTAGTCCCGAGGGCAAGATTGTTTTCATTGAGGTGGAACGGGACGCCTATAAGGGAACACCGCGCGTTGAAAAGTGGCGCAATCTGCACGCAGCCACGCATGGCGAACTGTACATTATCTGCGAAAACTACGCCTGTTTATGCCAGGTGCGCAATGAAACCAATCAGGTGCTGGAGGGAATGCCCTACAGCCGTTTCTTGACCGACGTGCGCTCGCTGCATGGCAATCCAGGACGGGGCGTTGCCCCGAAACGAAACGCAAAGGATGGGAGCATGTGGATCGAAAAGAAGGTAACGGAATGAAATTGGAATACGCATTGTACGCGAAAGATTGCTGGAGTTCAGGTGACCCATTCAACTTGAACAGCGGCGTACATGGCTGGCTCGATCAAAACCTGAATGAACGAACACTTCATTCATCGCATTAATTGGATTGCGCATTTCAAACGAGATTTCTATGGATACCAAACGCACAAATCACGCTCTCAACGAGAAAAGCAAGGTGAGTTGCACAAAGGATACTCCCTTGGGGTTTCGCCGGGGAAGAGGCATTTTGAACGGAAAGAATCCCACTCGCTTCCGCCACTATATCGCCGAAACCTTTCAGGAAGAATACGGCGTTCGCGGAAAGGCTGCTGATCTTTCGAATTCAAAAGAATCACCAAAGGGAAAGCTGATCATCCAATCGGTTAAGTCCTATCAGAAGCCTCGCCAGGTTACCAAGATTTGTATCCGCTGCAACCAACCGTTTATTGTTCCAGCCGCGCATCAAGAGCGGCGCAAACACTGTTCGGTTACCTGCTGCGCGCTGGACCGCCGGCTGTTTGAAGTGACAACCGAAGAACTATATGCTCTGGTATGGTCTCGCCCAACGACTGAAGTAGCCCAAATGTTCGGTGTTTCGGACAAAGCGATTGAAAAGCGCTGCAAGCTGCTGGGTGTACCGAAGCCGCCGCGCGGCTACTGGCTGCAGATTTACCGATTGCAAAAGAAAACCGCATAACGAAACCATTGATCAAGGTTCAATATCACAAGGAGGCCCACATGTCACTCATGATCAACAAGTTCTTCCAGACCCTGTTTCGTCTGATTGTTCTATTCGTCCTGCTCAGCCTTGCTGCGTGCGGCGGGTTTATTGGGATCAAAGGGAACCAGCCTATGGATCTTCCTCAAGTCCCAAAGGGTATGACCTATTTCGAGTTCATTCAAGATCGGGTTGATGCTGCTCACGAAATCCAACCGGCACGCTGCGGGGTTGGCAAGATGACCTTTTTCATCCTGGTCACCCCCTTTTATTCCGTACTTTATACCTGGGTTGGCGTTCATCCCGATGGCTTTGTTGCCCGGATGACAGCGCGGGATGCCAGCATCCCGAAAGATGCAAAGGACGCGGGATGGGACCGGATCCCGGATATCTGGTGGAATACATTTGTACGTCTCTCCTGGAGCGCCCTGGCCCGCCACACGCCGGCATGCAATTTGCGGCCAGTGAAAGTGCCGGTATCCGGTGAATAGCTTCAGAGCAGCGATCCGCTCTATTGGGGTATGTTGGATGACTGAAACTCTTCTTGATTGGAAAACGAAAGGAGAACTGCTATAATGTATCCACAATTGTGTTCACAATTGGAGGTAGATATGGTAACGGTTGGCATTCGAGAGTTGAAACAGCAGGCCAGCGAGCTGATCCGCAAGGTCCGCGAAGAAGGTACGGAGGTGCAGATCACCTATCATGGGAAGGTCGTGGCACTACTGGTTCCGGTTGCGGATGCAGACCAGACAGAGCAAGAAGTTAAAGCCTGGACGGATATCGATCACTTGGCAGCAGAAATTGGCGCGCGCTGGCCAAAAGGTTTAAGCGCTTCTCAGGCGATTGCGGAGGACCGGCGATGAGCTTCGTCGTTGTTGATGCCAGTATCTGGGTATCGCGCCTGATCCCCCAAGATGAACACCACGAACGCTGCCAGAAATGGCTACTCGCTCAACGCGCAGCCGGCGTTACATTAGTTTCACCTTCCCTGCTCCTACCCGAGGTTGCCGGGGCGATCTCGCGGCGCACGGGGGACGCAGCACTGGCGGATCGTGCCGTTCAAAGCTTACAAGCCTTACCTGGCCTGCGTCTGGTCGAAATGAACCAATCAGTGGTCCAGATGGCTGCGCAACTGGCAGCCAGTTGCGGAATGCGTGGAGCCGATTCGGTCTATACGGCAGTCGCCCACCAACTCAATATTCCTCTCGCAACGCTGGATGCCGATCAGCGGACCAAAGCAGGACAAATGGTGTCGATCCAGAAAGACTTTTGTTAATAGCACTGGCTCCCGCCGCATAAAGTGTTTGGTATATGGCGGTAATGCAGGTCTCCTCTACAGAGAAATGCTTGTGTTTTCAAAACCAGATTGGTAAATGCAAAGGTCCCAGCACTCTGGGACCTTTCTTTTCTCGTATTGTATGGCAGCTGTTTCAGGACCAGACAGCGTCAGCCGGCTGGAAAGGGATTACGTTCAAAACCATCCTGGTGCCAGTACGGATAGATTTTTGGCTCTTGACTGGCTTCATCGAGCAAAGCGATTTGTTCAGGGCTCAATTGCCAGCCTACGGCGGCGATATTCTCCTGCAGCTGCGTTTCGTTGCGCGCGCCAATGATTAGCGTTGTGACCGTGGGTCGGCCGAGCAGCCAGTTCAACGCAATCTGTGGGATTGTCTTACCGGTCTCTTGTGAAACGGTTTCCAAAGCATCTACCACCCGGTAAAGCCGCTCTTCAGGCACCTGCGGCCCGCCTTCAAAGGCTTTTTTGCTGCGCAGCCGGCTGTCTTCTGGCAAGGGCTGGCCGCGGCGAATGCGCCCGGTCAGGCGGCCCCAGCCCAGCGGGCTCCAAACCACACAGCCCACGTTCTGATCTACTGCCAGCGGCATCAATTCCCACTCATATTCGCGGCCGACCAGGGAGTAGTACGCCTGGTGGGCTACATAGCGGGTCCAGCCGTACTTCTCGGAAACTGCCAGAGATTTCATCAAGTGCCAGCCAGAGAAATTCGAGCAGCCGGTGTAGCGGATCTTACCAGCCTGGACCAGGTCATCCAGGGTGCGCAGGGTTTCCTCCACTGGGGTCTGGGCATCAAAGCCATGCAGTTGAAACAGGTCGATATAGTCGGTTTGCAGGCGGCGCAGGCTGCCTTCCACGGCGCGGATCAGGTGAAAGCGCGAGGAACCGACATCATTCGGACCAGAACCACTGCGGAAGGTGGCTTTGGTGGAGATGAGAACCTGGTCGCGCCGGCCTTTTATCGCCTCGCCCAGCACCTGCTCGGCTTGCCCGCGGTTATAGCCGTCTGCGGAATCAAACATGTTGAGGCCCGCTTCCAGGCAGATATCCACCAGACGGGTCGCCTCTGCCACATCGGTGGTATTGAAGGCGTTGAAGAAATCGTTTTTGCCACCAAACGTGGCCGTGCCGAGCGTCAAAACGGGGACTTTCAAGCCAGACTTGCCTAAGAGGCGATATTCCATGGTGGTAACAGTCTCCTTGTTCGCTGATATGGATTGATTCACGCAAAGCAACAGCTTATCGCCTTATTGTAAACAATGTTGGTAAAATATGGATCATGACAAAACCTCGCATCTATACTATGAGCTTCGCCAGGGGCTATCCCGAGTAAATTGCGAAGTCGGAGAAAAAAGGCCGCACGAAAACAGAAGTAGATGAAGTCATTCGTTGGCTGACCGGATATAGCCAGGACGCGATCGACACCCAACTGGAAAAACAAATCGATATGGAGACTTTCTTTGCGGAAGCACCGCAGCTAAATCCTGCGCGGGCTTTGATCAAAGGTAAGGTTTGCGGTGTACAGGTAGAAGACATCGAAGAACCAACCATGCGGGAAATTCGCTACCTGGATAAGTTAATCGACGAGTTAGCCAGGGGGAAAAGTATGGAGAAGATTTTGCGGAAGGAATGAGTCTTCCGGGAGGAAGCCAATCCCCGCCGCTTTGCAGTTTTTTCCAAAACGGAGTGGATTGTTGCGCGCTGGGTGCGTGGGGCAAGCATTAGGCGCTGCCCCAATTCATAGAATGGCATGAAGTAGGATTTTCTGCGTTCCAATAAGCCAGGAGGCGCTGTGACGAATCTTATACGGGTGACGCTAGAAATCGGACCGAAGGGCAAGAAGGTAGTGGCGGTGGCACCAGACTGGCCCGGCCTCTCAAGCGGGCAGCAACCGCGGATTTTGTGATCGGACGCTTACGCTCATACATTCCACGGTATGAACCTATGGCGAAGCTGGCGGGGATAGGGGCCGCATTTGCAATCAACCCTTCCGTTGACGTGATCGAGCACTAGCGGGCACGGACTCAACCGACTTCTCGGGAATCTCGTTCGCGATTTCGAGCTTCGACCAGCAAGCAATGTCA
Organism: uncultured Anaerolinea sp.; assembly: GCA_964403875.1. Taxonomy (GTDB): domain Bacteria; phylum Chloroflexota; class Anaerolineae; order Anaerolineales; family Anaerolineaceae; genus Anaerolinea. The sequence continues at coordinate 55,780 of CAYOHX010000012.1, read as the reverse complement.
GGCGAAGCATAGGAGCGTAAACTGACACTGATACCGGCGTGTTGGAAGTTTTTCGACAATGTGTGTTCCCATTTGTCAGCTGAGATGCAGAAAGGTCCGCATGGAGGAGGATGAGGGAGAGACCACATCAGCCGTTATACGTCCTACTCGATGCCTTTCTTTCAGCAACTAATGTAAAATTAATATAGCTTGACTAAATTCTGAGAGGCATCATAATGACTAATAGATCATCGTTCCGTTTCATTTATGGCCGACCAGTAAAAGGTGAAGAATTTATTGGTCGTTTTGATGAGCTTCGTGCAGTTTGTAATCGTATACGAAACGGTGAATCAACCGCCATAGTTGGGGAACCGCATATCGGAAAAACATCATTCTTGCTAAGATTGGCTGACCCATTAATTTATCGTCAAAGGTTTGGATCTAGTGACCCTCGTATCATACCAAGCTTTATAGATCTTCAATCAATCTCCAGTCGATATGATCCACCTAGCTTTTGGGGAGAAGCCCTCAGGCCTTTAATAGAACACCCCAAAACGGCTGCTAACCGAAGAAAACTTGAAGCGTTAGTAGATGAAAACTTTCCATCTATTGCTTTAGAACGTTTCTTTCGGAGTCTTGCCAAAGCAAATTACACTTTGGTCCTACTACTTGATGAATTCGAGCGGCTTCTTGTTCACCCCAATTTCCAGGATCCCTCATTCTTTGGTTTATTGCGTAAGTTATGTACCCATATTGGTGGATTGTTATTAGTAACAGCAAGCCGTATGTCAGTCGCTGAGATGAATCGGTATGGTAGGAAACTTCTTGATATGGGATCGCCATTCTTTAACAACATGATTGAGGTTAGGTTGCCTGTTTTTGATAGAACTACTAGTCATGCTCTGTTATCACAAGCTAATAACCGTCTCTCGGACACCGACATTCGATTTATTCTTCGTACAGCCGGGAGGCATCCTTTCCTTCTACAAGCAATGACCGCCTCTTTATTAGAAAGGGAGGGCCCTGACCGTTACGAGAGTGCTGCAGAGTACTTCTATGAACGCACTGCCTTTCACTTTGAGGATTTGTGGATAGGACTGGACGATGCTAGTCGTACCACAGCGGTAATCCTATGCCTGTTAGAATTTGGCGGTCGAGTGCTGGGAAGTGATTTCAATTATGGAGAGATAGAAAACGTGCCGGCTTTTGGTCCAGAGTTGCGAAGGCTAGCGGATCGTGGATTAGCCGAAAAAGTCAGTGATGGTTGGGAGTTTGACTTTGATAATCTCCTGATTTGGCATGGTGAACGGTGGGCTGTTGGTTGTCAAGCATTTTCTTGGTGGGTACGCGATGTTATTTTACCCAATAATAGAACGATCCCAAGTGTGGATGAATGGCTAACCAATCAACGTTATCGAGGTTTACTAACTCAAAAGCAGTGGGATGAATTGGTCGGTGCTTTCAAAAAGGTTCCAGAGTGGGCTTTAAGAGGGGTAGGCACTTTGGCTGGTCAGCTATTCAAAGAACTGTCACGACCAAGATAAGGGATATTCCATGTCTTCCTTCCAGATAAATCCATATATCGCTGGAACACCTTTACGAGGACATAAGGGTTTTTTGGGACGTCAAAAAACAATCTCGCAAGTGGAGCAAGAACTCCTTAATCCCGGTACGAATGCTTTAGTACTTTTTGGTCAACGTCGGATCGGAAAAACCAGTTTGCTACTTCAACTACAACAGAAGTTACCTGAAGAATACTTCTTGCCAATATATTTCGATCTTCAAGACTATGCGACTCGTTCAACCAATCAATTTCTTAATGTATTGATTGAAGTTTTATGTGAAAAAATTCGTATACGCCCACCGAAGCGTCCTGCTAATGAAGATTCCAGAGTTTACCTGCAGGAGAAGATATTACCTGCTGTTTATCGAAAGTTAAATAATGAGCGTCGGGTGGTCTTCTTGCTAGATGAGTTTGATGTACTTGACCAAGTCACAGAAGCAGAACTCCCTGAAGAGGCCGCATCGAAATCTCTGCTGCCTTTTCTTAGAAAGCTGATGAACGAGGAACCTCGTTTAGCCTTTGTTTTTGTCGCCGGCCGTCGTCCACAGGATTTATCACTCGATTTCAATGCAACTTTTAAAGCATCAATCACAATAGAAATTTGGCTACTAGACAGGAACAGTGCCCGATCATTAGTCAGTTTGGCAGAGGAAAATGACACATTGCGATTTAGCGAAGAAGCAATAGATACAGTATTATCTTTGACTAGTGGACATCCTTATCTAATTCAATTGCTCTGCCAACGTGTATGGGAACGAGCCTATCAAAAAAAGCCAATTGAAACACCCTATATTGATGCAGCAGATGTAGAACTGGCTATTACTGATGCAATTCAAGCTGGCAATCAAGCTCTACACTGGTTATGGGAAGGACTCACGACTGTAGAACGAATTTATACAGCTGCCCTAGCCGAAGTATCAAAGCCTGGTTATCCTATAAAGGAGGATCAAGTAATCCAGGTTCTTTATGAAAATGCTGCTCGTTTGCGAACCCGCGAAGTGGAATTGGCACCAAGAGACCTAGTGAAGCGACGCATATTAAACGAGATAGGAGGTGGTTATTGTTTCGCTGTAGAGATGTTTCGTCTTTGGGTGAAGGAAAACCGACCACTATATGCAACTAAAGATGACCTAGATAGTATTAATATTCCAGCCATGCGCCTGTTTCAAGCTGGCGAATCCTTTTTCTTTCAACATAAATGGGAAAAGGCTATAGATGCATTCTCACAAGCTATTGATAATTACCCACAACACTTCCGGGCTCGGTTGTATAAAGGTGAAGCTCTACTTGAATTAAATCGCTTTCATGCTGCAGTTGAAGTACTTAGTGAAGCGTATCAATTAGATAAGGTAGAGGCCCGTCTACCATTAGCGCGAGCGTTATTGGCGTATGCTCAACAGATGCTTAATCTTAATACGCCAGATGAGGCATTACGATATGCTGTAAAAGTCCTAGATCTTTCACCTAATGAAGTTGCAGCTCAGAATGTGCGAAGCGAAGCGCTTAAAAGGCTGAGAAGTAGGGGAAAGAGAACGACAAGAGAGAATGAATATTCTGGTGAGCTAGAAACAAGTAGCAGACAGGATCTCGTTTATGTATTTACCCCGAGGGGCGATCTTGTAGAATTGCCCACAGGCTCAACTCCTATTGATTTCGCATATCAAGTACACACAGAAATAGGGCACCGATGCCGTGGTTCCAAAGTTAATGGTCATTTAGTCCCACTAAATTATGTTTTAGAGACAGGTGATACTATAGAAATATTGACGGCAAAGCAAGGTGGCCCTGGAAGAGAATGGCTAAGCCCTGATTTAAGACTAGCGTATACACAACGCGCAAGAAAAAGAATCAGGAAGTGGTTTAAGCAACAAGATCGGGCACAAAATATTTTGGCGGGCAAAAATTTATTGGAGCGCGAATTACTACGCCTTGGTTTAGAAACGAATTTAGATCAGACAAGTTCAATTTTGGGTTTCAAAAACATCGATGATTTCTATGTATCCATTGGAAACGGTGATATCTCGATTCCTCGTATCCTTACTCAGTTAGCTGATCTTACTGAAATAGATTTCGAAGCTTTCCTGGGTGAACCATTACCTGCGGAAAATACTGAGAACATTGAAGGTATTAGGGTGGTAGGATTAAAAGGTTTGTTGACTTCTTTTGCTCGCTGCTGTAATCCGAGACCAGGAGATGAAATTGTTGGATACATCACCCGAGGGCGGGGAGTGACAATACATCGTCAAGACTGCCCTAACCTCCTTCATTTCGAGGAACGAGAACGAATAATTAAAGTTTCATGGGGATTAGCAACAAAGACTTTTCAGGTTAAGATCATAATAGAAGCCTATGATCGTTCTGGATTAATGGGGGATATTGCCCATATATTGGAAGAAGAAAAGATAAATATCGTAGATGTTAATCTAAAAGTCTCGCTTAGCATTGCTACAATGCAACTTGCTATCGAAGTAGGCGATATTGTACAACTTAGCCGAGTGCTTGCAAGGCTTGAAAATGTTCCTAATATAACCAGAGCTTTTCGCGCTAAATCTGAACAAACCTCTAATAAAAAATTCAACTAACCACATATTTCTTACATTCCATGTTGATCTATTTCCTTACACACGAGAACTCAGCTCTGAAAGTGCTCACCGCAAGTTACACAGGAGTAGTTTGATGGACACTTGATGTTAAGGCTGATTAGTAGCAGAAGATATTAGCCATGGCTGCTATTCTCCATATCTAGACATTTGGACGTAAGCCAGCATGACGGATGACCGTAAGCCATGCGTGAACCGCAAAACCAATTGACAAGCGAATCCAAAAGCTCTATCATAGCAGTCACAACACAATAGCCGCAATCTTCCCTTCGTAGCCCCAAAAGGGCATCCCCATCGTACTTGATAACAGCGGCCCACGTGATGTCTCGTTTGAATAACGAGCATCCGTGGGCCGTTTTTACTTCTATTCGTGAGGTGACTATCCATGTCCTTTCTTAAAACCTCTCTCCGCAACTTCCTTCTGATCCTGCTGCTGGCATTCGTCGTCCTAACTGCTATTGCTTCTCGGGATGCCTGGCTGCCGTTACTCGATCCCAACGCCGCCGGCAATGAAATTGACCGTCTGCCGCCCGATGACCGAATGGCGCGCGAAGCAGTTGTTCAAGGCGTCCAGGCTTTTTTTGCGTTCGATAGCCAAGCTGGGAAAGACGCTTGGCTGCAGACGTTGTGCCAGGTAACCAGCCAGGCCGGCTGCAAGCTGATCGGATTGGGCGCAAACCGCTTATGGGAGTCCCTTGGCGACCAGCCGTTCTCCTACTCGGCTGAAGTAGAAATCCTCGAGAAGGTTTCGGACCGGCCGGCCACTGAGGCGAGTGCGAAATCCTCGCAAGTTTGGAGGACGTTGATCACCCTCAACCAGCCGCTGCCTGGCAGCGAAACACGGACCGATTCCGCCTATGCATTGGTGGGGACTGAGAACGGGCAGTGGCGCTTCGAGCGCTTCTTGACCGCTCCGGAAAGTGCTCAGTTCGAAAATGAGGTGGGCAAATGATCCACACCCACATTCCTTCACGCCTGTTGATGAGCTTCCTGATCCTGCTGGGTTTGACTACGGCGCTTCTTCCAGGTGTTGCCCAGGCACAGACGGACGATCCCTCTCCCTGGGGTGAAGTGGTCGACGAGAACGGAAACATCCGCTTCGACAACCTAACCGACCTGGGTGAAACCACCGAAGCAGCCGAGTGGATGGACATCCCGCTGCCCTTCGGCCAGGAAATCGACCTGGACGCCAATTACCACCGTTACCAGACCCCGGATGGGAACGTCGTCGTGCTGCCCTCGCCGCTCACCCTGGTGATGATGGCGACCAACCCGCAGGAAAGCGGGCTGAGTGGCGCCACTTCCCAGGTTGGCATCGGCGGCATGGCCGCGGCAGAATTCCTCGGGGGACTGCTCGGTAACAGCATTGACTGGGACCGGGTATCCAGCCAGAACCCCGAATATGTCGACCCCAACCAGTTCTGGAACGCAGTCATTTCTGGCCAGGAAAACGTGTGGACCTTCTTTTCCGGCTTCGACTTCCTGGGCGATCTGGCAACCCTCTCATATGGCGACCTCAACGTGCGTATGGGCCTGCTGATGTATCTGAACGGCGCTACCAACTGCGCCCAGATCCCGGGCGGCTGCGCTGGGATCATCGCGCAAATCCCGACGCCAAACCCATCAAAAACACCGGTTATCCCTATCCAGTGCCCGGCACCCACCATCTCTCAGGGCAGCCCGACGCTATCCATCCTCAAAGGAGAGCCGGCCAAGCCGCTGGTGATTGGCCAGGATCCGGAGAAGCGTGGCGCGGATGTACGCATCTCGGTCAGTATTCCACCGGTGGTTCACACCTGGTATGAACGCGTGGAGAAGAAGGAAGACGTCTGCCGGGCTGCGGCAGCCACAGAAACCTCCAACTGCACCACGGCGGCCGGCGGACGCGGGGTCATTGAAGAAGAAGTGGTCGGTTACGAATGCCGCCAACACGTGGATCGCTACGAAGAGCGTATTACGAATTTGACTGCGCAAGCGAATCTGGATGCTGCCAGCCGGGTATGGATCACCACAGGACTGGCTGGGAAATGGTATGAGGCCACGCTCAAACGGCCGGATATCAATTTGGTTCCTGGACTGAGCAAATACCAGAACAGCTGCAGCGGCACCTGCACAGCCAGCGCCTTCATTGAGCGCATCCCCTTTGCCGATCCGGGTACCTTTAACCTCGCGCTCAATATCCAAACCGCCGGCACGCCGCTCACCCGTCCGCGCACCTTACAAAGCAACGGCACATTGCAGGTCTATCTGACCCTGGTTCGCTCGCTGCCAGAAGGAGGTGTGCCGTGAATTCGCTTGACCAGTTTGGAATCTTGCTCGCCGATCTGCCGGTCTACCTGGCCAACGGCCTGCTGATCCTGCTCTATGCCGTCCTGGACAATTTTGCCGCGCTCGTCAGCGTCGCATGCGCCGGAGTAATCGGCTGGCGCTTTGACCAGCCGGCCAGACAGGCTGCCGGGTTCGTGCCTCAACGCGCTAATGGTTTTTCTAGCACCGGGTTTGCGAACCGGGCCGCGCCGCTGGGGATCATTTTGACCGGTTCAGCCTTTGGATTGTGGTTGCTGGCGCAGGCGCTTATTCGGGAGCCAGTCGCCTGGATCGGGGCCGGTATGTGGGTGCTGGGTCTGGTAGCCGCAACGCTGGCGGAAGGCCACCAGCGGGATAACACACTCTGGTTCATCAAATCTGGCGTGATTCTGTACAGCCTGGCGGTAATCGCCAGCCGGATTTACCTGAACTACACTGCGCAGCTTTCACCCGAGCAGTGGGCCGGGCTCTTAGGTTCAACCGATACTGCCGCGGCGGTGATTGCGAATACCCGTTCCAATGTAACCACGATTGTCCTGTGGGCGGTCTGGCTGGTCATCCCGCTCGGGTACTTTTCGATGCTGATCCAGCAACTGCTGGTCATGCCACGTAGCCTCCTTACGCCGCATGGTGACGCGCGGCGAACGATGCGGGAAACGCTTAGCCGCCGGTAGTACAGGTTGACGAATGCGGAAAGCGGTCTCCTAGAGCGCTCTCTCCATTCGCTGACCTGCCCTGAAGTGCGGTCCGAAGAAGAAACGTTATTGAGCGTCACCGAAAAATAAGCGTGATTTTCATACAAGGAGGAAGACAATGGATGTTTACCAGATTGGAAAGTTGGCTTTACCGATTGTTCTAGGGTTCATCGCCCTGGGGTCGCTAGCCGTGTTTGCATCTGTCGGTCTGGCTGCCTATGCGTTGGTTTTCACCCTTCGGCACAATCGAATTCCGCCCTTGATCCGGGCCAACCACCTGATCGAAGCCCGCATGCATTACCACTACGGGCGCAATAAACGCAACAACCGGACTGCTCGCCGTGACGGGCAGGATATTCTTGGGGACTCCCCTGATCCCCTTGCATAAATCCATTGGGCGCGTCACGGCGCGCCCACCCTTTCTCCCTTTCCAGGCTGATCCCTGCGGCGCAGGTCCATGCACAGCGGCGACAAGCCTAGAAGAACTACTCTGAAGAGCGAAGCAACGATGCCAACAACCTTCTTCGAACGCTCCATCCATGCTGTACGTGAGCTAGCCCCCCGCTGGCTACAATCCTCTGCTGGGGCCGCCATTCCAAACGACCTGGCAGTCCTTGACAGCGGCATCTCTTTTCACCCAGGGAAAGATGAACTGGACTATTTCTGGTACCGGCTGGCGCTGCAGGAGGGCGAGCAGCAGCAAATTCTTTACCGGGTGGTTCGTCTGGCGCAACTGCGCTTTATCCCGATGGAGGCACGCGGGGATGCTGGACTGCTGCAGAAGATGCGCACGGTCCTGCGGGGTTTATACGGTTCGCAGGTGGACCTCATCTATCTGGTAGCGGGTATTTTTGAACCGCCGGTGGGCATCCTCCAGTGCTACGGGGTTGCCGCTCTGGATGCCAATCTTGACAGAGCCGTTGAAACCTCGCTTCATAACCTGGCAGCATTGAAGGCTGGGCTGGCCGGCGCATTCCGGCAAATCCGCCTGACAGCGCTCGACACCCAGCTGTGCCAGTGGATTTTTAGCGCCTTTAGCGAGATGAAACATACGGTGGTAACCGTTGGTCACCCGGATCCGCGGGAAGCAGCCCGCAGCGCGACCTCTGCCGCCTTTCGCAATCCACTGGTGGATGGGAATGCAAGCGCACAGCAGTTTAGCCTACAGCAAAATGAAATCCTCTTTCGCGGCATGGCCGATCTTAAGGAGGAATTCCTCTTCCTGGTGCTGACCAGCCCGATTGGAATCGAGGCCATCACGCAGACCCTGGCCGGTTTGGCCGAACATACTGCCTCCTGGGCTTCCTGGCAAAGTGGATCGCGCTCGGCGTCCTTCGGTATATCCCTGCCGGCCATCCTGTCTGGTGCGCTGGCTCATAACGCCTCCTTGGGCTACACGGACAGCGCTGGCAGCTCGCATTCAGATGGAACGGCACACTCCACCGGTCTGGCCAACACGGCCGGCAGCGCGGAGTCGATTGGGCATGCCTCGTCGCGCGGCTGGTCCCATATGGTGGGCGTTTCAGATAGTGTGACGGATGGCGTCTCGCATACCACGGGCCAGGCAGTCACCGATGGCACAGCGCACACCGAAAGCCAGAGCGTAACGGATGGTTCATCGCACACGGAAGGTTCTTCCTCATCTTCCTCCCATGTGGACAGCTTCAACTGGGGCTTGAATGGCGGGCTCAAGGGTGGGATCGTGATCGCGGATGGCTCGATTGGCGCGAATGTTGGTTGGGGATCTGCGGACAGCTTCTCCAGCGCCTCGATGTCGTCCGATACGACCAGCCACGCCGAAACCAAAGGCTCGGCGGACACCACTTCGCATGCGCAAACCGCCAGCCAGGCGGCAACGGTCAGTCATGCCAGCACCCACACCACCTCTGAATCCTGGGGCACCTCCGGCTCGGAAACCGATTCGTGGGGCAAAACCACCAGCCAGTCGCAGACGAACTCCGCTTCGGACACCGTTTCACAGGCCGATTCGACGATGCAATCCGTTTCCGCCAGCCAGGCGCTCGGCCGCGGGATTTCGAATGGGTTGGCGGTGGGCGTTTCGCCCTCCTTCTCGCTCTCCAACGCTTACCAGTGGCAGAACGACCCGGCCATGCTCGTCACCCAACTGCTGCGAACCCAGCAGCAGCTCTTGATGACCGCCGCGCGGGAAGGCGCCTACTACACGGACGTCTACGGCCTGGCGCGCACCCCAACCGGCAAGCGTGCCTTGATGGGCCTGATCCCCGAGGCCTTTCACGGTACGGAAGAAGTGGTCACGGGCGTGCAGACGCGCGACCTGAGTCAGGAAGAGGAAGCCTACATCCACCTGCACGCCCGCACCTTTATCCCTTCCAGCCGGATTGAGACTATCCCGGAGGTGCTCTCGGGCTATGCCGATTCGACCATCCTGACAATGCTGCAAACGGCTGCTTACACCGCGCCAGGGATGTTCGAGCAGGGTACGGCCCTCACCATTCAGGAATCCACGCCAGAGTTTGCCTTCCTTCCTAACATGGCCGGGGAGGTCGTGCTGGGCCACCAGTGGAGCGTCGAAACCGGCGAGCTGACCCAGGCCGCGCTGCGGTTGACCCCTGAGCGCCATTTCCATACAGCCTTTGTCGGCGACACCGGCTTTGGTAAGACCGTGGCAGCCGAGCGGCTGGCCTATGAAACCACGCTGCGCTGGCACTACCGCACGATCATCCTCGACTTTGGCCAGGGCTGGCGCAAAGCCCTGAACTGGCCCGGGCTGGAAGGCCGGGTGGATATCCGCCAGCTCTTTCCGGGGGCTGTGCGGCCGATTCGCTGGAACCCGCTGCAGGTGCCGCGCCGCATCCGTCCAATTGCTTACCGCAATCTGATCGTGGAGATGTTCGCCAACGCCGGCCGCATGGGCGCGCGCCAGCTAGGTTTTATGCGTGAAGCGCTGACCACGGTTTATAAGAACGCCGGGGTGCTGGTCATCCCGGAAGGCGAGGAGTTGTATGACGACAGTGAGATCCCCAATTTCTCTCGCCGCAGTGAAGAAGGCGAAAACCAGCGCGACAGCTTTATCCGCGCGCTTTGCGCCAAACGCATGGCATTCCGCAGAGTGCAGAACCTGCGCGAAGAACGGGCGATTAACGCCTTTCTGGCAGCAAGTGGGCTGCCCGAACGGCCGCTCTCGGGGCTGCCGGTCTCCGCCCTGACGGATGCTGAGCGGCAGGCGTTATCCATCCAGCGCAGCAAAGCCTGCTCACTCTCGGATTGGGTCAAAGCGCTGCGCGACCTGCTCAGAAAGCACGAGAAAGATCCGACCAGCCGCACCTCGCTGCAAGGCGTGCTCTTGCGCATGGACCCGCTGGCCGAAGGCGATATGGCAGAGATGTATGGCGCGGGCGAGGACAGCATCGCGGTCGAGGATCTGGGTTTGCTTGGACCGGCCAATGATCCGTGGGGCGTAACCGTCATCGAAGGCGGGGCCGAAATGGATGAGTATGCCAAGGCAGCGCTCTTCTCGCTACTGGACACCATCCTCTATCTCGACTCCGTCAAGCGCCGGCGCGAAGCGTTGGACGGCCGCCACTTTCCCCCCATGCAAATCTTCTTCGAGGAGGCCAACAAGATCATTGCAGGCGTTTCCGGCGGGGCGGCCAGCGACCAGTCATCGACAAGTTCTGGCAAAGGTCAGGTATCGGAAACGATCCTCAACCAGTTCCGCGACGGGCGCAAGTACCGCGTGCTCTCGCACATCCTGGTGCAAACCGTCTCCGAAACGCCAGATGGGCTCTTGTCCTCCTGCGGCAATCTGTTCGCGTACCAGACCAAGAACCCCAAGGACCGCGACCTGGTGCTGGCCCATATCGGGCGCAGTGAGAAAGGCATCGTCAACACCGAATACAAACGCTATCTCGCGCGCGTCCCGCGCGAATATGCCATCGTCAAACTGGGCTACAGCACCGAAGTGAACGATATGGAGCCCATGCTGATCCATCCCCTGATGATCCGCGCCCGCGAGCCGTCCGACGCCGAAATCCAGGCGCGATTGAATCCCATTTTCTAAGGAGTAGCAGCAGTTTATGTTCAAGAAACGTTCCCCCATCATCCCTATTGCCCTGGCCGTGCTGATCGGCCTGCTGACGATTGCCCTGCTGAACGGCGTGATCCGCCCGGTGCCGGTCGTGGTCGCCAAAGTGGTCATTGCCCCCGGCACCGTCCTGACCGCGGAGCTGGTTGAAGTAAAAACCGTCCCCGCCCAGGCGCGACCCAATGACGCCTTTGCCCAGGCTGACCAGGTGGTCGGCAAGATGGTCGCGGTCGGGCGCGCGCCGGGCGATATCGTCACCGCCTCGATCCTGGGCGACACCTCCCAGGCCGGCATTCCGGCAGAACTGGCCCCCGGACACGTGGCGATGGCCGTCAAGGTCGATCTGGCTTCCGGCGTGGCCGGCCTGCTGCGGCCCGGACAAACGGTGACCGTGATTGGAATGCTATCGCCCGAGGTGATCAGCGCGTCCAACAGTTTATCGCCGGTCGTCATCGAAGCTCCGCTTGACCCATTGGCAACTCCGATCGTATTGGATCCGGATGCTCCGGCGCCGACACCAACCCCCACGCCGACCGTCCGCCCGCCGGATGCGCCGCTCGCCCGCATCGCGCTGACCGGTCTTAAAGTATTGATGGTCCCGCAGGGCTTCCGATACGAGGAAGTGCCGGCAGGCGCAAGCGAGGAGGAAATGTTTTCCTCCGCCCGCACCACCTCGGCCAGCCAGTCGGGCAGCGTCATCGTGGTGGACGTGCCCACCGATCAGATCGAAATCACGCCCGGCGTGCAGGTCAATGTGGCGACGCTGCTGGCTTCGCTCAACCAATTTGGCAACCTGACCCTGGCGCTCGAACCGGCGGATGGACTGGCGTTATCCGCGGACATCAAAACGCTCAATATCGGCGCGTTGTACCAGTCGATGCAGGATGAAAGCAGCCCAGCCGCTGCCGAGACGCCTGTGCCATAGGGGGTGGGATGAGCGAGGAAATTAAAATCTCCGTGATGCTGGCGGCGCAGGGCGCGGAATACGTGCACGGCGAGATGCTGCGCCATTTCTTCGACGATTCCCGCTTCCGCGTGACCACCAACGCCTACAGCTGGGAGGATCTGGTCAAGAACCTGGAAGCCCTACAGCCGGCCCTGCTGGTGGTCAACGCTGCCATTGCCCGAACGGGTGAAGCGCTGGTGGATCTATTGGCCGGGATGCAGCGCTGGCGTGGGGTGGCGATTGTGCTGCTGCCGCCCGAGTTTGGCCACGCGGCTGGGATGCTGATGCGCGTCGCTACCGTCCGGCAAACCTTTAGCCTACCGCCCAACTGGAAAGAGGTGGTCGAAGCAGGTTTCTCGGCGGCGATCTCCGAGCAGGCGCGGGCGGTGGCTGCCACGCCACTGCGCCAGGCTTACGCCGGGGCACCAGGTCTTAGCGGCGAAAACACCCTACTGCGCTCGGGCAGCGTTGTCACCGGCACGCGGGTGGTGGCGTTCCTCTCCGCGCGGGGTGGCGTCGGGCGCTCGACTGTCGCGGAATGCCTGGGCTATGAACTGGCCGTGCGGCATAACGTACAAACGATTTTGCTGGCTTGCGACCTGCCGCCCGCCACAGTGCTGCGCATGAAGGATCTGCGCTACGTCCCCAATGCGATGGAATTCTTCCGCCGCCCAGGCGATGGCTTCAATGCCGCCATCCAAAAGTACGAACGCCTGGACATTATTACCGCCCCGGTCAATTCGATCGAATATGCGCGGGCAGTCGAACCGGTAGAAGGCTTGGGAAGCCCTTTGCGCAACCTGTTTATGGCTACCTGGACGCGCAATTATGCCGCGGTACTGCTGGATTTACCCGCCGGCGAGCAGCCCTGGACGATGGAAGGGATCACCGCGGCCAATACAGCCGTGATCGTCGCCCGGCCATGCATCGCCGATGTCGCGGGCGTGGTGCATACCCTACGCCTGTTGACCGAGCGGATGCGCGAAAAACATCGCATCCCGCGCGACGCGATCTATTTGGTGCTCAACCAGGTGCATGATCATACGCCCTTAACCCCGCGTGGCTTTTTGGATGCATTAGGAGCGGAGTTTAAGGACTGGACGCCGCCGGTTGCGGCAGTTTTACCCCGTTTGGACGAGCTGCCGGTGCTGCAAGAACGCATGATGCCCCCGACGGCCAGCCTGGATGAGTTCTCGCAGGGCATTCGCGGGCTGATCCAACACTTATACCCGAGCATGCGACTGGATACGGGCACGCAAAACCGCAAGAAGACCGTTTTCAATTTCTTCCGCTAGGAGCACCGGATGGGCAACTTTCTCAGTTACTACGACACCCCGGCCACACCGCAGCAGGCACTCCCGCAGCAGGAGCGTGAAGGGCTGATCAACCAGGTGATCGACCAGATCAACCGCGAGTTTCCCGCCTCCGTACTGCAGCGCCCATCGACCGAGGACCGCGCTCGAATACGCGAGCGTATTGCCGCGCTGGTGGCCGCCGCGTTCCAACGGAGAGGGCTGGCCGTAGACATCCGCGAAGAGAACGCGCTGACGGACGACCTCATCCGCCGGCTGACGGGCCTGGGGTTTCTCGATCTGCTGCTACCCCCCGCGCGGACCGACCTTTCCGAAATCGCTCTGTACTCTTCCGGCTTGCTGCAGGTGATGAAGAAGGGCAGCGTGCGTTGGGAAACGGTGGATATGCGTCCAGAGCCGGAAGAGATCTGGCGCGTGCTGGATAGGCTGTTAGGGCCACAGAATAAGAGCCTGAACGAGACCAATCCATCCGTTAACGCGCGCCTGCCTGCCACCCCGGCCAACCCTGGCGGCGGCCGGATCAAGGCGCTCCACCCGGTGATTGCTCCTCCTGGACGGAATCCAGTGATCAATATCCGGCTGTACGAGCAAAAGCCGGTGCGGCCAGAATGGATCCTGGAGCGCGGGGTAGTGAACGAGGAGATGCTGGAATTCCTCAGCCACTCCGTCCAAAACGGGGCACGCATTCTGATCTGCGGCGGCACGCGCACGGGCAAGACGACCCTGCTCTCGGCGCTGTGCAACTTCCTGCCACAAGGCTGGCGCATTGTGAAGATCGAGGACCCGGAGGAGATTTGGATCGACCGCCAGACCGTGCAAACGCTCGAGGCGCGCCCGCAAGCAGTCGGCACCGAGGTGCAGCCCTATACCCTGGCCAACGGTGTGGATGATGCCCTGCGCCTGTCGCCTGACTACCTGATCGTCGGCGAAGTACGTGATGGACAGGCGGCGATGGCCCTCTTTCGGGCGATGATGACCGGCCACTCCGGCGCCTGCACCTTTCACGCGGACCATCCAGAAGAAGCGGTGGAGCGGATGGCGACCATTTTGGGCACCGACCAGCGCATTGGGCGCGAAGCAGCCATGCAAATGATCGCCTCTTCCGTTGACCTGCTGGTGCAGATCGGCATTCGCCAGGAGATCCGCCGGGTAACCTCCATATCCACTATTGTCCCTGGCCGTATCAACGAAGCAATGCAATTCCGCCACTTGTACCAATTTCTAGAAGAGTCGCCGGCTGGGCAACCTGTCTGGAAGAAATGTTGAGGAACCGATGGTTTTCATTATTGGGTTTTTAGCTGCCCTCATGGCCTTTGTCCTGATTGGACGGGACCAGTTACCCTTTGAGCGCGAGAAGCGGCGGATTGGCGACCTGTACTCTTTGGATAGCGCCAGGACGCTCGGTGAGCTGCCGGCCGGATCGCTGGAGTATCGCTTGCTGGCCTCAGGCGTCCCTTTGCAGCCGCTTACCTTTCGCCTTCTCTCCGCCGCTGCCGCTCTGGCCGCAGGCGTGATCACCTGGGCCTTTCTACCTGGTCTTCCGGCGCTCGTCGCCGCGGGTCTGGTGTTCTATATCCCTTCCGGATTTCTGGATGACAAGGTCAAGAGCCGCGGGCGCGAGATCGACAAGCTGCTGCCGCTGGCCGTGGGACGCATCACCGCTGGACTGCTGGCCGGAGGATCCGTACAGGATGTGCTGGAGGAAGTAGGAAACTCGCTTTTCGTGGAAGGCCCCAACCCCTTGACCCCAGAGCTGCTGCTCACCGCCGCTGAGCTGCGCACCAAGAACCGCGACGATGCATTGGCGGGTCTCGCCACCCGTTCACCCTCCACGTCACTGGCCAACCTGGCTTATTTGCTGGAAGGTTACCTGCAGTCGGGCGGTCCAGCCTACGCGCGGGTGCTGGCGCAAATCGCGCAGAAGATCCAACAAATTTTGGTCGCCCGCAGCCGTTCCCAGGCGAAGGCGGGCGACGCGATGGTGTCAGCCAAAATCATCCCGGGCGTGCTGGCGTTGATTCTGGTTTATCTGGGTCAGGATCCCGCCATCCGCGCCTCGCTCTCTGCCCTGCCGGTTCAAATCGTCATTGCGGTTGGCATCGGCATGATGGCGCTCGGTTATTTCCTGATGCGTTCGATGATTATGGAGGCAGTATGACCCTCATCCCCATCCTTGGGATCCTTGTAACGGCACTGATTGTGGTTTTGACCGTGGAGTTCGTACCGGTTATCAGCCCAAATAAAGCTGCTCAGCGACTGCACAACCTGGAAACACCAGTTGAAGGGGAAGTATCCGGGCTGCAGCGCACGCTGCTGCCACTGGAAAAACCCGTTGGGCGCTATACCCCTGCCGCCTTTCTGCAGAAGACCCAGGCTGACCTGTATTGGGCGCAGATGGGTGACAAGTGGCAGGGCTGGTCGGCGGCGCTCTTTGTTGCTTTGCGCCTGACCACCGGGATTATCACCGGCGTAATTGGCCTGATTGTCTTTGAAACCCCATTGATCGCAGCCGTATGCGCCTTCTTCGGCTGGCAGTTTCCGCAGATGAACCTGGGTGGGACGGCGCGCAAGACCCGCCGGGCGTTTCAAGCGCAGCTGCCGGAGTTTATCCAACTGGTCGCCGCCCAGATGGCCGCCGGCGTCACGCTGGAGGAAGCGCTGATCCGGTCCGCAAAACCGACCTCACTGGTTGGGCGCTGGATGCAGCACGTACTGCAGATGGCCCAGGGACGGTCTGTGGTCCCGGTGATGCAGGAAGAAGCCCGCCGCTCGCTCTTGACGGAGCTCATATCCATGGCTGTGCAGATGGAATTCATTCGCAAAGGCACCAACCAGCAGGAGCTGATGGGCCAGTTGGCCAACACTATCGCCGCTGACTTTATCGGCCAGGCGGATCAGCGCGCGGAACGCGTGGGCTCCGAACTGGTCATGCCCATGGTCGCATTCTACTTTCTACCCTACCTGGTCATTTTGTTGATCGTGGTCGGTTACCCGGTTGTGGCAGGAATGTTCTGATGAAACAACAATGGCTACCCCGAGCGTGGCGTAACCGTCTCGGCTTTCTCTTCTTTGGCGTAGCAACGGGCTTATCCGGATTGGCCGCCTGGCAGCACCCTTCTGTGCTTTCCGGTTGCGTCCTGCTGCACAATGCGCTCCTGACAGGCACCTATGCCCGCCGCTACCCAACCGTACGCTATGACCAGAAGGGCCTGTATCTGGGGCTGCTGGCAGCCGCGCTCCCATCCGCAACCCCGCTGCCGGATGTACCCAATCTGGTTCTTACCCTTCTTGCCCTGCTCGGTTATTGCCTGATTCTCTGGTCGCTGCTGGCGCTTGGCGGTCGTTTTGGCATTGCGCCAGCCGACCGGGGGTTGGTGACCAGCGGGCCATATCGGTTGGTTCGCCATCCCATGTACCTGGGCGAGCTGCTGTTGCGCGGTGCGCTGGTGGCTGCTGCCGTTGACCTTTGGCCGGCGGTGTTCCTCGGGTTATGCCTGGCGCTGATCCAGGTGCTGCGCATTCAGCGGGAAGAGCGCATTATTCGCGGCTATCCGATCTATTCTGCTCAGGTACGCTTCCGTCTGATTCCTGGAGTCTGGTGATGCCGGCGCTTGTCGTGATTCCGCTCGCCCTATGGCTGGTGGCCTGCGTGTCTTGCGATCTCAAAACACGCCAGGTGCCCAACATCCTGACCCTAAGCGCGCTGCTTCTCGCCGCCATTTGGCGGGCAATTGCCGGGGACTGGCTGGTCGTGGCAATGGTATTGGCGCTGATTGCGCTCTCCGACTTGCCCCGCACCCCGCGCATTATGCTGGCCGGCGCAGCATGGATTGCCTGTCTGCTTCTGGGGACGGCCGCGCAAGGGAATTTGTCGATCGCGCTCTTTACCGCCTGGGTCTTATGGGAGATGGGCATGATGGGCGGGGCAGACGCAAAAATGCTGACTGCGCTCTTATTGTTGATCGGCGATCCGCTGCTGCTCCTGGCGGTGTTGTTGGCCGGCGGGCTGCAAGGGTTGATTGGGTTGCTGCGCAAGGAACAGACGGTTCCCTATACGGTTGCTATTGCAGCTGGAACCGTCTGGTATCTGATAGCACACATTCTATAAACGGAAAGGAGGTGAAAACCATGCGTTTTTTACGGGATACCCACGGTATCGAGGCTAGTGAAGTGGCTCTGCTGATGGCGGTCATCGTTGTCGTTGTCTACGGAGCCTACAAGCTGCTAGGCGAGAACATCAACACGATCGTCATGGACGTGGCCGGGAAAATCTAAACCCACCTGGATGGGCGAGGTGGGTGTCCAGTAGGTCCCGAAATACTGGACTCCCACCTCCTGCCTGGCTCTTCAACAAGAAGAAAGGAAGTGTTATGAAACGGTTTTTTCAATCGCGAAATGGGATGGAAACAATCGAAGCAGCCATCACCACGCCAATTGCAGTGCTGATCATGCTGGCCACCATCAACCTCGGCATGGTCATCTTCGGCCAGCAGGCGGTGCAGGCTGCCGCCCGACATGGCGCGCGGATGGGCAGTGTGGCGCAAAATTGCGCGGCGTGTTATGCCATGAACGGCGCCAGAGAGGCCATTCATTCCGCCAGGCTGGTGCAAAACCCCAACGTGCAAATCCTCGCCCCTGGCGGCGTGGCCGGCTCGATCCTCAAGGTGCGCGTATCGGGGACGATTCCCAATTATCTGGGCGGCTTTATCGGTTGGAGCGAGCCATTCGAGGTCAGTTCAGACGTGACCTTCCGCCAGGAGGGCTGGTAAAAGATGCTCCGCGACCGGCGCGCCTACTCGCTCACCTTTTGGGCCATCTTCATTGGCTTTGTGATGATGCCCATCATGGCCATGACTATCGAACTCGGGCGGTTCTTCTACGCTCGCGCGCAAGTGTCTGCCGCGGCCGATGCGGCGGCGCTGGGCGCTGCCAGCGAAATCAACCAGAATACCTTTCGCGCGACCGGAAATCTGGTGCCGACCGATAAAACCTGGTCTCAGGCTCAGGCTATGGTAAATGCCAACACGGGAATGCTCGCTGCGCAAGGGATCCACGCCTGGGTCACAGGGATCGATGTGAACGACGCGGCCAACACGGTTCAGGTCCGCGTATCGTGCAACCTATCCCGATTGTTTCCCGCCATCGTGCCTGATGTCATTGTCACGCAGACCGGGCTGGCGGAAGTAGGAGCATTCACCCGGTGAACGCTTATCGCAACAGCCTATGGAAGGCATTGCAATGGATCAGCCTGGCCGGTCTCCTCACGCTTTTTGGCTTTTCGGCGCTTGCCGATCCGGCTGCCCTGCCGCCCAGTTCATGGAATGGGCCGGTGTTCTTGCAAGATCACTGGGAGCTGACCGGGATTGTCGAACATGGTATCCAGAGGAGGTGGTTATTCGAACGAGAAGTGGACCTGATTGAAGTTCGCTATGGGCACGGCAGCTTATGGGCGATGGCCGGAATTACCGGCCAGGATGGAACTTACGAATCGCTGATCGTCGGCAGCACGAGCCGGGAGGCGATGAGAGCCGCATTCCAGCAACCTCGCTACATCACCCTGACGATGCCTGGCACATTAAAAGCGATTGACCATTCGGCTTGTCTGGGTATCGAAACATCAGCAAGCAGCCGGTGCCAGATTACCGGTCTGGTGGAAGGCAGCCGTACCCCAATCGTCGTGACCCTGGAGGATGAACCAACCGGAGACCTGAGCAATATCTTTATTCATACGGGCGTTTTCCCACCCCACTACCAATATGGCTTTCTGACCTGGGATATCCTGCCTGGGCAGATCATTGAACAAGGTTTGGAAGGAGGTTAGAGCAAATGGACACACCCTACCTGGCATCTTCTGCGTATCAAGCAGTTGCCTGCCAGTGGTTCCTGATCGGTTTAACCAGCGGCATCGCCGGCGGCATGATCCTTTCTGCCCTGATGCGCTGGATGATCGATTCCCATCACTAGCCTATTGTATCGGAGCATAGAAGTTATCGATGAAGCTCAAGAAACCAATTCTCCTGATCGTAGCCCTGGCGCTGGTGCTGTGCCTGCCCGGTACACCCCCGGCCGCGGCCGATTATATCGGTCCGCGCAACCGGGTGACGACAACCACCAGCACCCAACACCTGCGCGTATGCTACAACAGCAGCGGAAAAATCGAATGCACCTGCGTTTCAGACGGCGGTGAGTGCGATGTCACCAGCAACCCCTGCCCGAACAGCCGTTGTGTATCCTGCGATGAGCAAGAAAAGGAAGTCACCAATACAACTACCCTGCCGAACGCAACCGTCTCTGGGAACTTTACCTGTACGACTGCAGGTTCCAACGGCTGGTGCCGGAGCGGGGCCAACCTGGCGCTGGCAGCCAACGAGCCGGTATCCGGGCACAAGATCCAATATATAGAAGGCACAACCGGCGTGCTTTGCGACCCG
Source organism: uncultured Anaerolinea sp. (assembly GCA_964403875.1). Taxonomy (GTDB): domain Bacteria; phylum Chloroflexota; class Anaerolineae; order Anaerolineales; family Anaerolineaceae; genus Anaerolinea. The sequence goes on along the minus strand of CAYOHX010000012.1, from coordinate 35,879 downwards.
GCCGATGCCACCAGCGTTAGCTGTAACTGGAAGCCGCCGGAAGGCCAGACCAATCTCGAATACTGGGCGCACTCCACCTTTGGGGATACTAGCCTCAAAGGCAGCCAGACGATTTTCGTCGACACCGGTAACCCTGGAATTACACTCTCGGTCCCCACGCCCAATGGACAAAACGGGTGGTTCATCTCTCCGGTGACGATTGCCGCTTCGGCTAGCGATTCTGTCTCGGGCGTTGCCTCGACCCAGGTAAAGATTGACAACGGATCCTGGCAGGCCGGTCCGCTGACTGTCACCGCGCAAGGCGCCCATACCGCCCAGGCGCTCGCCACCGACCGGGCCGGCAACAGCGCGACCAGCAGTGTTGCTTCCTTCAAGCTGGACAGCGTGGCTCCTGACCTGGCCGTCAACGCCCCCGCTGCGGATGGGCAGAATGGCTGGTTTGTTAGCGCGCCGACCATTTCCGTTTCCGGCAGCGACGCCACATCTGGATTGGCCGCGGCTGAGATGCAGGTCGACAGCGGCAGCTGGCAGGCTGGGATCGCGACAATCAGTACGGATGGCAGCCACACGCTCAATTTCCGCGCGCGAGACAACGCCGGCAACCTGAAAACCGCAAACGGCACCTACCTGGTTGACCGGACGGATCCACAGTTGACCGTCAATCTCACCGGTACAGCCGGACAAAACGGCTGGTATCGTTCGACGGTCAGCGCCTCACCGGCTGCGAGCGACGCGACATCCGGGCTGGCCGCGCTCGATGCTCGCATGGATGGCGGTACATGGAGAACCTCATTTCCGCTGTCCCTCACGGAAGGGGTGCATACGCTGGAAAGCCGCGCAAGCGATAAGGCCGGAAATCAAGCCAGCCAGTCGCAAACCGTGCGCATCGACGTCACCCCGCCCAATCTGACCGCCACGATCCCGCAGCCGGACGGGCAAAACGGCTGGTATACCAGCGCACCAACGTTGAAAGTCAGTGGTAGTGACGCGCTTTCCGGCCTGGCGTCGGCGCAAATCAAAGCCGGCAGCAGCGCCTGGGTAGATGCGCAGATGACACTGGATAAAGACGGTAGCCATACGGTTACCTTCCAGACCACAGATGTCGCTGGCAACGTCACCAACCAAACCGCCACGCTCAAAATTGACCTGCAGGGACCCATCCTGTTGCTGGAAGCAAGTGGCACGTCCGGTCAGAATGGCTGGTACACCAGCCCCTCAGTCGAGGTTGCTTCAACCACCAGCGATGCCGTTTCCGGCCTCAGTAAGGTGGAAGCCCGGGTAGATGGCGGAAACTGGCAGAACCAAAACAAAGTCACAGTCAGTGGCGATGGCACGCATAAGGTTGAGTTCCGCGCCACCGACAACGCCGGAAACGTTACCCAACACGCACAAACCGTGCAGATCGACGCCGCTCCGCCGCAGGTGGACATCAGCATTGATGCGATTGAAGGGCTGCTGGCCTGGTTCCGCTCGGCCGCAAAGGTGTCGGCAAAAGCGGTCGATGAAACATCGGGGATTGCGCAGATGGACATCCGTGTGGACGAGGGCGACTGGCAGCCCGTGAACGCTGTTCAGATCGCTGAGGATGGTATTCACCAGCTCCAATTCCGTGCCGTGGATCAGGCGGGCAACCGGACTGAGCTTGCCAAAGTGGTTAAGATCGACCAGCATGATCCCATTGGCCAGTTTATTCAGCCAAAAGGCGGGACCAAAGTCCAGGGAACCGTGGAAGTCGGTGGGACCGTGCACGATGATATGTCGGGGTTGAGCAAGATGAATCTTTCTCTGGATGATGGCAAAACCTGGCAGGCAGTCCCGATCCGCTCCGATGGCAGCTGGCAAACCTCCTGGGATACCTTACCCTTCTCCGGTGGGATGCATGCCCTGCAAGCGACATTCACAGATCAGGCGGGGAACACCTCCAGCTCCAAAATCTTCTACATCGTCGCCAATGCCTTACCCAAGATCGACCTGACCGAACGCTGGTATATCTGGGAAAAAGGGCTGTTGGAGATCCTCCCCGGCGATCTGCCCCTGATGGATGTCAACATCGATATCTCCGATCCGCTTGGTCGCTGGCCGGATGTACATATGAACTATTCCCCCAACCACATGCCCAAAGAGATTGCCTGGGATCGTAAGTTTGGCCAGATCCTGGCACCCATCGGGGAGTATCACGTGACGGTGAAAGTCACGGACTCGCTTGCGCAGCAGGTCGAGGCACATGGTGTGATCATGATTCCGCCGGTAGCCACGCCAACAGCAACACAAGTGCTCTCCGCGACGGCTACGCTGCAGCCACCGGCTACAGCCACGCTGCGTCCTATTGCTACACGCACACCCTTACCTACCGGTAACGCAACTGCCGTTCCAACGCCGATCATCGCCACACAGGCTCCGACCACGCCCCCGCCGGCAAGATCCCCCTGGGCCTTTCTGGTATGGCTGATCTTTCTGGCCGGCTTTGGCACACTGGTGGCTTTCGCCTGGAGCGCCTCGCGCGATCCCCGGCCGAAAGAGCTCAAAAAGCTCGCCCAGGCACTTGGTGAAATGAATCATCCCGAGGAGTAATGAAGGATGCGCTGCTGGAATGGGATTCCATCATCCTCAGAAAAAAGGAGTTGCGTTTGATTGACGGTCTGATCGTTATTTGTCTTCTGGTGTTGATCGGGATTTTACATATCCCGGGTGTGAGCTGGTTAATCGATCGAATATTTCAAGAACAACTATAAGGAGCAAAGTACATCATGGAAATTCTTCTCACCCTCTCAGTTTTGATTGCCCTGGTGGCCCTGGGTGTCACAATTTCTCTTGGCAACGAGCGCCAGCGGCAGGCGATACAAACGGTGCGAGAGCAGCTGCAAGCCTGGACGGAACAGGATATCCGTCTGAAGCGTGAAAAGCTGGCTCGTGAAGTCATTGTCCCCGATCCCCGCCGCTGGCTGGAAGAAAACGCGGGGCGCACTTTGGGCAGCTTTCCACAAATTCAGACTGTCGAGGCCTGGGCGAACGAAGGCGTATGCGCACTGGTCGCCATCTGTCAGGACGGCCGCCGGCTTGTCTTTACCCCTGTAGAGCGCAAGCGTTTCCTGACCGCCGTTGATCAGGGCAATTCCCGCCTTTCACGCGCCAATCCCGGCCCGCTGGGCAGCCAGCCAGGAAAAGCGCCCTATAAAGAGTTGTCGGTGGTGAATGCCAGCATGTTCTTTGATCTGGAAGCCAAGCAAGCCTGGCAGCAGCTGACCGGCCAACCGCTGGCTGGTGAACGGCTGTGGATGTACATTGTCGAAAGGCTGTAGACGATGGCGGATGTGTTAGCGGAGTTCGCCGCATATCTGGGTGAACAGGAATATGTGCCGAGAACCATACAAGACTATCTCGCCGACCTGCGCCAATTCATGCAGTGGCTCAAAGAACGGGCACAATCTTCCAGCGAGATTGTTTTAACGAAGGAGGTGGTGCAGCAATATTTCCAATCGCTGAAAGAAAAAGGCGCTTCCCCAGGCACCTATAACCGGCTCATCGCCGCCTTGCGCGCGTACGAGCGCTTTCAGAACAACGGAGCGCCTTCTGAAGAGGGCCTCGTGGATGTATTGCGCGAGGAACACTGTCCAGAACCGATTCCAGACGCTACCCGTAAAGATTTGCGAGCGCTGATCAAAGAGTTCCACCGCCAGCAGAGCGCCTGCCGTACAGAACGCCAGACCTGGCATGCCGTCAGGAATTGGGCCATCCTACAGGTACTTCGAGAAACCGGGTTGCGCGCCGGCAAGGTATGCGCGCTGCGCGTGGAAAGCGATGGGCTAACCTATTCGGCTGGGATCTTACGGGAAATCTTTCCAGATGTTGAGCTGTCCACAACAGCCCGTCAGGCGTTGATGGACTGGTTGAACATGCGGAAGCCAGGTCCAGGGTTGCTCTTTACCAGTTTCTCAGGCAAGCCGCTCCAACCCTCCGATCTCTACCGCTTAATGCAAGCCATGAGCCGGCGAGCAAATGTTCACGTTACTCCGGAAATGCTGCGATGAAACGTAAACCGAGGTATATCAAGTCCTTTCTACTGGTACGAGACATCGATGAAACGGGCGTATCCGGGACAGGCATCGTCGCCCATGGCGTGATATTCCGCAGCGGACGAGTGGTGATGGAGTGGCTGCGGCCCCCCTGCTCCATCGGAATGTATGGGTCCATGCAGGAGATGATCCAGATCCACGGGCATGGCGGAAAAACAAAGGTGCGCTTCACTGGCGAATCGTAGTCCACGAGATCGCAATTGCTGGGGAAGGCCTTGAAGAGGTCTTCCCCAGCAAACTTCGCCTGAACGGTGAAATGCGCCCAGCCGAAATCCAACAAAAAGTGTTGAAGTCGACAGCCTATTGAACAAAACAATTTTTTCCCTAGGGAGAACAATGAAACGACAAACCGCATGGAAGCATATTCATACCCTTTGCGAACGTTTTGACCTTGCCACCACTTCGCCAGACCAATATCCCATTCCCGTTTCGCGCGCCTGGTTGTTTGGCATCGTCCTTACAGAGAAAGATGAGCCAGCAAACATTAACTTGCTCGTAGAGGTCGATAGTACGCAATACGTTCGAACGTACCGGTCAACAACGATCCCTCTGCCAACCGTGATAAAGAATTACTATCGCTTGCTTGCCCGGTATTACGCGGGCATGAAGATGGTCCGTATGGCTGATATTGAACTGGGCAAGGGTGAACCCGGATGGTGGTTTGCATCGCATGGATTATCGGAGAATACTCCATACTATCTAATCTGGCAACAGGGTATCGACTGGCAAAGTGTCTTACAAGCGATCCAGGCTTCCCCACTGTCTTATCAGCCGGCAGCCAGCGAGAATCAAGGAACCGATGAATAGCTTAGGAAAGGGAACATTGGCAGCATCCCGGGATATAGCGGGACATTCCGGGATATACCGGGATATTGATTTCGGGATATCCTTTCGGTGAAAATGGGCAGGTGCCAGCCAACCAATTTCACCGAAAGGAAAATCGCAAGATGATACATCGAATCAAGGTAATGTTCGAGGAGCCAGAACTCGAGGCCCTGTATAAGTTGTGTGACCTGGAGCTACGAAATCCAATGGATCAAATCCGGAAGATCGTCCGCCAGGAACTCATTCGACAAGGGCTGTTAACAGCAGACTTGCATATCTGGTCCAGGGAGGAAAAAGCCCCAGGAAGTAACGCACCTCGGTCCTGGTAACCTTTTTATGAGAGCTATTGTAACCTTACCGTTTCACAGCTTGAGTCGTTCAAGATCCGGTCTATTGACTGAATGACTGCGCAATTGTTATATTGAAATCAACAACCGCATAGATTTTACCGTGTTGTTCGTAATCTAACCGTGAGCCAGAAACGCACCTCCAGGAGGGCGGGTCTGGCTCTTTTAATATCAAAAGGAGAACCTCTATGATCAACGAAACAATTCTTGAGGGCGTCGTCATCAACATATGGACGTTTGCGGACGATCTCTTCTTCCGCCTGGCCTCTTATCGCGACGCCGACCAGCCAGTCAAGCCCTTGACCGAAGAACGCGACGGGGCTGATTACATCAATGCGCGCCTGACCAAAGGTGCGCGCAGTTTGATCTCAATCCAGAAAGGGATGCGCCTGCGCGTGCATGGCCTGCTCCAGAGCCGTGGCTTTACGGAAACACTGGACGAGTTTATCGAGAAGTCCCGCTCGCAAAATCACATTGGCGACGACATCACGGTTGAAGTGAAAGGCGCTACTGGTAGCGAGGTAGTCGTGGGTCGCAATCAGGTGGAAATCCTGGTGAGCCGCATTTTGGTAATGGAACCAAACCGCAGAAATAATGGATCCAATGCCAGGCATAGGGAATCGGTCGAAGAACCGGTAAAACCCAACGGGTAATGAACGGTATTTTGAACCTGCTTTTCATCCGGTCATTGAAATATCGATAACAACCGAAGGCAAGGAAAACGGGCGAACAAACATTGCTCTCATGCAGTATCCATACTATTCGCTCCTGACCAACCGCGCGGATTAATCTCAGTTTCATCCCTGCACCGCTGCCCTCTGACAATCTGCTCTTTAACAAACATCCCAGGGCTGGAAAGCTCGCGGGATCATATCCAAGCACAAGATTTACACATCCAATGCCGCCTCTATGCCTTCCAAAGAAATGGTTGAAAGAGCCAACCCATTTCCTTGCACAGAGCGGCACACATCAATCGAGAAACGGCTGATGATTAGCCGGCTTCCCGGTTGATGTGTGCTGCCCTGCCACGAAGTGAGCGAGGGCAGTTGTAGTACGTTTTCCATCGTCACCGACACTCTAATCGTTTTTCACACGGAGGATCACCCCTATGACCGCTTTCGCCATTCTCATTGGCCTTGTTTTCGCCGCGATCATGCTGCGCAACCTGGCCGCCCTCTGCTACTCACAAACCAACCAGTACAAGTTCGAACAACGCTTGAAACGCTATTTGTAAGAGGCCAATCATGGTTTCTCTGGCTGCTTACACTGACAACCTCGACCCAGATCCAGCGCAGCAGCAGCGCACCGAGCGAGCCTGGCAAGGTTTGACCGGAGGTGCATTTACCGTTCAGCGGATCGGCCCTACACAGTGGTCGGTTAAGAATGGGGACAAACTGCCCTACGCCGTCCAGTTGAACGATAGCCTCTGGTCATGCACCTGTCCGGATTTCCAAAAAGTCGGTCCAGACATTCGGTGCAAGCACGTAGAAGCCGTGCGGATCGCTGAAGCACAGCAAAGTTATTCCTTCACCTTACAGGAGAAACAAACGATGCCCGACAATAGCCCCACCGATTTCGATCACATCCTTACACAGCTACGCCAGCCGCTCGACATGACCCGGGTCAAACGCCGGCAGGCGCCAGGTTCTGGGACAGTTCCGTACCTTGAGGGGTTCGATGTCATCGACACCGCCAATCGAATCTTCGCCTTTCGCTGGTCGTTTAACCTCCTGTCCGAACCCCAGATTACCCGCTGGAATCGCAAGGTGATGGTTTGGGATGGACAGCAGCGCAAGAAAGTGCCAGTGATGGACGCGCAAGGCCACCCACAGACCGAGGAAGTAGGCCTAATTCATATTACCGGATCGGTCGCAGTTGACCTGGACGGTCAGACCTATACCCACTCAGATCTGGGCCGCTGCATGTTTACCGGCGACTCGCCGGAGGCGCTCGACATGGCCCTGGCCGGCTGCGTGACCGATTGCTTGAAGCGCTGCTTCCGGCAGCTTGGCGAGCAGTTTGGGCTGAGCCTGTACGACAAGGAGATCGCAGCGACAGCCGGTACGGCTTCAGCCAACGCTGGATCGAACGGCAGCACGGACAGGGCGGTCAAAAACGACCGGGCGTCCGCTGCGGGCAACAAATCTCAGCCGGCTGCGGAACGCGCCTACCTGGACGGCACAAAAGTCAATGGCAATGAGAGCGAGCGCTCGGCCTTTGATGCCTTCCTCAAGGCGAAGGGTCAGGCCCCCAAGAGCCGCGACACCCTGCGCGAATGGATGCGCACAGCGCAAGCTACAGCTGCGTAGTTCGTACTTGACTCTAAGGATGACAAGCCCCAATCCACCAGGAACGGGGCTTTTATTTTTCCATTACAAGGAGATTTACCATGTTCCACACCATCATTATCGTCGGCAATCTCGGCAAAGATCCAGAGATGAAGTACACCCCTTCCGGCCAACCCGTCACAAACTTTTCGGTTGCCTCAAACCGCAGCTATAACGACCCGAGTGGCCAGCCGGTCAAAGAAACAATCTGGTTCCGCGTCACTGCTTGGGGCAAGCTGGCGGAAACCTGCAACCAGCACCTGCAGTCGGGGAGCAAAGTCCTGGTGGAGGGTCGCCTGACCCCTGACCCGGATACTGGCGGGCCGCGTATTTGGAATCGCCAGGATGGCTCGGCCGGCGCGTCCTATGAGATCACGGCCGGAACCGTGCGCTTCCTTTCTTCCCGGGGCGAAAACGGAGCCGGTGAATCAACCGGGACGAACGGGTCTGACGACATTCCCTTCTAAATCGGGGGAATGATGAAACGCCACCTGAAAAGTTACCGGTACATGGCCGAACAAATCATCGCTGTGGTCGAAAAGGTGCTGGGCACAGGCTTCGATCCAGTTACAGATGATGTCCTGGTCAATGAATTGACCCACTTGCTGCAAGAGGATCTCCCACACGGGACGATGCCCCCAATCCCCACCCCAGACGCACATCTCGAGATGGCTTTCGAAGACCGCATATGCGGGACCATCGAGTAGTCCAACCGAAAGGAGTTCCCATGGTAGTTGGAACCGTAACGATCCAAACGCTGGCTGGGGAAGTGGATGTGCGGGTAGAGGTTTTGGATGTGGTGCAGATCCGCGGTCAAAAAATGGCTTACGTCCGCGCTTTGAAGGGAGAGCCATTCACCAAGTTCACCCACGGTGGGCCTGCGCAATACAGCACCACCTACGTATTTGTCGATGCATTGAAAAACAAGGAGGTGATCAGCTCACAAGAACAGAATTTGTAAAAAGTGTATCCAGACCTGGTCTCATCAGGTCTGGATACACTTTTTCGCTGGGAAGCGCAGGCCAGCAGAGAAATGAAATGTTTCTCTTCCAGTCTGTGCTGCCCAGAGAAAACCCTGGGCGGTTCGCAACGTTCTCAATCGTTTCCAAAACCCAAACGTTAGCGCACGCAAAGGCGTGTGCGACCACCAGGAGAACCTATGGAAGTTGCTCACAAGACTTGGACTACCGTGCAAACACAGCATACTCGTGTGAATGTATATGGCTTCGAATACCAGGTCGATTTCGGCCCAGGCGTTCAGCCACGCTATCACCGGGTCAACAAGCAGAAGAAGTGCAGCTGCGGCGTAGAAAGCTGCTCTGCCATCGAGCAGGTGCGAGAGTACCTGCGTGAAGGCGGCCAGCGCGCGCCCGATCCCTTGCCGCCCTGCCCAATATGTGGCGAGAGAACAATTCGCGACAAAGATTGGGATGGCAAGTATACCCACGAGTTGGGCTGGCGCTGCTCCAATGGCGGTATTCGCCACTTCCTGCAAGCCAAGCTCGAACGCGTCTACCGCAACTGGCAAGAAAACCCCTGGATCATTCCCCCTGTAGACGGCTATCCTGGCGTTCGGCGCGATGAAATCCTGACCGCCGACGACCTGCAAGAGGTCAACGCCAAAGCTCTCGCCCAGGGCTACGATCCAACTGCATAACCTACCCCCACCGAAGGGGACAGATTCCCCTTCACCCAGGCTGGCGTCTGTTCCCGCTACCTTCTCCCGGAGACAGACCCATGACCGAAACACTCCCACCCACCCTCTTTTCCACTGCACCCTCTCCGTACACAACCCCAAAACTCAAAGCCCTGCCCATCCGCGAAAAGCCCGCCTACCGCGTCGCCACCGGCGCGGAAACCTGCAACCTGGCCGAACTGCTGGCCGTGATCATCGGCGGCAGCGAACAGATCGAGATCGCCGAACGATTGCTGGCTCGCTTTGGCACGCTGCACAAGCTGGCCGGCGCGCATGTCAACGAAATCGCTTCTGTCAAGGGCGTGGGCTCGCAGACCGCGCTGCGCCTGAAAGCCTCGCTGGCCCTCGGACGCAAGCTGCTCGAACCAGAGGATGAGCGCCCGCTGGTCAACAGCCCATCTTCGGCTGCGGCGATCTTCGTGCCGCGCATGGCCTATCGCCAGCAAGAATACCTGCTGGTGATCACCTGCGACACCCGCCACCGGGTGCTGGAGATTACCGAGGTGTATCACGGCAGCCTCAACTCGGCCGCCGTGCGCATTGCGGAGGTGTTCAAACCCGCCATCCAGCAAAATGGGGCAGCCATCGTAATCGCGCATAACCACCCCTCTGGCGATCCTGACCCCAGCCCGGAAGACGTGGCCATCACCCGCGCCATCGTGCAGTCCGGCAAACTGCTGGATATCGCTGTGCTCGATCACCTGGTTATCGGCAACCCCAACTGGGTCAGCCTCAAAGAACGCGGCCTAGGCTTTTCCTAGCCAGGCTTCTATCTCACCCGATCTCACCTGAAAGGACACATCCATGACACAAGATCCGCAAGCCAATCCCGAATCATCCAGGAAAGAGGAAATCCTCCGCCAGCTGGTCGAACTCGGCTACGAGCCGCACAAGACTGCCTTTGAAATCACCTACGCCAACCTGGCGCAGTATCTGGCCGAAGTGCTGGACCGCTTCCAGGTACCAGACGAGGTGGTCACTGACGCCTTCGTGACCGATTTGATCGAAAGGGCAGAACGGGCGCTCCACAACTCCGATGCCCTGCAGTGGCCGTACGTCCTGTACGTGATCTTCGAGGAGGGTGTGCCGGAGGAGTACCGCCAGTGGGCGGAACCCGATATCGAACCGGACGAAGGACCCCTCACCGAGCAATATGAGAATTCGACCCGCCTGGGTGACGATGAGGGTTACTACCCCGGCTGCTGTGACTACGATGATGACTTCTAATCCGCCTGGAGGAACACAGATGCTTCCCAATGATACCTTTACGGCCCTATCTATCCCGGTTCCACCGGATCCGCTGCTTGAGCAGGCCTTGGGCTACAACGGCCAGGCGCGTTTCTTCGCAGCCTGGTGGGAACCCTGCGGCGATGAGGCAATGGTTTCCGATGGCCGCACCACCGCGACCGGCGAGTGGCAGGGCTTCCTGGCCTATGTCCAGCACCCGATCATCTACCCGACGCTGTACCGCGTTGATCTTGGATCATCCGAGACCGAAGCCAAAGCCTGGCTGGTGATCGATCGGCAGGAGCGAAAAGCCTGGATCGCCAAACCCCAGGACGCGCGCGCCTTTCTATCCGGCCAATGGCCGCAGGGCGAGCAGGTCCTCCATGTCGAAAGCCTGGATCAACTGCTGGCGCTGGTGATCGACCGCTTCCAGCAGATCGAGACCGTCACCGTCCAGGACGTAATGCACTGGATGAAAAACACGCAAAAAGCCGTGGCGGCGCTGACCGCCTGGCTCAACGAACAAGCCCAACCACTCCGAGGATAACCATGGCCACCATAACATGTGAAAAAACTTCCCTGGCGCAAGCGCTGGGGATCGTCACCCGTACCGTCGCCACCCGCGCCACCCTGCCGATCTTGAGCAACATCCTGATCAAAGCGGAGGGTGGGCAGTTGGAACTGGCGTCCACTAACCTGGAAGTCGGCATCACCCTGCAGATCGATGCAAAGACGGATGCAGTTGCCGCAACCACCTTACCTGCCCGGATCCTCTCCGATCTGGTTAACACCTTGAGTGACGCGGAAGTCTCGCTGCATCTGAACGGTACGCCCGACGCAGATCTGCGCTGCGGCCCGGTCAAGGCGAAGCTCAAAGGGATGGACGCGTCTGATTATCCCGCGATGCCGGGAAGGATCACCCAAGATGGTTCGGCGCTGGATGCATCCGCATTCCGCGAGATGCTCCACCAGGTGACCTTTGCGGCTTCCAACGACACCTCACGGCCTATCTTGAACGGCGTGCTGGTCGAAATGGACGGCAAGCGCCTGACCCTGGCGGCCACGGACGGCTTCCGCCTGGCACTGCACCAGCACGAGTTTTCGCAGACGCTCGTCGACAGGCCGCGCAAGCTGGTTATTCCGGCCAGCGCCCTGAAGGAACTGGTGCGGCTGATCGGGATGGAAAACGAACCGGTCGATCTGGTGCTGCCCAAGAGTGGCAGCCAGATTATCTTCCAGCACGGCCGGCTGCAGGTGATCTCGCAGCTGGTGGACGGCAAATTCCCCGACTACAAGATGATCCTGCCCAAGTCGCACAAGTCGAAGATCACGGTCAGTACGGATGGGCTGCTCAAGGCCTGCAAGCAGGCCGAGATTATCGCCCGTGACGGCCAGAACGTGGTCATCTTGAAAGCGGAAGGCGAGGAGATGCGTGTGTCGGCTTCAGCAGAAGAGACCGGCTTGAGCGAATCGCATCTGCCGGCGCGGATCGAAGGCGATGCGCTGGAGATTGCCTTCAACGTCCGCTTCCTGCGCGAGTTCCTTAGTGTGGTGAAGTCGACCGAAGTCGTGCTGCAAGGTAACAACCACAAGACCCCGATGACCATGAGCCTATCGGGCAATAGCAGTTATCAGTACATCCTCATGCCGGTGCATGTCGGCTAGGATGGAAAAAGCAAAGCCGGGAAGCCCTCTTACGCTTCCCGGCTTTGCTACCTCTGAGTAGGACATCGGACCCAAGAACCTAATAGAAAGGTTACTGCGTGTGCTGCCCTGCCATGAGTGGTAGGCTCACGAACGTTCGCCATCGTCATCGAAACCCAATCGTTTGCAAAAACCCACATGGAGGATCACTTGAATACCAAACAACCCTACACCGACCAATACCTGCGCGAGCGCGTCAGCAAAGTCATCCAGGCACAGAAGAAAGGCAAGATTCTGGTGGCTGCCTACAAAGACGGCACCGGTCTGCCAACCCGCGAAGACCTGTCCGACCTGCGCTACGCCGCCAACCTGCACCCCCATTCTTACATCGTTGGCAATAGCGGCTTCCTGGATTATGAAAGTGATTTGGGGATGTATAGCTTCTTCCCGAAAGGCAACCAGGCGCTGCCAGCAGTGCTGCGCAACCAAAAGCCGCTGGCGCTTGGCGAAGCCTTCCTCAACCTGGTCACCCGCACTGCCGAGATCCAGGTGGGCGATACGCTGATCACCTTCACCGGCGTGCCGGTCTGGAATGCCGGGACCCAGATCTTGACTGAACTAAATGAAGAACTGAGCCGTAAGAACACCGGCGTGATCGTATGGAAGATCACTTACCAGGAAAGCAAAGCGCCGGTGGAGCGCCTCTATTCAGGCGCGGTTCCAACCCTGGCCAACGCGCATACCCTCGGTCACCTGTCCGGGTACGCCTTTGACCGGGAGAACTACCTGGTCTACGCCGGGGTTACCGGCTACAAGACCAGCCTGGAATCGCTGCGCGCCACCCTCATTACGCATAAGCCGCTCAATATGCAGTTCCCCGACCAGCACACCTACCAGATGCTTCTGCCCCTGGAACGCTACGAACACCTGCTGCACCCCATGCCCGACTACACCAGCCATCACGCAGCCTTTGTTGCCCGCCAGGCCATCCCTGGCAAATGGGAGCCGGAGGATCTGTGCGCCTACGTGCTGGTCTTTCGCGGCGAGTTGGATCCTCAGGCGGCTGCAAGGATGGCGTTGATCAAGCGGCTGAAGGAGGCCGTGGAAATCCCAATTTTGGATGAGTGGGCGTCTGTGCTATGGGACGCAGCCGCGAAACACAAGTACCTGGAGAAGCTTACCATTGGCGGGGACTGCTCCTTTGGCTGCCGGATCGCACTCAGCGGGCCGGCCGACTGGAAAGGCCTGATCGAGCAGCTGCTGACCGAACGCGCGATCGTTCTCTAACATCACCTTTTCTTACCTTTGATCCAATCCACTATTTCCCCGATGGGGCGCGTCCCCTTAAGGGAGCTGCGCGTCTCATCGGGCATCACCTTTTCACAAGGAGACACCTATGAGACCGCCAGCCGTAGAAAAACTGGGTTACTACCCAACCGATGAACCCGTTATCGACATCCTCACCACTTATATCGCACCCGCCTCTGAGAAAGCCCGCCTGTTTGATCCCTGCGCCGGGGAAGGCACTGCCGCTGCCAAACTGGGCCGCTCGCTCAACTGCGCAACCTGGGGCGTGGAGCTATCTCCCGCCCGCGCAACCAAAGCCGGCCAGGTAATGGATCGAGTATTTCAGGCTCCCTGGCAGGCCTGTTTTCTGTCCAACGAATCGATCTCTCTGCTGTTTCTCAATCCACCGTATGAATCTTCCGAAGATCACAAACGGGTCGAGCTGTGACTTAACCCATAACTTTGCCACAGTGGCAACATTATGCTTCCAAAAGCAGTTTTTGCAGACAGGCATCAGCTTTCCCAACCCAATTCCCGCAAAGTAGCATGCCACACCTGTCGGGCATCTGGATGCAGCAGCAAACCAGGGATGCCTAACAATGCTTCGACCCGGTAAGCGCTAGGATATTTTCCCTGCTGGTGGACCATCAAAACCTTCTGGCGTACCTCCTCACACAATTGTTGGAGGCGTTGTTGTCCTCGTTCTTTTTGGTAAGCCAGATAACGGGCGGAAATCGCCCGGCACTGTTCCGGGAAATAGGTGTAGATCACAGCATTTTCATACCCCAACTGCTTGCACACCTGGCGCATGGCCGGAGGTGGTTCTGTTGGGTCGTTCAGAATCTGCTCTAAGCTCAAGCCGACCCGCTCGTACTCAAAAGCTCTCCGAGCGCGTTTCGGTCGTTCCGGTGGGAGCGGCCCAATGCTCTGGCTAACGTTTGCCGCACGCATAGCTTGCGCCCCCTGGCGAAAAACCTGGCGCAAGGATATCTCCAAACGATGGCAAAGCCGCAGCAGTACTTCCAGTTGCGGTCGCTGTCTTTGCAGCCGCCAGGAAGAAATGGCCGAGGGAGAGACCTGTAACCAACGCGCGAAGGCATTGGCATTGCCTTGCGCTACCAGATCCACACCGTGTTTCACAGCATCGCAAATGTTTTGCAGGGTGTGTTCCGTCGCAAGGTCAGGTGGCGTAGCGAGTAAGGTGCCCGTTTCTTGGGCCACCCACGCTTGCCAGGCACGCTCCTCTTCGGGGACTACATTGGTCGCGGCGGGCAGGTCTTGGGGAGCCCTGCCCAACCAACGCAGGCAGTGCGCACAGTGACCGGGTTGAGCGTGCGGCCCCAGGATGGGTTGGGTCCGCTGGCAGTCCGGATACGGGCAGGTAGACTGCAAATAGACCTGGTGAATCGGGCAAACGGTGACCACTTCTAACGACCATAACAGCGGCTCATAGATCCCCTGCCCAGACCGCCATCCGCTTTCATAACAAACCGGACACCACACCCGGTTGCGCCGCAACAAACCGCGCGTGGGTAGAACAGTTTCCCACGCCAACAAGGTCAACCCTTCCAAATCCTGGCGCAAGGTCAACGCCTGTAAGGCCGCCACCATATCCTGCGCCAGATGACCGGTGCCATTCAAGGAACGGGCATCTTTCGACCAGAACGAAGATAAGTTGCCATTCACGGAGCGGGTCAGCCGTTCCCGCCCCATGAGCGGCATCAATTCGTGGAGCATCAAGGTGCGGATGGCTACCCCATGCGTCTCAGCCAGCCGGGAGATGTAGCCGGTCAGGCTTTCCACGGCTGCCGTTGCCTGCCCGACCGGTTCTAAATAATGAAGGCGGCTGTGCGCAGGCCGGGAAACGGGGATCCAGTCCCAGGTATCACAAGAAGACACTGCTTCAGCTGCCATGGGTGGGGAGCCCCACCGGATCGCGCTTCGGTTTACGTTTGCCCACGGATTGGCTAGGCTGGGAAGCCTGGGGCCGCTCTGGCGTTGGTGGCATGCCCAACAAACGGTCCAGTTCTGCATGTTGGTTGGCCTGTTCCAACAGCGCTTCTTCCCCTTCCTGGATCTCCCGCGCCATACGCATCAGTTTGCGCAGAGGTTCGGCCGTGTGCTCCAGGTGCTGGTTCGTTAGCGTATCGGCGGATTCTTGCAGAGCGACCGCCAGGGCCCGCCCGAGCCAGCTCTTGAGGATGCCAATACAACCTACCGAGCGTTCATACAGATAGGCACTGTGGTTCACAAGGTCGGGTTCTTTGGCCAGCGGCAGGTGGCGCTGGAACGTCAGCACCGCGCTCTGAAACGCCATCCATTCCTGCGCATTCTCGGCGTGGTAGCGGGGAAAATGGATTTCAATGGAACGGCGGTTGAGTTGGGCGCTTAAGTTGGCCAATCCCAACAGGTCATACGTGCCAATCAAGACATGCAGGACACCCGTCAGGCTGGCCAGGGACTTCAACACATCCATCTGGTCCAATAATCGCCGCCCACCGGCGATCTTCTTGAGATGTTGGGCTTCGTCGACCAGGAAAGCCGGTGGCCGCCGGTAGCGCAGGGCCTGTTCCAGCACCCGCCGCAGGTCCCCCAGCGAGACATGCGGCCCCACGATCAGTTCCCCTTCCCCACCCCGCCGGATGTTGCGCACCCGGTAATCCATGCGCTGCGCCAACAATGGATCATCCAACGCCTGCAGGGCGCGCAGATAATAATCCTTCCAGCGGAAGTCGCCGTTATCCGGCGCAACCACTTCCACACTGGCTACCGCCATCTGGCCGGGGTCCGGTGCCACGGCCCGACGCAAATCTTCGCACAATTGTTGTTCCATGCGCCAGCGCAAGGTGGTTTTGCCCACGCCAGTGGGGCCAAAAACCAAGACCAGCGAGGCGTCCGCGGGCTGCCGGATGGCATTGAGCAGCGCCTGATGCGCCAGCTTGAGGTGCGGATGCGCCACAATTTTCCCCTGGAAATAGGCCTCTCGTTCGGGATTGGGCTGTTTCAGCAGGTTTGGCGGGAAACCGAAAGAACTCGGTGAAAGATCGCTCATGGCTAATAATCCTCATACAGGGTCAGGGTGGGCTTCCCGGCAGCCGGTTGGCTTTCCACCGGCGGTGCCATCTCGGCCTTTGGGGAGCCTTCCATGCCAGGTCGGGTGGCATCGCCCCGCACCTCGCGGGCTTGGGCATCGCGCAGTCGCTGCTCCAGCAGGAGTTCTTCGGCTTCCAGGGAAGCCAGGAAATCGGCTAACTGGCGCGCGGTCAGGGTCGCGTGTTGGTGATGCTGTTGGTGTCGTTTGTGAAGCTCTGCGCTGGCCAGCATTAGCTCGCGTTCCGAGCGACCCGCGAAACGAGCGTAGTGCTCGGAAAAGCAGCGCACCCACCGGCCCTTCACAAAGGCATACGCCGTCCCAGCGTCGAATGGATCGAACCGGACGGGAACTTGCGTGCCTTCCACCTCGGGATCCAGAAAGGCTTCCGCCCAGTAATGGATGTAGTGGATTTTCACCCCCACCCCGCCCAGCACCCGTGCGGTCCCTTTGCGGGTGGTGGGTAAGGTGAGCATGAGCAAGGTGTCATCATAGGGGATCAAGCGTTGCAGGCGTTGTCCCCCCAACTGCATCCCCGCTTCGAACACTTCCCGCGGAGTCTGCCCCAAAGCTGCATGCTGTAACGTGTCATAGACCGTATACGCCCATTCACACAGCCGGGGATACAAGGCTCCCAGCGTCCAACAGGCCTGGGTTTGGGGCGCTACTGCCTGAGTCACCTGGCGGACCTGGCGGGTGATCTGGGTATTGCCCAGCAGGTTGTGGATGAAGCGCGAATTGGTGGTCCCAAACAGACGCTCGCAGACAGATCCAAAGCGTGGGCTGGCGCCGGGGCGGGTCTTCTTGGTACATTCATAGCGGGCGAGCAGCGTCTCGAAGTAGGTGCTCTCAAACTCCTTACCCCCATCCACCACGATGATTTGCGGCAGACGGGTATAGCGCCGCACACATTCGCGCAGCACCATCATGCAGGAGCGGTAGCTGGGTGGATCGAAGGTCAGGTACACCGCCAGCAAGCGCCGCGAGAAGGCATCACTCAAAAAGGTTGCCCAGGGTCGGCCCAAATTGCGCCCGGTTTGCGAACAGACCAGTTCAAGATCCAGTTGGGTGTGGTCAATATGGGCGATCTCAAACGGCCGGTCGCCATGCCGCGGGGTGGTCAGGCTCAGTTCCTGGTAAAACGGGCTGACCTGGTAGGCGGCGCGCGCGCCTTGTCGCTTTTGCACCTGCTCCACAAGCGGCCGCCGTTTCACGGCCTGGACAAAGGTCTTGTAGCTGGGTGCGGTCAGTCCCTGTTCCTGGCAAGCCCGGACCAAAGCCGCATACCCCTCGTATTTCGGTTTTTGCTTCAAGGTTTCGTAATCCTGGATGATGAATGTTTCCAGGAGCGTTTGCACCGCTGCGGGAAGCTTGGGCTGGCGATTGCCGCGCGCAGGGCAGCGGGGCAGCAGCCCCACATACCCGCTGCCATAGCGTTCCGCTGCCTGTCGCCAACGCAGCAGCCAACTGCGGATGGTCCGGCTCGGAACCGTTGTATCCGCCAGGGCGTTCCCATTCAGTCTGGGGGCCAGGATCGCATAGCGCCGGTTGGCTTCCTGGAAATCCGCCGGGCTGGCGTGGGAGAGCAATTCCAGAACTCGCGCTTCGCGCGCATCCCCCAGGGCGCTGGTTGCCATCCTGATCTGGTTTTGCTGAACCAGGGCTTCAAACGCCGGGGTGGGCAGGTGAACCAGGTCGCCTGCTTCACCTAACAAGGCGATTTGGTCGCTGCCCACATTCACGATGGTCCATGCCTTGCCATCCCAACAAATCGGTACGCCAACGCGTTTTTCGACCCATCCGCCTGGCAGCTCAAAGCCGGAAGGAAAGCATCCGAACGCCTGTTCCGCGGCTTCCACCCTGGGATGGGCGCGGGACTGCGCTTCATTCAAAAAGACGGGTACGCGCTCCGGTTCCGCCAGGGGAACGCGATGCAGGTCAACATACAATCGACTGGTAGCGATGAGGGTATAGATTTGATCCTGGACCAATCCTGGCCCGAATCGAGCCCTTTCTGTGAGTAGGGTCTTGAGCAGGATGCCCGGATTGGCGGCAACCACGCCCCGAATCGGTTCGATTGGCTCTTCTGGAAGAGGCGGTAGGTCGTCCCGCAGGTAGTCCTCCAAAAACAGGAGATTCCGTTGGAAGATCCAATCGATCTCGCCAGAAGAGCGTACATCATAGAAGAAACCCAACGGTTCCGCGTAGGCTTCCCCGGGTGGGCAGATCCAACGCCCATCTGCTTGCTGTACATAGCGATGGGGCATGGTGACGTTCAATTCACCCAATTGTTCTTCGGTTTTCCATTCTTCCCAACCCAATCCGTCGCTGCGAATGACAAAATAGTCGGGGGTGTGCCAGACTCCGACGCGGCGGCCATGCCTGGCCATGTAGACCAATTTAATCGAAGGGGGCTGGTCATAATATTCCAGGGTATTCGCATCATATTCTTTCTCGTAGATCCCGGCCAGTTCGTTCCGATGGCTTTCCGCCTGGATCACCATGCCCATCTTCCGGCTGGGATAGCGAACACTGACGTTCCCGCTCGAACTCCTGACCCGACGGGCGGGTGGCGCAGCTCGAATCTCTTCTGCTACGTGTTGTGCTTCTGCGGATAATTTTAATTTCTGGCAAAGTTGAAGCCATTCTTCCTGTTTGAGCATCTCTTGTCTCCGGAAAGTAAGATGAAATCGTCACTTTATCTTACGCCGGATCAGGCATTTTCATGGTCTTTCGGCAAGCTTATGCTTCCAGTCCCCCTGAATGCTCCCCCGTTTTCATTCGTTTTTGGCCTTAATTTTGCTTTATACGGCAAACTTATGCTTCCAACCGCGGCAAAGTTATGAGTTAAGTTACAGAGCTGGAGTTTCTCAGCTCAACCACATCAAAACTCGTCCGCGGCGGGCTGCTGGTCTACATCGTCCCACAGCACATCTTAGGACTAGTACAGGTAGCACGCATTCTAGCCGGGCAGTATGATTGCCTGACCGTTGGACGATTCCCGGATGGCCTGTTTGAGAAGTTCAAGCAGGTAGTCGTGCTGGGCTACCGGCGCAAGAGCTACATCATTCCCACTGAGGCTGAGATCGAAGCGGTGCAAGCCTGGGCCAAGATGGAGCTAGACCCGATCACGCCGCTGAGCGAACCTGTTTATCATCTGCTACCCGCCCCGGAACGTGGTCTGGATGGCCGGCCGGTGATCTTCAAGCGCACCGACTGGGAAGCCGAAGATGTGGTCGAAGCGACCACTACATGTGGCTTCCAGCGTACCAAGGAATGGCTGGACCTGATCCAACCGGATCACAACCGCGCGGAACTGACCCAACCGGTCATGCCGCTGAAGAAAGGCCACGTGGCGATGCTCATGGCCTCGGGTATGATGGGCACGGTCCGGCTGACCGATGAAGAGGCCCGGCCGATGCTGATCAAGGGCCGGGTGGTCAAGAAAGTGGAGAAGGTTGGCGAAGAGGGCAAAGGCGAGGAAGTCACCGAGACCTACCGCGACCGCTTTGTTACGACGGTGGCGGTGCTGAAGCAAGACAAGGTCGAGGTGATCCAGGACATCCAGGGGCTGGTGCCGTTTATGAAAGCCTACGGCGAGAAGATCGCAGCCCATGTGATGAACACCTACCGCCCGCTCTACAACTTTGACCCCACCGCACAAGAAATCCAGGTGCTCGACCGCCTGGGACAAGAGCGCAAACCCCTCCCCGGACAAGAGCGCCCCGGATTACTCCCCACCCAACGTCACGCTGCCGCAGCACTGGCGCGCTGTATTCGCAAGCACGGTGTCGCCAACTGCCAGGCGGAAATGGGAAGCGGCAAGACCACGCTGGCCTCTGCCGTAATTGACCTGATCGACGCCTACCCCGCCCTGATCATCTGCCCGCCCCACCTGGTTCCCAAGTGGATCCGCGAAGTGGAAGAGGTGATCCCGGGCGTGCATGCGCGTGAGATCCGGCGGATTGGGCGCAATGCTGAGGATCCGGGTGATGTTAACGATGTCCGCGCATTCTTGGAAGACTACGACGCTGGTCAAATTGGAAAGAAGGCTGTAGCGGTGGTGGCCAATACTGCAGCCAAGTTCGGCGCGGGCTGGAAGCCGGCCGCGATGCAAAAACGCGCGGTTGATCCGCTCACCGGTCAGCGCATCTGGGCCTACGCCTGCCCTACCTGCGGAACGGTAATCGAGACGGAAGAAAACGGCGTGATCGTGCCGGTGACCGATCTGGAGCAGATGGCCAAGAAGCGTCACTTCTGCCGCGCTATGGTTCCCGGCTGGCAACTCAACCCGGATGGCACGCGAAAGCTGGACGGTGACGGCAACCCGATCTGGGGTACCAGGCTATGTAAGACGCCGCTGTTCGACTTCACCACCGTGCGGCGGGAGTCGATTGCCGAGTACATCGCAAAGAAAGCGACGGGGCGCTTCAAGATCCTCGTATCCGATGAATTACACCAGTTCAAAGGAAAGTCATCGGATCGGGGTATCGCTTTCCACCAGCTCGTCACCGCCTGCAAAAGCACATTGACACTCACCGGCACGTTCTTCGGCGGCAAGTCAACATCGATCTTCTGGCTCCTGCACAGGTTGAATGCCGGGGTGCGCCGAGATTTCGCTTTCAACGAAGAATTGCGCTGGGCCAGGCTTTATGGCGTACTGGAAACCAAACGCAAGCGCCGGCGGGATGACGCGGACGAAGATGGCGTCTTCACCGGTAACCGGCGCTACCGCAACAACGCCAAAGAGCAGCCAGGCATCAGCCCGGCGATCATCAACCGTCTGCTCGACACAACAATATTCTTGAGCCTCAAAGACCTGGGGCTGGCACTGCCAGCATACAACGAGGAGGTGACAACAATAGAGATGCTGGATGAGCAGTCCAGCCAATACCAACAGATGGAAAGCACGCTCAAATCGATGGCACTACAGTCCAACCGCTACCTGTCCACCTGGTTGCAGTGGTCGCTGGCCCGCCCGAACTCAGCTTTCCGCGAGGAAACGGTCATGATCGACGAGGCCAAAGACGAAAAAGGCAAGGTTGTCCGCAAAGTGCCGCTAATGGTGCTGCCGCCGGTGGTCAATGGAAATCCGAAATGGCTGCCGAAAGAAGGCTGGCTGGCCGACTTCTGCCGGAACGAGAAACGGCAGGGGCGCAAGGTGCTGGTCTACGTACGTCAAACCGGCACCCGCGATATACAGGATCGAGTGATCGAGCCGCTGAAAGAAGCAGGACTGCGAACGGCGGTGCTCAGCAGCGGGGTTGATCCCCGCCGGCGCGAGGAATGGATTGCCAACCGCGTGGCGCATACCGACGTGTTGGTTTGCAACCCCAAGCTCGTCGAGACTGGATTGGACCTGATCGCTTTCGCCACCGTCGTGTATTTTGAGGTCGAGTACAGCCTATATTGTTTATGGCAGTCTCTCCGCCGGGTATGGCGGCTAGGCCAGACCAAGCCGGTCAAGGCGCTGTTCTCCATCTACGAAGGCACGATGGAAGCCCGAGCGCTGGCCCTCATGGGTCGCAAGATGCGCGCCGCGCAGACGCTGTACGGTGACGAAGTCGGCGGGGCGATTGTGCCGGAAGAGGATGGCGATTTGTTGACGGAGCTTGCCCGCGAGGTGTTGAGCGAAGCCGACCTGCCCGATCTGCAGGCCATGTTCGCGGACGATATGCAAGTCAGCCACAGCCCGATGGGCAGCCTAATTACGCCGAGCGCGGTGATTGTGCCATCCGAAAAGGTTATCACCTGGTCGGATTGGATGGCGCAAAAAGTAGTCATAATTCGAAGGAAAACCGGAAAGGAGGTCGTGCCGGAGGGTCAAATGGGATTGGGAATTTAAGAAAACTGGCTCTGGGGAAACCCAGAGCCAGTTATGTTTAAAGATGTTACAGACTATCGAATTAGCAAGGTATATAACATTGATAGAGAAAATCACTCCAATGTATGCGAAAGCCGGCTTTGCATGCCGTGCATCCGGTAAACGGATCTAGCTACAGAGGGGTGATTATGCTCTACTTCAGGTGTCTGATTTTATTTTATTAGCAATTTTCCTCGCGACTGTTGCAGCACCAAGTGCTGGGCTAATGAGAGAATTAATAATCACATCCATAATATCTGGAGCCATACGTTTTAAATTTCTAAGCCGTCTGGCAATATAACTGATATCTGCTTGATTATTCTTCTTGATTTCTTCAAACGCTTCTTTTGTGTCAGCTTTTAAATCAGCTTTTTCACCTTTAGATAAGCCCTCTGTAGCATCGATTAATTTACCTACTGTTTGAAGCAGTACATTTAGCTCCTGAACATTAATGCCCGAGGAATTAATTGCACCACCGATAAACTCGCTCCCATCATTATCAATGTTTAAGCCCCCACCAGAAATGTTTATCTGGCTTCCCGAAATATTAGATATATTTCCGACAGAAACATTTGAGCTTTTCTTTTTCATAGCTTATCAGTTTCTCCTCCGACGAGAATTACCACGACTTTTCCCATTCACTTTGTTTCCAATCATTATTTTACTTCGGTTCACATTTTTGATGTCACCTGTTCGAACTTTATTTTGTACTCTTTCGAAAAAGGAATATTCTTTGCGCTGATCAGTATATTGGATTACTGTGGGCACGAAATTGGCAATATTTTCAAGAATACCTCTCGCCTTAATTAGCATTTCTTTTGCTTTCTCTGGATTATCAGCTTGTCTAGCAGAATCAATCAATTGCCTCGCATCGGCTAAAGCAGAAGGGTTCTTGTCTCTTCGTCGAACCAGGAATGAGTTTACTTCTTTGTCGATTTTTTCCAGTTCACTTTTCTTTCTCTTAGCAACCTCAATCGTCTCGTTTTTAACCCGTTCAAAATCATTTATCCTTAACTTTATTTCCTCACATTTTGCCTTGGCCTGTGCATATGGCAAACTACGAGGTGCTGATTGCAATGTAGCTCTTAATTCAATATATACAGAGTGGTGGCTTTCTAATAGTTTTATTGTCTCTGAAAATGGCTTACCCCATTCGTTCTTGAAATCAATAATTAGTCTATTAATAAGGTTGAGAGCGGAGCTTATTCTACGCATGTTATCTTCATATAGAACAAAAAATTTTTCTTGCATTTGTTGAATACTTCGTTTCAATCTATTCTTTTCGTCAACAAATGCTTTTCCCGAAGAAGTAAAGTCTATTAGCAACGTATAATTATTTCCCGTCATTTCATATTGCCTATTCATTCGATCAAAATCTTGGAAATCAGCTTCCCATGATCGTTCGATAATAGGAGGTTTTTGCTTTAGATCTAATAAATCCATTCGGAGAGTATTTATTTTTCGATGCAAATCAAGTGCATCTGCTTGAAGGTTCGAAATTAACGTTTCGTGTTGAGATAGTAAGCCTTTTAAGTCCTTCTCTAATAATTTAATTTCGTCAAGTAGCTCTGGATAAAAGGCTTCGTCTGCTGGCCCATTAGCTCTAACCAGGCATCGCTCAAAACGCTTCTTACTTTCTTGGCTTGCCCTTTTTATTTCCCGAGATGAATTGTCGGCAAGGTTTGTCGTTCGCTCAATTAATGTTCTGGTTTCACCATTATTGCTTAAACGCGTATGAACTTCCTGTTCACACTGAAAATGATATTGATACAGTTTCTCAATTCGAGTTACAGTACGGTTCATCTTCCGAAATTCAAGTAAAAACCAAGAGAGTGATTCTATAACAGAAGGAAGATCACTTTGCAGAATAATGGTTCCTTCGATAGTAGGTTGGATCTGAGTTTCATACTCGCCTTGGACCATCTTTAAGTGTCCACTTGGAATATCTTGATCACTTAAGTTGCGTTTCCAAAACTTGAGATTCGAAGTTGCGTCCCCAAAATAGACGCTCAAACTTCTTTCAGCAGCAATAATCTTTTTTTCAAACTCCTCTATATTAATTGACTTTATTTGGGCGATTAAATCTTTCATTTTTCGAAAAGCACCTTCAAAATCAGCCAGGTCCTTTTCGACATTTAGTAACTCATTCTTAAAACCAGACAAGATGAAATATAAATCGTGTAGCTGCTTCCACGAGTGTGAATTCAAGGAGGATAAAGCAGCACCTAAATTACCAGTTATCTCGTCCAATTTCGATAAAACTATGTCTGCTTCATAGTTTTCTGAGAAGGAATAGCATTGACTTTTATAATCAAAGATCAGAAGAGAAACATCACTTGATTCCGAAAAGATAAAGGCTGCAGCCCATTCAACCATATCCTCCTGTTCGGCGCTGCTCAATTCAAGATCAGCATTATTTAAACAATCTTGGGCAGTTAGAATATTGTGATAGACGTCCTCAAAGCGAACTTTACCCAACTTATGAATGTAGTTGAGGTTCAGGCTTTTTACAGAAAGACTATCCTTCCTTAGTTCAAGTGTTTTTTCAATATCTCTCTTCAACAGGCTTATTTTTCTACGATTTTCCCGAATAACCTTCTCCGCATCTTGAATCTCGTTTGATTTTTGATAGAACTGGCCAAATAATCTCTTATTTCTGGCATAAATAGCTATGCGCTCAAAATTTCCTTTTATATTAATAAACTCTTTGAAGGGTGAAGCGTATGGAGAAATTACTTGAATTGCTTCATCAAGCCTTTCGATCGCTTCTATCGCATTTTCTGTTCTGGCAAGCGCCAATTGGATAGCTTTGTCAATTTCGGTAAACAAAAGTGGCCTCGGCCAAATTGGCCACTGCCATTCGGTATGATTCTTTATTTGATTCCTTTTTCGCCGCACCTTCTTGAGATGGTTACAGTAAATTTGAAATTCGGATTGGTTTATTTTTGTAAATTGCCAGCCCAAAAAAGCCAGAAGAAAGCAAATAGCAGTCAAGAGTAAAAGTACGAGAGCTATAAATGGAACATCCATCGCTTTCCTCTTTTTGTTTGCGTAAGTTACTAGGCAAGTGAATATATTTTTTCGGTATTTGAGTTCCCAATAATAATTGTATGCAAAATCAAACTCTACTTGTAGACAATTTAATTATAGCTTATCCTGGACGCCTTCAGAACAATATATCTTAACTACAACAGGGCTTGCCTATTGTTGTTTATCATCTCGGAAGTCTTGCAATGATTTTTTCACTGGGAGGACGCCATACGAAACAGAAGTCTACTTTAGAAGAAAGGTCTAATGAACTGTGGTAAATTCCTTCCAATCAACGATAAAAAACTCACTACTACTTAACCGAAGTCATATTGATCCAACTTTGCTTTGCGCTCTTTCCAGTCTGGCATAATCCTTGACAGTAGCTGCTGGAACTGGGGGCCGTGATTTTGCTCTTGCAAATGGCATAACTCGTGAACCACCACGTAATTGATCAACTGCCCTGGTACCATAACAAGCTTGGTATTAAGCGTTATTTTTCCCTGGGCTGTGCAGCTGCCCCAACGAGTTCGCATTTGTCGAGCTGTGACTTGCGGCTGAGTTGCACCGAGACGTTCAAAGTGAGGAAACCAGGTCTCCACTCGCTCAGTGAATATTTCTTGAGCTTGCTTCCGGTACCAGGCTTCAACTAATTGGCGGGTATGGACTGGATTTTCTTTCTCGCGAGTGGAGACCATCAGAAATTCCCGATCCAGCGTTACGACCTCTGGAGCATTGGCTGCCGTGACTTTCAGCCGGTATTGGCGACCTAAAAAACGGTGCGTTTCACCGCTGATATATTGGCGTGGGGGAAAATCGACCGAGTAGCGCTGGAAATTGCGCTGCTGGCGGACAATCCATGCGGCGCGTTTGTGGATGCTCTGCTCGATATCCTCTAGGCTGCTGTCCATTGGTGCATCCACGCTCACACGGCTATCCGGGTGAACATGGATCGCCAGAGCTTTCCGCGGGGAAAAGCTCAGTTCATACTCAATCAGAGTAGTGCCATAAGAAATATTGTGGCGAGTAGATAGGGTCATGCGCGCTTCCGGGCAATGTCGATCACTTGCTCAATAATCTCATCCAACTGCGGACCGGTGAAGCGAATGCCGTGTTCCGATTCTACCTGGTACAGATAATCCTCAATCGCATTACGCATCGTGTTGAGTACGTCCGGATTATCTACCCAATCGCGGATCTTGTTCGCCTCGATTAGCCGTTCGACATGCGCAGCAATATCGGCTAGGGTTTCTACTGGCAACGCATCTTTCACGCTCTCGCGGATGACGCCAAAATAGGCCGGCGCGTCGCGCAGATGCCATAACTGTTGAGGAATGTCCCGTCGCTCGCCGTTGACTTCCTCCTGACGCAGGGTGTTGGCTTTTTCCAGCGCTTCCAGCTCGCTCATGCGCTGCTGCTCGATGGCCTGCAACGTTTCCTCGATCAGCTGCGAGAAGTTGCGGTAATAGGCGGGGTCGGTCTCCATCTTCTCTATGGCCGTCCGCTTGAGGTGATTGAGGATCGCTTCCGCACGGGCGCGTGGGCTGCTCAACCCCTCAACCAGTTGATCGAACGCCTCAGCGTTGAATATTTCCACCTCGGGTGTCAACTGCTTCACGCCCTGTGCGTCGATGTGGGTATCCAGCAGCTTGCGGATCTTCTGCTCATAATCGCGGAAGTCCACTGTTTCAGCGTAGCGGAACTGGACCGAAGCGCGCAGGTTGTGGAAGAACTTCAAGTCTCGCTTATAGGTAGCAATGCGCTCCTCTGGGGTGTTTTCGTAGAAGGCTACCGAGGCAAGGGCCACTTTTAGCGTACGGGCGTAGATAACCAGTGCATCGTAAAAGGTCTGGCGGCGGTCTTCGGGCTGCAGGAAACGCTCCGTAGCTTCTGCATCTTTGGTGTTGACGCCATTGAATAATGCCCACAGGTCGGAGTGGCGTTGGGGAAGTTTTTCGATTTCGGAAGTCACATCCGAAATGGTGCCGGCCAGGTCTTCACTGTCAAAATCAGCGAGGGCATCATAGGTTTGGATTGCTTCATTCAGGTCGCCAAGAATACCCCGGTAATCAATGACGTAGCCAAACTCTTTGCCTTCGTACAGACGGTTCACACGTGCGATAGCCTGCAAAATTGCGTGATCTTTGAGGGGCTTATCGATATACAGCACGGTGTTGCGCGGCTCGTCAAAGCCTACCAGCAACTTATCTACTACAATAAGGAGGTCTACCCCATCAGCGCGGGAAAATTCCTCAATGAGCTCCCGGTTATAGGCATCCTCGCTGCCAAAGCGCTGCATCATGCGATGCCAGAACTGCTGCACCTCGGGCGTGTTGGTGCCCTCCGTATCCTCGTGACCCTCACGGGTATCCGGGCCGGAGATCACGATTTCCGATGTGATCTGACCAGCCTCGTCCAGATATTTCTTGTAGCGCAAACCCACGGCCTTGCTGGATGTGGCAAGCTGCGCTTTGAATCCACTATGGCGATCCTTAAAGTTGCTTGCAAAGTGTTCTGAGAGATTGTAAGCGATCTCTTGAATGCGCCGGTCGGCGTCGCTCACCACGTCCTCGCGGCTCATTTTGCGCTTTAGATCGGCCTTCTGAGCATCAGTCAGGCCCTGGGTGTGGCGGTCGAACCATCGATCGAGTTGAGACTGGTTGGGGTTCAGATCGACCATACGGCCTTCATAAAGTAGCGGTACAACAGCTTTATCCTCCACTGCCTGGCGCATGGGGTATTTATGGATAAAGCTGCCAAACTGTCGCGCTGTATCTTTTTCACGCTGGGTCAGCGGTGTGCCTGTGAAACCGATGTAGCAAGCGCGCGGAAACACCTGGCGCATCTTAACGTGAATGGTTCCATACTGGCTGCGATGACTTTCGTCGACAAGCACAAATATGTTGGGACTGTTGTCCGTCACCTTTTCTGCCGCGGCGGCTTCAAATTTATCAATGATGGTAGCGATGATATCCGCCCGTCCATCGCGGATCAGCTCGATCAAGTGCTTGCCGGAATTGGCCTGGACAATCTCTTTTCCACAGTCGCGGAATGTTTGATAGATTTGGTTATCGAGATTAATACGATCAGTTACCAGGATAACGCGCGGATTGGGGATATTGGGATGCAGCACCAGGGCTTTGGAAAGCATGACCATCGTTAATGATTTGCCAGAGCCTGTAGTGTGCCATACAACGCCGCCCGTGCGCAGGCCCTGTACATTCAACGCGGCGACCCGGTCGAGCGTGGCTTTGACGGCAAAATACTGTTGATAGCGGGCTACTTTCTTCCTACCCGCATCGAATACCATATACTGATAGGCAAGCTCCAGAAGGCGAGCAGGGTCCAGCAGGCTGAGTATGGCGCGGTCCTGCTCGGTAGGCAGGCGGGGCGGCTGGTTTTTAAAATAACGTCGTGCCCAGGTGGCGTGCTCACGCCAGTCGTAAAAGTCGGCTTCCAGGTCGGTGGGTAACGGGGTGTTGATGCATTGTGCTACGCGGGCTTCGTGAGCTTGTACATTTTCTTCGCGCCAAGTAGCCCAGAAATTCTTTGCCGTGCCAGTAACGGCATAAGCAGCGTGGTTTGTACTGACCGCCAGCAGCAACTGCGCGTACGCGAAAAGCGGACGGATCTCTCCCGGTTGTTGGTTGCGCAGCATCTGGCTGATGGCTTCTTCGTACGGCAGCCCGCCCTCGGCGGTTTGCAGGTCCGGGCGCTTGCACTCTATCACCGCGAAAGGGATGCCGTTGACAAAGAGGACGATATCCGGACGGCGGGTCTGGTGTGAGCCTTCGCGCTCCACGGTGAACTCTTCGGTGATGTGAAAGACATTGTTTTCAGGGTGCTGCCAGTCAATGTAGCGTAGCGAGTAGTGGCGGGTATCCGCACCCACTGTCTGCGGGTAAGAAAAGCCCAGATACAACAGCTCGGTGATCTGCGCGTTGCAGCGCACCACACCTTCGCTTAAGTTCGTATCGGTCAGGCGGCGCAAGGCCTCGGCAATGGCCTGGTTGTTGAAAGGATATGTCCGCTCGCCATAGGTGAACCGGTTGTGCTCGCGCAGCCAGGCAGCAGTGATTTCCGCCAGCACCACATTGCGCTCGCGCCCGCCGCGCAGGGCCAGTGCCTGGGTGGGCGTCAGATACTGGTAGCCCAGCGGCATGAGGAGCCGGGCGGCTGGGATTTGCGAAATAAGTTCTTCCTGGTAGGCGGGCACGGACTGTGGCATGTTCCCTTACTTCCCCAGAATTAGCTCCTGGTTATATGCGAATAAATCTGTCTCAAGAACGGTAAAGTAATCCCATATCAGATCCGCGATGCTCTCAATAAACTTTACCGGATTGGATGCATATTGCAGTAGGAACTCATCGCTCTTGATTGAAAAATCCAGGTATTGGCAGGCAGGCCACCATTCATTTGCATATTTATTCTGAAAACCTCTTTCCCCAGAAATCCGGATCATTCGGGAATAGCTTTCGGAACCATGTGGTCCTTTTGGTACATTTGGACTCCAGACAATACCGTAATTTAGCGGGAATCCGGCATCCTGCGTACCCTGCATAAAGCAAACAAACAAGCCTGACACCGAACGGCCTTCAGGTTTGAAACGGGGCTCAAACTTGCAGTTGGTGAAATTTTTCTTATAACTGCCCGGCTTCGCGATAAACCAACGTTGTGCATGCGGTGAGCTTTCCAGGCGGGCTTTCAATGCCTTTTCCACTGCCGGCCAGAAAGAACGGTGTAGCTGATCGCGCAGCTTTTCCACCTGCCTGGCAACCTCCAAAGCGACTGCTATATTTTCGGGCTGGCAAAGAAACGTGGATACGGGATCGGATAGAGTATCAACAGACATTATAAAACTCCTAAAATTCCTCAACCAACTTCATATACTGCCTGACGATCTCTTGTACGCCTGGCGCTTTGACTTCTCGCAAGGCCAGTTCTAACCAGTGAGGAATATCTTTCTGATAGCTGAGGGGGTAGTACGTGACTCCGTTTGCAGTAGTCGCCGCATATCCTGAACGGGTCAGGAAGAATACAGCGCGATAGGGCAGAACCGGCGCTTCATGTTCTAGATAATTGAAATAGCGGTGTATCTGATCCGGCTGCTCCCCGGCGTTGATCTTGTTCTCAATGACGTAACGCGCTCCAAGGGCCGAGTTGGCGAGAACAATATCCATGTAGTTATACAACTGGTCGTCGGAGGTAAAGAAGGCCTCGCGCCGCACCAGCCAGTGCCCTTTTTCAAAAGGATCGGTAGGCAGGGACAGGGGCTGATGGAAGTGCTTTTCGATCCCGTGGTTTTTCTCAGCCAGCATCTGAAAGAAGGCCTTGAGAAAGGCATTGCCCTGCGCATGCGCTGCACGCGGATCGAGCAGGAAGGCGATAAACTTTGAATGAATCAATTCACTTTCGGCGACCTCCACCAGGGTGAAGATATTGAACCCTGGCGCAGATGTGCTGTGGATTTCATCCGCTTGCCGCAGTGCTGCCTCGAACCCGGGCACAAAAGCTTGGAAGCGGGTTTTAAAGGCTTCTTCCTGGGCTCGCTGTAGCGCGGAGAAGCGCTCAAACAGCGCACTAATTCGGGTGATCTGTTCATCAATTTGTAGCTGTGTTTCCATTGCTTCCTTACATTATCCTCTTATACAAAATGGGATAGTCTCCCTAACAAGTGTTGTTTGTGGTGGGTAAAACCACGGTCATCAAAAGCTCTTTAACAGTCCAAATATGATCCGTTAGGCCAGCGGCCATTGCCGGAGTGCGCGGAGTCCATTTCGCGGGGTCCTCATCGGCAGCCGGCGCCCGCAAGCTTTTGTGGGGCCGAACCCAGTTGTAATAGGCATCCTCCCAAATCACTGCCGCGCGATGATTTTCGAGTTCCTTGGAGAAGGCCAGGGTCTTGCGCGTCAATCGGCCATTGAACAAGCGGGTGGTGAGATTGCTGCGTTCGATGTAGGCGGTGCTTTTTCCCAGCAAGGCGATCAGTTCCGCCTTCTGCCCCCAAATGGCACGCAGTTGGATTCCTTCCAGGTGGCCATGCGCATCGCGCTGTTTGACCATTTGCAGATAGCGCCAGTCTTTGCCCGGTTTGGGACGGGTGGGCGGACGACCGCGACCGCTATATTCAGGCACCAGGCCGTAGACGGCCAGAATCGCATCGTCGATCCCACCCCAGCCATCCGACAGAAGTGGCGGCGGACCGTCCGGATGCCCCCAACGCTTCAGGGTCTGGAACACCTGGAGACTGGCTTGGGTCTCATCCTTGCCGATCCCCCGCGTCACCCGCAGGCGACTGTCCATATCCATCAAGGTCGAAATCCAGAAGGAGCCACATTCCTCGGTTTCGGGGTACCCTTTTTTTCGCCCTTGTTTTGGACAAACGACCACAGTCCGTCGATCTGCGCCCGTTTCAGGTGGAAGTCCCGCATCAGGACTTCGTCCAGTTCTTGGTGATGATGGGCGGCTTCTCGCAACCAGCGCAGAATCGTGTCTTCTTTGATCCCTTTGACCCGGCTCAAGGTACTGATGCGGTTCCCTTCGGCCAGTAACGCCAGCACTTCCATAATTTGGTCCATCGCAGCGTGCTTGCGAAAGAAGAGCGTGCCTTTGGTTTCGGTAAAGGTCTTGCCACACGTCTTGCATTGGTAGCGCTGCACCCCCCGTTTGGTTTTGCCTAGCTTTTTAAGGTTCCTTTGGTGCGGATCATGTTGTAGCTTGCCATAATCTGGGCAAGCAGGGTTTGGACAAAAATCTTTCGGTTGGGCAATTTGTGGTGCCATTCCGTCTCCCACTACTTCTATTTGCCCAAATCTTACCCCAAAACACACTGGTTTTTTTGAGGGAGACTATCAACTTTGGGGATGGTTCAAAAAACGGCAGAAATAGGGTAACATTTTTTGATCGTCTTAAATTATTCCCTGCGGTGCCATGTGCGATTTTCACCCGTTAATGTGGCGTTGAATAGTACTTTTGCTCATAATTCATCCATATTTAGAGGGCGTCTACCGAAAGGAATTTTTGAGCCTCGAAAAAAGTGTTACCCAATTATGAACCATCCCAAACTTTGGATTACCCGACAGATGGGAAGGAAATTACTCTTTCAGGATAGGGAATTAAGATATTGCGAAATTTCATAGAATAAAAGGATCGATAAAATTTAACAAGACTTGCCTGCTTACGGCAGGCAAGTCTCAATGATTTTATAGATATGATCATCTAGCAATGCCATATTATTCGTTCATTATCGAAGGGAGGAATACCTTGTTTGCAGGGAACATAATAGCATTGCAAATACTACCACCTGATCCCGCGGCCCAATAACGTGGATCATCCGCCATATTTATCCATGCGCCATAATGTTGAGGACAGATGGCAGCAGGGGCTGCAAAGAGGCTATTGACTGAACTATTACTGAAAGGCCATTCCCTAAACCCATCTATCCAACTATTATATTGGGGGTGCCACATGTGGAATTCTCCAAACTCATAGGGATCTGTGGTTGTGTTCCATCCCTCCTCCATATTTACATCGATATCGTAAACGTTTTTGCTATCAGACAATATTTTTGCTACGGTATGAGAAACCCCCTGACTATCTTCGACCCTTGCTGTCCAAAAGTCCTCACCAGAATAAGTAACAAGTTCAACTTTATAAAAACTCCCAAAGTCAACAAATTCCCCAACTTCTCCTTGACATCCAAGATTTCCGTATTTAGGTTCACCATAATAACAAGTAACACCAGGTTCTGCATAAACAAACCAGTGTAGACCATCGTTATAGGCTACTATACCTACTTGACTGAATTTATGACCATATAGCCCTGGTTCATCATCTAAATCGACGCTTATCCATGCATTCGTAAATATTTGGTCATTATTTCCTGTGGGTCCTCCTCCTGAGGCTAACCATACTTGGTAATCATGATAATTGGGGATCATTGGAATATCAGTTCTTAAATCAACAACAATGAAGTCATTGCCGGCTTTTACGGAGGTAGATGTCAAGATGGCAAGAACAATCAGCCCAATGATACCGATGAAGGCTTTATGGTGCAGCATTGTGTCCTCCCCGTCTCTAATTTATTAGAGAGTAAGTTCGTTAGGGTTCAATATTTTCGGGTGTAGATGTTGCAGGTGCTGGATAGGAAAACGGTGTTGGTGTTTCCCATGACGGGGTAATAGGAGGAGGGTAAGGTATTGAAGTTGCGGGAGTGATCGTGGGCCAATCCGGCGGCTCTGGCGGTTCGTGTCCCATTAAAGATGCGGGAGCAATTGTATTGATGACCACATCGCCTGGTTCAAGATTGAGGAATTGATCAACGTCAATTCCTGGACCAGCCAGAAATTTATCAAAAGTCCCATCGCAACGAAAAACAACTGTT
Organism: uncultured Anaerolinea sp.; assembly: GCA_964403875.1. Lineage (GTDB taxonomy): Bacteria > Chloroflexota > Anaerolineae > Anaerolineales > Anaerolineaceae > Anaerolinea. The sequence continues at coordinate 2,089 of CAYOHX010000012.1, read as the reverse complement.
TCCCATTTGTCTTGAAGTGGTATTTCAGGACTAAGATCTACTATATTAGCGTATACCCGAGGCGTAACCGAAGGGGCAAGGTCTGGCATGGGCGATGTTATTGGCATAGCGGACACCAGAGGAAACAGTGTGGGTGTTGGTGATCCGATTGGTTGTGCCGCACGAGGTATAGGAACGCAGTAAGCCGGTCGAGTTGGAGAAGGGGTTCTTAATGTTGTAGGTAGGAGGGGGGGCGTACTTTGAGCTTGGGTAGTTTGGTTTAGCTTTTGCGCTGTCACCAGTACCGTTCCAGATAATAAAATTACACCAAGCGCGATGCCAATTAGTTTGAAAGTCCATGAGTAGCGATGCATTTCTGTTTTCTCCCGAGTAATTGCATTGGAGATTATCGCCAAATCAAATTTTTCATTCCAGGCAATTCGTTCTCTTTTTCACATTGTACAACAATTTTGTGTCATTTACAAGCACCGTATACATATAATGTTCAAGAGGAGAAATCCCAGAGAAGCAATTTGGGTCGGATCATGCTGAAGCTTGCCGTTATCGGCGCAGACTCGGTTTGGACAAAAATCTTTCGGTTGGCCAAATTGTGCTTCCATTCCCTCTCCCTCCTCCTGTAATTGCCTAAATCTTATCCCAAAATACACTATTGAGGGAGACTATCCTAAATTCGATTTGCCCAGGAAATGCTTGAACCATTATTTCGGCTAGCTCGTCGTAATTAACGTGATTCCGAATTCGCTTTGAGCCTGTTTCGATGTGAGTACACGCTAACAATTCACTGGCTAATGATGTTTCTACAGATTCCTTATGGTCCTCGCTCATAAGGGCGACTATTCGTTCAACGATAGCAATTTCTAACTCGGCAAATTCCTTGATTTCCTCAGGCCTCATTCCGTAGCCATCATGCTGGATATCGAGCAATTGCTTTAATTTTGCTAAGGCTCCATACGTCCCAGGTCTTAATTGGGTCTTCGCATCTGCAACATAATCAGATACAAAGTAAAATTGACAAGGTTTATCGAATGCTAAACGGTGGTGGTACAGCTTACATAGGATAGGAAGAATTTCCGAAGTTGTCCAAGGTGGTTGTGAATTGTCTCGGCACTTAACTTGATGTAATTCAAATGAATTCTCAAAAACGATGCAAACATCTTCAATACCCTCAGGGATAATTCCGATAATTCCTGAGGTAGGTGAGAGCATCAAGGAGCACAAATACGCAGTGTATTCGATTTGAGCCCAATGTTTTTCAAGAGTATCAGCTCCCTCGTCGCCGTATTCTCGAAGAACCAATTCTTTTGTAATATTCACCGCTATCCCCCTTTTTGTAGCGTATTGGTAGTCACAATGTTACATTTGGAAATTAAAGTTAGGGTGAAGTGGTTTTAACATTATAGGTGACAACCAAGAAAACCACCTTAAAATCCGTCTATTCTTGTTTCTGTATGTCTACCCAATCTAAATACTTGATTTCTGCATCACTGTTGACCCCATTAGGAACCATTCTAGCCTTTATAGGTTGGTTATTTCCTGCTGACCAGAGCTGTTTTATCTCATCTAAATTTTCTACCTTTGCATGACAGTAAACCACCTCAACTTCCCCAAGTGGAATTTCTACATCAAACAATTCTTCAGTCTCCACATAAGTGACGCGGAAAAACAAATCGTTCGATTGATTAGCAGTATCAAGAAAGGTTTCTATTCCATCAGGGTTTATTTCAACATCCAGGAAATCCCAAGTTGTAGACCGTTGGGGTTTATGTAAGATTGATCTCAGACGAGATATCGATTTGGCTTCATCTT
>CAYOHX010000012.1:0-219 GCA_964403875.1 uncultured Anaerolinea sp. | reverse complement strand
GAGCAGGAAACTTTATTGTCTTTTTCACCTTTTTCTGGATAGTCATTAAGTCACTTAATTCGTCCAGAACCCCACTCTCACTCGGTATCGGTAATCCTTGCGTAACTTGCGAGAATATCACAAGATCGTTCTGGCGATTAATAAGATACAAGGTGGCCGGTTTCTCTAAGCAGCTAAGGAGGTGGTAAATCTGGAAAAGTTGGTAAACATTTTCACTGT
>CAYOHX010000011.1:0-66195 GCA_964403875.1 uncultured Anaerolinea sp. | reverse complement strand
ATCCGGCCCAACCGCCCCCTCCGCAATTCCTCCGCCCACCTTTCTTAGCACGAAAGACAAAAAATCGGTCCCCAGTACAGAGAGCGGCTCATGAAGGCCTTGTTCGATCAAGGTGGAATTGGCATAGAGTTTCTTGGGCTCCCCAGGTCGGGTAACCATTTCGGGCGGCAGTGGAAAGTAGGTGGTGATTGGGCGCGCCTGGAGCAAGTAAAGCTTGTCGCCGCTGTAAGCCCATTCAAAGTCAATGGGTTTCTCGAACACCGCCTCCAATCGGTCAGCCAGATCCGCAACTGCCAGCGCTTGTTCCTCTGTCAGGCTAGGTCCAATTTCAACGCCACGTTGTGTCTGAATGATCCCGCCAGTTGAATTCAGCCGCGCCACCATCCCGCTTCTCCCCACTTTCATTTCAACCACTTTGCGCGCCAGCCGATCAATGACATATTGGTCAGATTCGACCGTACCGGAAACCACCGTCTCCCCCAACCCATAATTGGCGTTGATGTATACTTCGTCATAACAGTTGTTGACTGGGTTTATCGAGAACGCCACCCCAGAACTGTCCGCGTCCACCTGCTGTTGAATAATCACGGCAAAACGTACGCGGTCGGTTGGGATTCCCTGCTCGCGTTTATAAAGAAAGACTCGCTTATCGAATAGAGAAGCAAAAGAATGCAAGATGGCGCTCTCAATCACCTCCTCCTTAACCCCCAACCTGGTCTCATATCCTCCGGCGAATGAGGCGTTTTCCAGGTCTTCTTCAGGCGATGAGGAGCGTACGGCAAAAGAATGCCCGGCTTGAATGGGTCGAAAGGATTGGAGCGCATCATTTAACGCCGCTTGCTGCTGTTCTGTGAACTGCAAATCCTGGCATTGTGCCTTCAAAGCCTTTGTGATCTGGACAAGCACTGGGCCATCTGCCAATAGAGCTGCATGCCACTCGGGGGATGAAGTCAATTGCTCGATCCAGGGCTCAAAAAAATGAGTGAGTAGAACAAACCCAGGCGGAACCTGAAACCCTTTCAGGGTCATCAAGATCAGTGACTTAGCTTTTCCACCTACTTCTTGGATGGATATGTTATCAGTGCAGGAGAAGGGGATCACCAGTCTCATGTAGTCGCGCCTCCAATTTTGAAACTTTTATAATCTTATGGTACAATGATTCTACATTCTTATTCTAAGCCAACATTTTATAATTGTCAATGCTTTACGTTACAACAATTACAACATAGGGGTTTCTTTTTTTGCTTGCCAAATAAAATTGCCGAAAACTTTTTGGAGGAAATATGACAGACGGGTTTGCTCGACGGAAAGAACAAAGTAGAGAAGATATTCGTAAAGCGGCCTGGGAGCTCTTCAGCCAGTTTGGGGTGGAGAAAGTCAGTATTAATGATATTGCCCGTAAAGCCGGTGTTTCGCAGGCCACCATCTATAACAACTTTGGAAGCAAAGATGCCCTGGCACGTGAGTTTGTTGCCAACGCTGTTGAGCAGTTGGTCAACTCGGTACAGGAAGTGCTTTCGACGGACAAACCCTACTGGGAGAAGATGAACGAATTCATCCTTTTTATCTCGCAAATGATGGCCCAAGGAAAAACACCCGATATGGATTTCACCGCCTTCGCCAGCAACAATGATCTGCTTAATGATCCGGACATTTTGAAGGTCCGCACATCCGCAGAGGAAAAGATGTTGGGGTTGTTATTCACTCTGGTGCAAGAAGGGAAAAAGGCGGGTCAAATTCGCGAGGATGTGTCCGAAGAGGCTTTCCGATTATATTTTAAGGCTTTCATGGAGATCTTCCCCAGCCAGCAGTTCAGACAGGGCTACTATCGAGACCCAAGGCTGATCAAGGACATTTCGTCATTGATGATCAATGGATTGAGCGGTGGGGATGAATAAAAGCAGATATCGCGCGGAGGATCTTTCGCTTTAATGGATCTGCCCATCATAAGCCGTTCTTTCTTGGCGGACGAATCCCCTGTCTGATGAGCGACGTTCTCATCCGTTTGCATCTACATCATCCGGCAAGTAAAATGGGGGCAGCAAAACAATCCCAAGATTGAGGAAAAGATATGTTCAGAGAAATGCGCAGGACAAAACAACAGCTCTCCGAGGCAGAAACGATTGAAATTTTGAGATCCTGTACTTCGGGCGTGTTGGCGGTTCTCGGCGATCATGATTATCCGTATGCTGTCCCTTTGAGTTATGTGTACAAGGATAGAAAGCTGTACTTCCACTTTGCCAAAGCAGGCCACAAACTGGATAGCATTGTGAGGAACAGCAAAGTTTCGTTCTGCGTCATCCAATCCGATCAGGTCATCCAGCAAACATACACTACCCACTTCCGCAGCGCGATCGTGTTTGGCAGGGCTAGAATCCTCACCGAGGACAGCGAGAAAAGACATGCGCTCGAATGCCTGGCCGAGAAATATTCTCCAGACTACCTTGCCGAAGGTCAAGGAGTGATCGACCGAGCCTGGGATCGGGTGTGCGCAGCGGAAGTCCAGATTGAACACATGACCGGAAAAGCAGCCATCGAATTAATCGAGAAGAATACCGAATAGATTCTGCTTTCTTAAGAAAACCCGCTCTTTTCCCACATGAGACACAACAAAGACTGTGTCGCAGGCGTAGATTATGTCGATTTCTTCACTTTCGAGTGCCTTTAGAAAAGCATTGAAAGCAAAATTGCTCTTTGGTTCGCCCCGCCGATCGTAACCGTGAGCCCGTTTCAGGGTTCGATTGAACGGAAGCATAGATTGCTGCCTCCCAACAGTGATACAATCGATGGTACCGCTCATAAAGGAGTGTTCGCGTTAAGCTGGCCGTGTTGGAAAGTTTCTCTTCTTAATTTCAACAGCCAACTCAGAATCACAATTTTCTTGACCAGAGCCCTTCTCACAAAAATTTGATCTAGCGTCCAATGCTTCACCCCATCCTCCATATTAGAAAGAGAGCCATATGACTAATAGCGCCCCAACCCTTGGTTCCACAGTAAGCTCAGATCATCCAGATCGTTGGCATTCCTTATCGGATCAAGATGTTTTAGCAACTTTACAGAGTGACTTATCCAGCGGCCTATCTGAAGCAGAAGTAACTCGCCGCCAGGGCGTCTATGGGGCAAACCAACTTACCGAAAAGCCACGGCCCACCTTCTTCCAGCTTGTTCTGGCACAGCTCAACAACTTCATCGTCATCCTGCTGATCGTTGCTTCGATCATTTCCGCGCTGCTCGGCGATTGGGTCGAATCGGGCGCAATTATGCTGATCGTTGTGCTGAACGCCATCTTGGGTGTCGTCCAGGAAAGCCGCGCCGAGGAAGCGCTGGCGGCCCTAAAAAAAATGGCCTCGCCCGAAGCCCAGGTGCTGCGGGATGGTCACCGCGTCTCCATTCCTGCCAGTGAACTGGTGCCTGGAGATGTCGTGTATTTGGAAGCCGGAAACTTCATCCCAGCCGACATGCGCCTGGTTGAAGCGATGAACCTGCGTGTGGAAGAGGCAGCCCTGACCGGCGAATCCGTGCCTGTGCAGAAAAATGCCTTCCTGGTGCTAGACGAAACCGCGACTCTAGGCGACCGCAAGAATATGGCCTTCATGGGAACCATCGTGAATTATGGTCGCGGGCGCGGCGTGGTCGTCGCTACGGGGATGCAGACCCAACTCGGCCGGATCGCGGATATGCTCCAGAAGGTCGAAGCGGAAGAAACACCGCTCCAAAAGCGGTTGGACCAGCTCGGGAAAGTCCTTGGAATTGCCGCGCTGGCCATTTGTGGTGTCGTTTTTCTTCTGGGGCTGGGCCGCAGCGGTTTGTTCACTGCTGGCTTTACAGCGGAAACCAGTGAGGCGATGGTCGAGTCCTTTATGATCGCCGTCAGTCTGGCGATTGCAGCCGTGCCCGAAGGATTGGCCGCAGTTGTAACTATTAGCCTTGCACTGGGAATGCGCGAGATGGTTCGCCGCCATGCACTCATTCGCCGCCTGGCATCGGTCGAGACACTCGGCTCCGCCACCGTGATTTGTTCGGACAAAACCGGCACCCTCACCCAGAACGTGATGACCGTGACCCGCATGTGGGTGGATGGAAAATCGATCGAGGTGACCGGCCAGGGTTATGAACCAGTGGGCGATTTTCTGATAGACGGTCAAAAGGCCGATCTGGCCCAGACTCCTGGTGTTACAACTGCCCTATGGGTGAGCGTGCTGAATAACGACGCCCAATTGGAACGAGTTGTGAATAATGGCGGTTCCACCTATCGAGTCATCGGTGATCCCACCGAGGCCTCCTTGTTGGTTGCCGCAGCCAAAGCGGATGTCATCCAGGAAGAACTCTCCAAAGCCTATCCCCGGCACAACGAGGTTCCCTTTGATTCGGCGCGCAAGCGCATGATCACCATCCACACCATTGATTCGCCCACTGCCAGCGATAGTTCACCCTATTACAATAACCACCAGCACGGCTGGAACACCGTGGCGGTTAAAGGGGCTCCGGATGTGGTGTTGCGCCTGTGTACCCATTATCAAACCCTGGAGGATCAGGTCGTTGTGCTGGATGAAGCCATGCGCCAACGCATTCTGGACGCCAATAATGATATGACCACAGACGCGCTGCGGGTTCTGGGTTTTGCTTACCGGACTCTGGAAGCGCTGCCTGAAGAATTCAGCCATGTGGACCTGGAACAAGAACTCATCTTCGTCGGATTGATCGGCATGATCGACCCGGCCAGAGAAGAAGTGAAACCTGCTCTCCAAACCGCGCGAGGCGCGGGCATCCGCACCATTATGATCACTGGCGATTATCCCAATACCGCGCGCGCAATCGCCAGCAGTATCACCCTCCTCCGCCCTGATCACCAGGTGCTGACCGGCGCGGATTTGAACGACATGGATGATACGACTCTGGCCCAGGTGGTAAAAACCACCGATGTGTTTGCCCGAGTCTCGCCAGAGCACAAGATGCGGATTGTGGACGCATTGCGCGCCAACGATGAAGTGGTGGCCATGACCGGGGATGGAGTCAATGACGCTCCGGCCATCAAGCGAGCCGATATTGGTGTCGCGATGGGAATCACCGGCACCGATGTGGCCAAAGAAACCGCAGATATGGTGCTAACGGATGATAATTACGCCAGCATTGTTTCCGCGGTGGAACAAGGCCGGGTGATCTATGCGAACATTCGCAAGTTCGTTTTCTTCCTGCTCTCATCCAATGTGGCGGAAATCATGATCATTTTCCTTGCCACCATCGCGGGTCTGCCCATGCCGCTGACCGCCATCCAACTGCTCTGGCTCAACCTGCTTACCGATGGGGCTCCAGCGTTGGCGTTGGCCATGGAAAAAGGCGACCCAGACATCATGCAGCGCCAGCCGCGTCCCAAACGGGAGAGCATCATCAACGGCCCCATGCGCTCAGGGATCATCATCCAGACCTTCGCCCAGACCGGCGCTGTGTTGGGCGCATTCATGCTTGGGCTGTATTGGCACCTGGCGGAGCAAATTCCGGCTGGAGTGAACACCTTCCTGTACCTGTTACAACACGATTGGCGCGGCACGGATGTACAGACAGCCGAGACGATGGCCTTCGTCACTCTTTCATTGTGTGAGTTGTTCCGCGCCTACACAGTCCGCTCCGAACGCGTTTCGGTGTTCAAGTTAGGCATGTTCTCCAACAAATACATGCAATACGCGGTAGGGATTTCCATTTTCCTGCTGCTTTTGGTCATCAACGTTCCCTTCTTCCAGCCCATTTTTAACACCCATTTCTTGTCTCTGGTTGAATGGCTCTCGGTGCTGGGCCTGGCCCTTATCCCCGCTGTGGTAGAAGAATTGACCAAGCTGTACTTACGCCGTACAGGCGCTTAGAAGCTGGTCGAAAGGATCCAATCGGATGGCCTTAACTTCCTATATCACCTATCACCTCGTGAAGAGCGAAGACTTGAATCACCACGGCACATTATTCGCCGGGAGAAACGCCGAGTGGTTTGTTGAGTCCGGTTTCATTGCCGCCGCTGCGCTCACGCGCCCGGAGAATATCGTTTGCTTGAAGATCCACGGCATGGGTTTTCACCGTCCTGTTCACCGCGGTGAAGTCATTTGCTTTGAAAGCAGGATCGTTTTTGCCGGTCGGACTCGCCTGGTCGCGCACATCCGAATGAAAGGCAAGGACGATCAAGACCAGATCGTTGAAGGATTCATCACCTTCATTCATGTTGATCAGGCAGGCACACCCATCCCGCACGGTATTCAACTTTTGCCGGAAACGGACGAAGAACGCCAATTACAAGAGACGGGGCAAAATCTACGCTAAACTGGCGGCTTTCTTCGCTCCCAAAAGTTAATCAAAAATATTCCGAACGTCCCAGGGTGATCGTTCGGCGGCATGCTCCGCAATGGAAAGAGCCAATCCTTTTGGAGCATGCCAGCCTAAGCGCCGAGCGCCTGCTCAAGCCACACCCGTTCCAAGCCTTAGGACGGTATCGAGGATCACGGGGGGGCTTATATATCACCCTGGTTGCGCATGAATTGTTCGATTTCAAATCGTTCCGGCACGGATGGCTGCGCGCCCAAGCGGGTAACGCTGATAGCGGAGGCGGCACAGGCAAAGCGAGCGGCATCGGGCAGTGACTTGCCCTCCACAAGCGCAACCGCCATTGCCCCGGAGAACACATCTCCGGCAGCGGTAGTATCCACAGCTTCGACCCGGTAAGCGGGGATGTGCTGGCGCAGGCTGTCGGAGGCCAGGTAAACACCCAGTTCACCGAGGGTGATGATGACCGTCCGCGTGCCTTTAGCAAGCAAGGTATCGGCGGCCTCCGCCACTTTTTCCGGACTATCCACCGCAAAGCCGCACAGCGACTGGGCTTCGATTTCGTTGACAGCCAGGTAGGTCACTTTCGATAAATAGGATACATCGAAGGGGCGGGCCGGGGCCAGGTTGAAGAGGATTGGAAGGCCAAGCGTGTGGGCAAGGTCGAAACAGGTGTACAGCGTCTCGGGAAGTATTTCATATTGGAGGACGAGGATAGCCGCTTCGCGCAGGAGCGGTTCGAGTTCGGTAATTGTGTCAGGGGTCAAGCAATAGTTCGCGCCGGGAGCCACCGAGAGATAGTTCTGCCCCGCGCCTCCAACCATGACGAGCGCTGCACCGCTGGCAATGCCGTGCTCCTGCCGGACGTAATCCACATGGACACCGGCCTGGCGCATGTTTTCGAGCAGTAACGGAGCGAAGGCATCATCGCCCACGCAATTGACAAACCAGACATCCCCGCCCGCTTTTGCCGCGCCGACAGCCTGGTTTGCGCCTTTGCCGCCAAAGGTTTGCATGAAGACAGCATCGGTTACGGTTTCGCCTTTTTCGGGCAAGCGGGCGACCTTCATAATAAAGTCCACGTTGGAACTGCCGATGACGACGATTTTCGTGTTCATTTCCTATGTCCTATTGGCAATGTCGCCTAAACTTCCGACCAACTCATGATTTGGCGCAGGAAGACCAGGCCGCTGATGAAGCCCCCGGCGTGGGGAATCCAATCTTCGTCCGAGTAGCGCCGGGGAATGTCGTTCGCCACGGTCGGTTCGACTTCCATCTGGAACTGGCGATTGGTGCAAAGCCCGCTGCCGATACTGCCGGGGATGCGCGACCAGGTTTGGACGCTGTTGCGACCAATCCCGTGAATAAAACTATACGGAACAGCTTTGCCCGCTGGCAAGCGCTCCCGCCACATAACTGAGCCTTCAAATGCTTCCTCCGTCAGCCCGGCGTTGAGACCGGCCACCCATTGCAGGTTGCCCACGGCGATGGGGCGGAAAGCCGGGTCACCGAAGAAGGACTCGAACTGGACAGCCTGGGCAGCAGCGTAACCATAGCAGACGTTAAATCCGTGCCAGGGGCCGCCAAAGGAGATTAAACCCTGCCCGGCATAATAGCCTTGCGGCAACAGGTAAAAGGGGTTTTTCTGACAGGCGGGCAGGAAGTAGCCGTAAGCAAAATCGCGCAGGGCTTGCCGCCATTGGGGCTGTTCGGGATGATTGGGGAGCAGGTTGCAGAGTTCAATCAGCGGGGCAACATAATGATTGAACATCAGGCCGGTATCGTGGCCGACGTGATGATGGACAAAGGCTTTTTCGGTGTAAGCCAGGTCGCCAAATGCGTAAAAATGGCCGTAGAACTCTCCCTCGGGCTGGTCTTTTTTTACCGCCCGGCGCAGAATTTCCCGGGCGCGAAGGACCGCTTGATCCAGGTACTCAGGTTTGCCCGATTTAGCGAGTTCGACTGCGCCCCAGACCATCATGAGCAGGTCGCCGGTCATGAATGCTTCAACTTCCTCATGCGCCGCCCACTCAGCACGAGACTCACGCAACGCGGGAGGGGAATAGTCTTTCGGAGCGCCATGCAGTTTGGCAGAAAAATACGGTAGGGTGGAAGGTTGGCACTGGCGGGTAAGGAATTCGTAAGCCGCGGCGGCGCGATTCAGGTAGTCCACGCCCCTCTGGCGGTCTATTTCATAAATGTGGCGCGAGGCTTTGGCCAGAGCTACCACGAACTGCCCGACATCTTGCGGAATCAATACCGGATGGTTGGGCATCTCATGGACGACTGCGCCTGATTCCCAGCCCAGGTCGGCGGCTCGCTGTTGGCAAGCGACGAGGTAGTCACAGCCGTGAAGGATCTGCTTTGCCAGGCGCAGGCTGTCTGCGCGGCCCAACCATTCGTAGCCGATGTTAAGCAGATCGAGCAGGCCAACGAGCGCGGCGGTATGGCTGCCCACTTCGCGCCAGTCGGAACCGCAGTCTTTCCAGCCCAACCCAAAGCGGGCCAGTTCAGCGCGGCGTTCAAACTGCTCGATGGCGACAGTTTTGAGGGTGGAATGCCAAAGATGATATTCCGCTACCTGGAACGGCGGGCATGTGACGGGTGGAACACCGCTGGCCTCAACGGTCAGGGTGAACTCACCAGGGCGTGTGAGTTCTGAAAAATCGGCAATCCACCAATCGCTGCCCCAACAATTGCCCCAAAAGACGAGCGGTTTTTCCAACACGGTTGCATCGTCCGATTGCAGGCGAAAAATAGCCCCTTCGGGCAGTGCGCCGCGATAGATGGCGCGCATGGGGGCGCGCAGATCGTAGCCGATTTGGGAGGTGAGCAGACCGTTATACATAGCCGCGTTTTTTCGCTTCATCGAGCATGGAGCTCCACAGTGATTAATTCACCTATTTTTATACAAGGTTCGCCAGGGGTAATTGGAGGTCACCTAACCTGCTGGTAAATAGACCGAAAAAGTGCTTCCAACCCCTGGTTGGCTTTCGACTTTGATCTGCCCGCCATTGGCCTCAACAAGGTTCTTACAAACAGGTAACCCAAGCCCTATGCCACTGGGTTTCGTGGTAAAAAGCGGCTCAAACAGTTTGGGCATATTTTCGGAGGTGATCCCTTGCCCGTTATCCTGTACCGCGATTTTCACATAAGAGCCATCCACGGCGGCGGAAATTGTCAACTGCCCGCTGTGATCCATTGCCTGGTAAGCATTCAGGATCAGGTTTCCGAAGACCTGCTCCATTTGACGGACATCGATAGACACACTGGGTAGTTGCCCGGGAAAATCCAGGGCGATAATGACTGCGTCCGGCGCCGGGTAACGCTGGAGAACACGCTCCATCAGTTCAGGGATGGGAATCGTCTCCCGTTCGATCGGCTTGATGCGAGCAAAGTCGAGCAGTTCAGAGATGATCTTTTCGGTGTTACCCGTTTCGGCCTCAATCATCGCCAGATATTCTTTTACTTTCTGATCTGCATCGGGTTGGACCAGTTTCAGAAAATAAACGGCGTTGCTAATTACTGTCAGTGGCTTGCGCAATTCGTGTCCAACACTGCCCGCGAACTGTCCCAAGGCTGCCAGCCGTTCCTGCCGAAACAATTTCTCTTGCGTTTCACGCAGATCGCGGGTGCGTTCTGCCACCAGTTCTTCCAAAGACTCAGAGTATTTCTTGATGATTTGTTCGGCGGCCTGGATTCTGAGCATGGCCTCTACACGCGCAAGTAACTCGCGGTTAGAAATCGGCCGGGCAAGGTAGCCATCCGCTCCAATATTTAACCCGCGGACTTGGCTGTCGCCATCGGTAAGGGCGCCAGACACAATGATAATGAAGGTTTCTGCCAGATCCGGATCCGCCTTTATCTGACGGCAGGTTTCAAAACCATCCATTTTTGGCATATTGACATCGAGCAGCAGCAGGTTGGGGCGCTGAGCACGGGTCACCTCAAGAGCTTCTTCCCCGTCCCGCGCGCTGAGCACCGTATACCCGGCAGCTTCCAGGGTGCGCCGGGTGGCAGCCACAATGATTGGGTCATCGTCAGCAACCAGGATTTTGATTGCCTCATTCATTGTCGCCATCCTTTGGCTGGAGTGGCATGGAGATGAAAAAGGTTGTGCCTTGCCCCGGGCTGCTTTCCAACCATATTTCCCCCGCATGGCCTTCTACAATTCGCTTAACGATCACCAGCCCCAGGCCGGTGCTTTTCTCTCCCCAGGTGCCCGCGTTCCCCGATTGGAAGGCTTTGAAAAGGCGAGATTGTTCCTCCGGGGACATTCCGACTCCTTCATCTTTTATACTCAGTAGAAAATGATTGCTTTTTCCAACCAGGCACACTGTGACCTTGCTGCCCGGCTCTGAAAATTTTACTGCATTCCCAATCAAGTTATTCAAGACTTGTTCGATCTTCACGCTGTCGAGCATGGCGGTTGGCAGTGTTTCCGTGATCAATTCGATCTCAACCTGTTTTTTTGCAGCCAGCACACGGTTGAGTAACACATTCTTTGTGAGCAACGCAACCATATCCACCGCGGAATAATCCAACTGCAACCTTCCAGACTCAATTTTTGCGACATCTAACAAATCATCGACGAGTTGTGCCATGAACTCGGTCGAACCAAAGATCACTTCCAAAAATGTCCGGTAATTCTCGCCGAGGGCAACCGGATCTTGATCCAACAGAAATGCGCTGTGAGCCAGAATGGATTGCAAAGGGTTGCGCAGGTCGTGGGCAGCCATGCCGAGAAAACGGTTTTTCTCTTGATTCAGTCGTTCCAGTTCGGCGTTCTTCTTGGCCAGTTCACGCTGCATCGAAACCAACTCATTATTCAAGCGACTGATCTCATTAAAATGACTGTCGTCTCGATCGGAGCGACTGTTTTCTTTGAGCGCAGTCCGCAATGAATTGGTCTGCTCGTTGTTCATTTGCATCATGCCTTCAAAGAGCGTCCTGGCGATTTTGTCATTTTCGGCGCCAACGATGAGCAACGTGTCATTTACTTGACTACCCGTGAAATGTAAGGTCTTGATCTCTTTTCCGATCAGGATGTTAATTTCCCAATCAAAAGCTACTCCTTTGGTGTTAATCTCAGTCAGGAAGGAGAGCGCTTTGGCCAGTTCGCCGCGCGCCGTCAGGCGAGCAAATGGCATGCCCAGATGGATGGCTTCTCCCAACCCTAGCGAGTCGTTCATAACTTTCGTAACATTGCCATGCACATCACATAGTACAACCAAGCTGCTAGCCTGACTCATTTCTGCAAGATCCTTTCTGCTACCGAAATCGCCGTTTCGGCATCCGGAGCGTACCCATCGGCGCCGATCCGCTTCCACAGTTCGGTAGAAACATTGAAGGGGTAACCGCCAACCAGGATGCGTGTTCGAGGCGAAACGCCGCTTTCCCGCAGGGAGGTGATGATATCGGTTACTTTGCTAACGTGGTAGGTCATTGTAGCCGAAAGGGCCAGCACGTCGGCCTGGCGCTCTACCACCGTTTGGATAACCGTCTCTGGAGGCGTATTTGCTCCCAAGAAATAGGTATCCCAACCTTCCATCTCGAAGAAGTCGGCCACCATCCGCGCCCCAATTTCGTGCAGTTCGCCCCCAACACAAGCCGCCACCAAGCGGCGCTCTTTATATTCACCGGAGAAGATGTACGGGTAAAGCTGCGACATGATCATCTGGGTTGCGGCGGTGCAAAAATGTTCCTGGGCTACGCTGATCTGGTTGGTTTGCCATAAACGCCCAATTTCGCGTTGGCTGGGCTGAAAAACCTGCATATAAATCGTTTTGACATCGACACCATTCTGGACGCGATCCATAATCAAGCGGCTGGCGGTCCGCCTATCTCCGCTTAGAAGGGACTCGAGATACTGCCGGGCCAGATTGTCGACCAGGGAATTGCCCTGGATAAAATTCGGAATGGTTACCGGCGCGGCCTCCAGGCTCTTGATGCCCCAATCCAAGAATTCCAGTGCGCGAACACGGGTTTCAGCGGATAACTTCTCCGACAGCACCTGGCGCGTGCATTCCAATGTGAGATGTAGAACATTATCTGGAAATTTTAAGCCAATAAATAAAACCTTGACCCAGCCAAGATACTCAGAGAAAAGAGCCGGGTCATTGGCCTCCAGGGCTTCTGCCAGGTATCTGAGATGGTAGCCAGTATCTCGCACGCTCTTATCGCGCCCAGGGTGACCATAAGGTTTCCATATCTCCGGCTGAAGCGCATATTGCTTCTCAACGATTGCATCCGCCAAATCGCCCGCCTGTTGTCGAAAGGATAGCATATCTGCTGAGTTCATGGGGGTTCCTTTGATATTGCAAATCTTGTTACGGCTTATACTTCGTCGACGTCGCTCCAAATTACGCGATGCAATCTATGCAGTACGGGTAGATATTGGCTCCAAACTCTTGGGGCATTTTCTCGCAGTACTTGAGTCGGGTCGCTTTTCAGGTCGAAGATGAATTTCGGGTTATTCCGTAAACCGTTTGCGACTGGCGGTTTCCAAAATCGTCATGCCTACTTGTTTCACATTCTCACTACTAATTTTATACCAAATTCTCCCCCACTATATCAAAAGATCGTGCAGGCGAGCAAGTTATCACAGCAACGAGTTGTTTCATATACGGTGCGCACTTTCACGAAGCACCCAGTAAGGGCACGCCTTATCAGGAGACCTGCTACAACAACGGTCTCCCACCCTCCGACTACCGCCGCATCCAGGCAGCCGGAATGGAATATGCCAGAACGCGCAATTCTCACCGGCCGTGAGTCTGGCATCGCGTCTGGTCACCAATCAGAAAGCAGTTACGAAATTCGGAAAGTAATGGCGCCAACGGAAAGAGGAGGAAGGTGGACCAATGCCTTGCCATCCTGAACGATCACCGACCGGAGCGGCTGGCGAATAACCCTATTGGGGTTCTCAAAAGTATTGCTCTCTTTTGGATCCGTCCCATGCACCAATTCCCCGCACAGAACAGACTCGATTTTTCCTCCGGCGGGATCGACCTCCACCTCGGCTGTTTCGCTCAGGTTGCGGTTGATCAAAAACACGTGCAGCGCCCCATCGCCTAATATTGCGCTCGCGTCAATGTAATTGACTCTCCCACAAGAGGTGCTTTCATAGCTCGGCCCGCTGACCACCGGTTGGATCGCCACCCCCTCGCGTCGGCTGGAGAACATAGCAAAAGGATAGTAAATGCTCTGCAGCAGTAGCTCGTCTCCGCGCGTACGAATAGGCGCAAGCACGTTCACGATTTGGGCAAGATTTGCGATCTTGACTGTGTCCGCATGACGGATGAAGCTGTTCAAGAAACCAGCCACCACCAGAGCGTCTTCCAGATTGTAGCTTTCTTCAATCAAAGGGGGAGCTACTTTTCCATCCCCCTTGGTGTCCGCCGGACCGTTGGCCCGGTACCAGACATTCCACTCGTCAAAGCACAAGTAGTGGCGCTTCTTGTTGCGTGTCTTCGCCTGAACCACCCGGCATACGGCATCCATATGTTCGATCCGCTTATCGACCGTTGCAGAGCAGGCCAGATAATCAGGCGTGTCATTTTCGGGGTTACCGACATAGCGATGCAGGCTGACGTAGTCCGCATAGGACCCTAAGTGCTCTAAAACCGTCAGGTCCCATTCGATATAGGTGGAACCGCTCATGGTCGTTGAACCGCACGCGACCGTCTCAATATCCGGATCCACTTCTTTCATCAACCTGGCAGCTTCGTGAGCACGAACGGCATAATCTTCTGCCGGTGCATGCCCCATCTGCCAGTGCCCATCAATTTCATTTCCCAAACACCAAAGCTTGACTTTGTAGGGTTCGACGGATCCATTCTCAGCGCGCAGGTTAGCAAACTGCGATCCAACAGGAGCGTTGCAGTACTCAACCCAATTACGAGCTTCTTCGGGTTTGCCCGTCCCCAGGTTAACGGTCAACATCGGCGTCCAGTTCATCAAATTGGTCAATTTGATGAATTCATCCGTCCCGAACTGATTCGGTTCGATACTCTCCCAGGCCTGATCATAAATCGAAGGGCGCCGGTTTTTGGGCCCTACACCATCCAACCAGTGGTATCCCGAGGCAAAGTTTCCACCAGGATAACGCATGGTGGTCATCTGCAACTTGCGCAGCGCTCCCAATGTATCCTGGCGGAAACCGTTCTCGTCCGCATAACGCGACTGCGGGTCATAGACTCCTTCGTACACCGCCCGGCCAATATGCTCCAGGAAGCCGCCAAAAATACGCGGGTCCACGGATGCAATCCCATAATTCGGGTCTAAAACCAGGCGCGTCTTTTCCATGCCCTAATGATTCTTGCCTGTCAAATCCACCTCGACAGTTGCCACAGCCGCCGCAGGCAAGACCAGGTGAAGCTGAGCCTTTTTCCATTCCACGGCGAATGGCTGCGGAGCAATTTGTGTGGGCGCATCAAAGGTGTTGTGGGCATGGATCTCGCCGCACAATACCTTGCCCACGGCGGTCTTGATCTCCGCCCCACCCAGCACTTCCACGACCACCTCAGCCGGTTGGCTGGCGTGGCTGTTGGTCAGGGAGATAAAGAGCGTGCTATCCTTGAGTGACGCGCTTCCAGTCACCGTCGGAATCGCGCCTTCCGTCTTCTCTCCTGCCTGCATGGCGCTCTGCCAGGATGTATGTAAGATATTTTTCTTGGAATAGTGGATCTCTGGCGTCTCAAACCGCAGCCGCAGCGATTTTGCCCCCTGGTGCGGAGCATACATTTCATAGACATATCCGGTTGGAGTCACCAGCATCCGTTCTCCCTGGGTCAGGATCATGGCCTGGAGCACATTGATCATTTGGGCGATATTCGACATGACCACTTTATCGGCATGCCGGTTGAAGATATCGAGGGAGTTCGCGGCCACGATCGCATCCCGAATGGTATTTTGCTGGAAGAGAAAAGCCGGGTTGGTTCCTTTCTCGACCGGATGCCACGTGCCCCACTCATCGATGATCAGACCAATCTTGCGAGTCGGGTCCCAGGTGTCCATCGCCGCCCGCTGCTGGACCACCAGTTCTTCCATTCGCAAGCCTTTTTCTAACAAGCGATACCAATCTTCTTCCGTATACTCGGTGGCCGTGCCTGAGGTGCCGCAATAATAGTGCGCCGCAAAGCCATCGATATTGTTGAAGACCCAATAATCCTTATTCAGCTTGCGGAAGAAACGGTCGGTCCATTCCACATCGTTGCTGGATGGGCCGCAGGCAATCACCGTGAGCTTCTTTCCAAAACCGCGTACAAAAGAGGCAAAACGGCGGAACTCGGTGCAGTAATCTTCCGGAGAGAAGTTCCCACCACAGCCCCAATTCTCGTTGCCCACCCCCCAATAATTGACGTTCATTGGTTCAGGGCTGCCGTCGGCAGCGCGCTGCTGTGCCCAGGTGGATCCCTCCGGACCAGAATTAGGGAAATTGCAGTATTCAATCCAATCGCGTAGTTCGCGAGGCGTGCCAGAACCCACATTCCCACAGAAATAGGGTTCTGCGCCCACCAGACGACAGAAACGAACAAATTCCTGCGTGCCAACATGATTGGTTTCGACCACTTCGCCCCAGTGGATATTGATCCGCCGCGGGCGTTGGTCGCGGGGACCAATGCCATCCTGCCAGTGATAATCATCCGCAAAACAGCCTCCCGGCCAACGGATGACCCCCGGTTTCATCCGGCGCAAAGCTTCCAGGACATCCGTGCGAAAGCCATCGATGTTGGGGATAGCGCTGTCCTCCCCCACCCAGATACCATCGTAAATACAGCGTCCCAAGTGCTCAGCAAATTGTCCATAAATATTGGGGTTAATGGTGGCGATATCATCCGCCGGATTGAGGGTAATTCGGGTAGCAGTCATGGTTGATTTCCTTGGGTAAATGGATATGCCTTGCTACAACAATTAGCGTCTGGACTTAAACCAGAGATGGAACGCCAGCTTTCTCACTTTCCTCGGCATACAAGTGGCACTTAACCAACACCTCACCCAATGAGTAATCGGGCGGTATTTGTTTTTTGCAAATATCCATGACCATCGGGCAGCGCCCGGCAAATTTACAGCCTTTGCGCAGGTACTCTTCTTGTTCCAATTCAGCCAGAGTCACCTTATCTTTCCAGCGCAATTTGGGATCCGCCTGGGGAATCGAGTCGCGCAGCAGGCGCGTATAGGGATGGCGAGGGTTCATCAGCACCTCTTCCACTGTCCCCATCTCGATGAGGTTGCCGCGGAACATGATGGCGATCCGATCGCTCACGTAGTAGGCTGTCGCCAGGTCGTGCGTAATATACAGGATGCTGACGCCAAGCTCATCGCGCAGCTTTTTGAACAGGTTGACGATGGACATGCGCAGCGAGGCATCTACCATCGAAACAGGCTCATCCGCAATGATCAACTTTGGGCTGGTCAGCAGCGAGCGGGCTACTGAAATTCGTTGGAGCTGTCCGCCGGAGAATTCACTCGGGTACTTACCGGCAAACTCAGAATAACTTAGCCCCACCTCTCTGAGGGTCTTGTCGATCCTTGCGATGGCGCTTTGTTTATCTTCTGCCAACTTGTAATTGGTGACCGTCTCAAAGAAATAACTATCCACCGTGCGCAGCGGGTTAAAAGTAGAGAAAGGATCCTGAAAAATTGCCTGAACGCCCTGGGTCCGCCACACCTTCTCGTTGTGTTCCTTTTTCTTTCCTTTATACGAAACCGTTCCGGAAGTCTCCTCTTCAAAGCCAAGCACGATCTTGGCCGTGGTTGTTTTTCCGCAACCACTTTCCCCCGCCAGCGTGAAGATCTCAGCCGGTTTGATATGGAACGAAACACTATCGGCAGCAGTGATCATTACCCGGGCCAGGAGGCTGCCCTGGGCATAGCGTTTGGTCAATTGATCCACTTCAAGAAGCTTTTCCATTATTTATCTCCAATCAACCAGCAAGCCACACGGTGATGTTCATTGGGATGGACGAAGGCCGGCATTTCTTTCAGACAGATCGGCATTGCGTGCGGGCAGCGAGGGTGGAAGGGGCAGCCAGCGGGAAGGTCGATAAGCGACGGCGGATTGCCAGGCACGCTTTCGCGCACCCTTTTATCGCCGAACTTGGGTAGCGAATTGATCAGGAATTGGGTATACGGGTGCAGCGGTCTGTCGAAGATCTCTTCGGTGGGACCTTCTTCAACAAATTTCCCGGCATACATAATACCGATCCGGTCGGCAATATTGGCGTGAACGCCCATGTCGTGGGTTACCATGATGATGGTGTTTTTCAACTTGCTCTGGATATCCATCAGCAATTGGAGCACCCCTCGCTGGACAACCACGTCTAATGCCGTGGTGGGCTCATCCCCGATCATAATCCGGGGTTTGAGTAGCGCCGCCAGGGCAATCGTAACGCGCTGACGCATCCCACCCGACAGTTGGTGTGGATATGCTTCCAGAATGTTCTTGGGCAAGCCCAGTTCAGCAATGTGCTCCTGGGCGAGGGTGAAGGCCTCATCCCTGGATTTTAAACCCACATGGCTGCCAATGAAATCGTGGTAGGTTTCTTTGATCTTCACTACCGGGTTCAGCACGCTCATCGAGCCTTGCGGCACATACGAAATATACAACATGCGCAGCTTACGTCGTTCTTCTTGGCTCAGTGCAGTTACATCCAACCACTCTCCATCAACCCTGTAGAATATCTTCCCACCGATCAACCGCAGGGGCGGGTCGATGGTCCCGAATAGGGTTTTGAGCAGGGTCGTTTTCCCGCAGCCGCTTTCACCGGCGATGCCGTATACTTCGTTCTCGCGGATTTCCAGGTCGATATCATTGACGGCTTTAGCAATTTTCTGGGTGCCGTGCACGTCAAGAACGTAAAAAGCTTGTAGCTGTTGAGTACCTAGGATGGGTTCGGTCATGGTAATCTCCTATGCTCCCACCCGCTGGACGCGTGTTCTTGGGTCAAGATATTCACTGATACTGACCGAGAGCCAATAAAGGGCGATAAACAAAAGAAGCGACAGGGTGACTGGCGTCAAAATCCACCACCAGCGCCCTAACAGAATCGATTGGTAGAAGAGCGCCCAATTCAACATGGTGCCCAGGGTGGGGATGCTCAGGTTAACTAACCCCAGGATCGCCAGTGTAATCTCCAACCCAATCGCCCAAGAGATGTTATTAATGAGCGTCGAGAAGATCAGCGGCATGGTAAAGGGCATATATTCATTCAGGACTAATTTGACTGTACCCGTTCCGGAGAGGATGGAGGTGTTGGTGAAATCGCGCTCGCGCAGGCTCAGGATCATGGAACGAATCAGGCGAGCATCCCAGGCCCAACCAAAGAAAGAGAGCAGCAGTCCCAGCAGCGCCAGGTTCATGAATTGGCGTACCAGCATTGCCAGCATCACCATAATCAGGAACAACGGGATCACCAGCAAGCTGTCACCTACGAACATTAAGATTCGGTCGGTTAGCCCGCCCTTAAATCCGGCAACCATGCCCACCAGGATCGCTATCACACGTGAAACCACCCCTGCGATGAGCGAAATAATCAATGAATTACGCACCGCAAAGGTGGCTTGCCAAAAGACGTCCTGCCCATTTGAATCGGTCCCCAGCAAGTATTCCGAGGAAGGCTTCATATCTCGGGGAACCACATTCCACAACGTAGGATCATACGGCGAGAAGAAGGATAGGATCGCCATGACCACGATGATCATTAGCACAAAGAAACTTAAGAAGAAACGGTAATCTCTAAACAGATCTCTGAGGATTTTCATATTGCTGGCCTCTTTATGAATATCTCACCCTGGGATCCAACAAGGGATACGTCAGGTCGACGATCAAGATACCCGTCGTGATCCCAAGGATTGAAAAAATGGTGATCCCCATGATCAGGTTGTAATCGCCATTGACGATCGCCCGGAAAAGCAACATTCCCAGTCCAGGGTAGCCAAAAACGATCTCAGTAATTAACGCGCCGCTGAAGATTTGCCCAAGAGAAAGGGCCAGGCCAGTAACTTGCGGCAGCAGGGCATTGCGAATGACATACTTGCCGACGATGCGCCCTTCAGTAACGCCACCCATCTTGGCGTATTGCACAAAACTTTCGGCGTTGATATTCTGAACAAGCAACTTCATTATCTGGAAATTAACTGCCCCGCCCAGAAGAGCGAGCGAAAACGCGGGGAGAGTCGAATGCCAGAGCACATCTTTGATATACGGCCAGGTGAAGGAGGGTTGTGCCCCCAAAGATGCTCCACCTGTGATTGGGAACCAGCGGACAACATAGGCAAAGATCAGGAGCAAACCAAAGGCAAAGATGTAATAGGGGAACGGGCGAACGACCATGGCGATGGCATCGACAATTCGCGACCATCCCTTGCGAGAGAAGTAGCCCGCCAGCCCTCCCAGGATGTTTCCCCCAATCCACGAGAAGGCCGTGGTAGTCAATAAGAGTCCTAACGTCCAAGGCATGGCGTTAAAAATGAGTGTGTTGACCCGCGCGGGGAATTGGAAAAAGGAGACGCCAAAATCACCGCGGAACAATCTGCCCCAAAAGGCCCAATACTGATCCATCCAGGAACCTTCCAGGCCATACATCTCGGTTAGGTCCGCAATGATGCCATCCATCGCCCCCGGTTCGAGTGTCGAACCGCGCCCCCGCATCTCAGCAATCATGCGCATGACCGGATCGTTTGGCGTAAGCCTCGGGATCAAGAATACAACAGTAATCCCCAACCAAATCACCAATACATATTGGATCAGGCGGGGAATGAGATAACGTTTCACGAATGCCACGGTTTTACCTCCGTGCGATGTCTAAATCTAAGGGACAAGAGATAAATCTCATCGTGAGAACAACTATATGTGCTTTGCCATATCAACGCTCAAGCCAGATAAATATTATACCTGGCAAAGCACCACTGAGTTGAATGTCCCCTGGGCGGGAACCCTCCGCCCAGGGGATAGAAACAGGGAGATATTGCGAATTATGCGCCCGTGGGCTTCAAGAACGGGGTCATGTACTTGAAGTTCGGCCAGTGGGTGTACGGCGCGTTGTAGGCGTTCTCGCTACCGGGCCAGTTGGTCCAATAGGTCTCATCCCAGCCGACAAAGCCAGTATACCCGTAGGTCGGGATGCCGGGCATATTGATGACGGCTTCCTTGAGGCCTTCGATACCGGCAGCAATCACGCCTTCGGTATTGAAGGGATCGGTCTCGCGCAGCTTCTGAATGATGGAATCCATGTTGTCGCTTGACCAGCGCGAGTAAATACCCTGGGTGCGTTCGCCCAAGGGGCGCTTGTAGGCGGAATTCCACCGATCGAGTACGCGGTACAGGTCAGGACCCGCACCCCATGGCTCTTGGGCAGGCCAGGCGCCGGAAACATCAAAGTCGCCGGTGGCTCCCAAACCGTCACCATTCTCGGTATTGTACATCTCGGCATCGATACCGAATTTCTTCCACTGCTGCACGGCAGCCGCGGCGTTACGCGCATCATGGTTCGAAAGCACCGTGCCACACATGAAGGTGATCTTCCAGGGCTTGCCGTCCGGCAGCAACCATTTGCCATCTTTGTCCTTGCTGAACCCGTTCTTTTCCAGCAGTTTTGTGGCGATTTCCGGAGCGAACTTATACCAGCCCAGCCCAAAAGCGCTTTCAATGAATTCGGGGGTGTCGGGGAAGACATAGCCGCGGCTCTTGGCATACTCAGCTACCCGCTTGGGCGCTTCTGGATCATAAGGAGCGAAGGTCTCACCACCGCCAACATCAATGGTAAAGGCTTTCAGCCAGTCCTGCATCGGCTTGATGTAATCCGCAGGGTACGAACCGAGGTGCGGAACGTGGACCGGGCTCAAGGTGCCCGAGCTATCCACAGCGATGCTGGTGTACTCAACGATGTCCATCGCCAGGATCAAGGCCCAGCGAACGTCCACGTTATCGAAAGGCGCCCGGGCGGTATTGAACAGAACACCGGTGATGCAGGGGTCGTTGTTGACCACGAAGGGGAAGGTGGGCTGATAAGCGCGGGAGGATTTGGACTGCGCCAGAAGAGCCTTGAGGCCATCAGCAGACAATTCAGCGACATCCAATTGATGCGTCAGTTGAGAGAGGATTTGCGCGCCTTCATCAGCAAAGTACTGGAAGATAATGTACTTGGGTTTCGGTTCGCCATACAGCATACCGGTTGGGCTCTTGTCCCAATCTTCGCGTTTTTCCCAAGCCGTCCAGCTGCCCTGCGGATCGAAGCTGTGCAGTTTGTAAGGACCGCAGCCCACGAATGGGTTGAAGGTGAACTGTACCGGGTCTGCTTGTTTCTCGAAGATGTGCTTGGGGAAAATCCGGGTGCAGCCCCAGCGATCCAGGAACGTGGTGTGGAAGCGGGAGTTGGGCTGTTTCAAGTCAAATTTGACCGTGTACTCGTCCACCGCGGTCACGGCGGCAACGTTGTCCACCATGTAGCTGTGGGCGTTCATGCCTTCTTGCGCAATCAAGGTCTCAACCGTATAGACCACATCGGCGGAGGTGAAAGGCTCGCCATCTGACCAGGCAACGCCCTTGCGCAACGTCACGGTGAGGCTGGTGAAATCCTCGTTGTATACCGGATCGGCATCGGCAGAGCCATTGACGATCTTGCCGGTCGCGAAGTCAACCGTCCAGAAGGGCTCGTCAGCCAGGTTCTGGATACCGCGATCTTGCCATTTCCAGCCAACCCAAAGGTTGAAATTATCAGGGGTACCAACACGCCCGGTCAAGATTCTGGCGATCACGGTTTCGCGGCGGGGGAAAGTCCCCATGATATCCGCGACTGCCTCAGGGGGTGTTGTGGGCGCCGGGGTGGCAGTAACAACTTCCACCACGGGTGTGCCTTCCACCTCAACAATCCGGGTGACTTCAATAGGTTGCGGCGGCGCAGCGGGCTCAGTCGCCGAGGGAGCACAGCCATACATCAACAGGCCAGCAAAGCCAGCCGCAGACATGTGTAAGAACTTACGCCGATCAATGGATTTAGACATTTACTCCTCCAACATGGGTTGTGTGATTTGCAAACTTGCCGAGTTACCAGCCAGCAAACGATAGATAATGGATTGCTGTCACCTCCTTCCGATGGATGTTCCTCATCGGGAACATTTTGTTCGGGCAACTCTTGTTTCCGGTGATTATTCCAACAATGAACAGGAACGCCGAAAGATGAGTTGGGTAGGAACGATATGGACCGCGCCTCATCGCTTTTTTAGGCTAAAGCATCCTGCTTGCAGCGACAGCGCTTATTCACTTGATCTACGGATAATGGCTGGAAAAGAGATGATTGCGATAGTAGAAACCGGTA
Source organism: uncultured Anaerolinea sp. (assembly GCA_964403875.1). Classification (GTDB taxonomy): domain Bacteria; phylum Chloroflexota; class Anaerolineae; order Anaerolineales; family Anaerolineaceae; genus Anaerolinea. The sequence goes on along the minus strand of CAYOHX010000011.1, from coordinate 43,576 downwards.
ACGATAAATAAAAAAGAAAAGGTCGCCTAAATGATGGCGGGGTCAACAAGCTTACGTGACAGCGACGTGTTTTGTGATAAAATTATGTTTTGGTTTTGTGCTCGTTATTTGCAACGCCTGGGGATTTTGTTTCGGTAACGTTACCGAGAACATCACAACCATTATTGCAAATATTGTTCTTAAAGTCAATAGATTTTTTCGATTCAATGTTTCACCATTTTTCAAGAATACTCGGTTTTGTTTCACAAGAATCACGCGTTATTCCAAATAAAATCGAAAAAAAGCCCCTTTTAAGCGGTTTTTTAAATATTGGAACACAGTTGCCTATTGCACCTTATGAAAATCGAGTTAAAATGAGATTACGTTTGTTCTTGCCCCTTTTAAGTGCTACTTATCTCTACCCTCACAAATTATTATTGTTTTCGTTTGTGATCGTTATCATCTATATTTTGTTGAGGAGTCACCCCATTGGTTAATCCCGTCAAATCCGATGAGAAAAAGGCGCCCAATATGCGCGACGTTGCAGCCGCCGCTGGGGTATCCCTATCGGCGGTTTCACTGGTGGTCAATGGCAAACCGGGCGTGGCCCCCACCCGGCGAGAGCGGATTCTCAAAGCCATGGAAGATCTGGGATATGTAGCCGACCGGCAAAATTCCGCGGTCGAGACCAAAGTCTTTGGTCTACTAATGGAATCGTTAACCGAAGCATCCCGAAGCGACGGGTTCTACACCCGCATCGTCTCCGGGATTGAGGACACGGCCTACACATTGGGCTACCAGGTTCTCCTGCACGTCTACCGCCCCGCGATCGACCCGCTCGACTCGCTGCGAGAACTCATGGGCCGTGACATCGATGGCCTCATCATTGCCAACGACGGCGATGTGACCCCCAAAGTAATCCAAAAAATTACCGAATCAAGGGTGCCGACTGTCCTGGTTGAAAACACTCAATCTTTCCAGATCCATTCGCTTACAGCCGACAATTTCTCGGCAGGCCGGATCATGACCGAATATCTTATTCGATTAGGGCACCGCCGCATCGGGGGGATCAGCGGGCCGTCCAAATACAGCAGCTTGAACGATCGTATGCGAGGGCACCAAGTCGCGCTAATCGAACACGGTGTCCCTGTGGACTCCACCCTACAGCCCTCCCCTGTTTCAGGAAACCCACGCAAGGGTTATGAACAAATGCAGCAGTTGCTATCGCTGGCCGAACCGCCCACAGCAGTCTTTGCGGTCAGCGATCGAGCTGCGTTTGGCGCGATGGACGCAATTAAGGATGCTGGCCTGCGCGTCCCGGATGATATCTCCGTCGTCGGTATTGACGATGTGCGCGACAGCGCCTACAGTACCCCGCCGCTCACTACCTTCAGTGTGCCCAAATACGATCTTGGCCGAACGGCTGTCCTCATTTTGCACGACTTGACCAATGGCAAGGCCATCCCGCCCTGCAAGACAGTGCTCCTCGGGAACATCGTTGAGCGCAAATCTGCCAGTTCGCCCCGGAAGTAACCCAACAGCCCAAAAGGTCATTGGCTGATATCGGTCAGATTGAGCAAGCCTCAACCTGGATCCTATCGGAAGTAACCACATCCCACTTTTTTTCAAACAGAGGAAATATGCCCATCCAATTTAACTACACTCAGACGGGTCAGGTGTATGTCCCCTACTGGCGTGTTTGCGTCGGTGGAGGCCGGGTTGGAGAAGCGCTGCGCGCGGATTTCCAAAAACATCTGGAATTGGTGCAGCGCGAAATGCCCTTCCAATACATCCGCATGCATGGCTTGTTTCACGAAGACATGATGGTCTACCGAGAGGAAAACGGTCAGCCCATTGTCAACTGGCAGTATGTAGACCTGGTGTACGATCACTGGCTTTCGATCGGCATTCGCCCCTTTGTTGAATTGGGTTTCATGCCTTATGACATGGCCAGCGGCGGCGAAACCGTCTTCTGGTGGAAAGGCAACATCACCCCGCCCAAGGACTGGGATCGCTGGGAATGGTTCATCGAACAATTCGTCCAACACATCATTGAGCGTTACGGTCTGGATGAAGTTCGCCGCTGGTATTTTGAAGTGTGGAACGAGCCCGCCTTGAAGTTTTTCTGGAAGGACGCCGATTTCGAAGCCTACATGAAGCTATACGAATGCACTACCCGCGCCATCAAGCGCGTTGATCCGGCGCTTCGCGTGGGCGGACCGGCTGCCCACGGATTTGGCGACAAGGTAGGTGAGCCACCCTGGGGTCGAGAATTCCTGGCCGAATGCGCCAGGCGCAACCTGCCAGTCGATTTCTTCTCCGTCCATCCCTACCCTACCTTTTATCCATTCGACGCGGAGGGCAATGGTTATATGACCTGGGATGGTCCAGATCGCTTACTTCTGGACGCTCGCGGCTGCGAAAAAATCTTACAGGAGTCGGCTTTCCCCAACGCCGAGCGCCACTACACCGAGTGGAGTTCCAGCCCCAGCCCGCGGGACGCTGTGCATGACACGGCTTTCCTCCCCGCCTTCCTCGTGGATAACAACTGGCGCGCGCGCGGATTGATGGACTCCCTCTCGTTTTGGGTGGTCAGCGACATTTTTGAAGAGTGCCGGGTAGGTGACATCCCCTTCCATGGCGGCTTCGGCCTGGTTAACGTCCAGGGTTTAAAAAAGCCCTCCTATCACGGCTACTGGTTCCTATCTCGCCTGGGCGAGGAGACGCTGACCGAAGGAGATGGCTATGCGGTCACCCGCCACGCGGATGGGACCATAGCCATTCTGCTGTGGAATTACTGTCATTATCGTGAAGACGCCAACGACAGCCGCATGTTAGCCGCCGCCAAACCTGGCGAAATTTACAAGCTGTTCTCCATCCAACCCCCGCGCGAGTTTCACCTCAACGTGGGTGGCCTGGGGCAGCACGCCCGTCTGCAAATCACCCGCTTCGACCGCCAGCACGGCAGTGTGTACGATGCTTGGGCAGCGATGGGCGCGCCCAATCACATCCTGCCTGCCGACTTGGAAGTGTTGCGCCGCAAGATGGAATTGGATGTGACAGCAGAGCGAGTCGCGACAGCGGGTGGCAGCCTTGAATGGACAACTGCCGTTGAACCATTTGGGGTAACCCTTGTAGAAATTACATCCGCGGACCGCTAAAATTCACGAACCAAGTTCACAAAGAGAGGTTTTCCATGCTTCCTCACTGGACCCAACAAGATATTCAGGTCAATGGCGTGCAATTGCACTACTACCGCACGGGCAAAGGGGACAAGCGGCCGTTAATCTTGGTGCATGGTTTTTCCGACAACGGCTTGTGCTGGACCCCAGTAGCCCGCGCGCTCGAGGCGGATTATGATGTCATCATGCCTGACATGCGGGCCCACGGTCTCTCGCAGCGCGTGCAGCCCAACGATCATGTCGACATGGCCGCCGATTTGGCGGAACTGATCCGCGCTTTGGGCCTGGAGCGGCCCATCGTTTGTGGGCACTCGATGGGCTCGCTGGTCACCTTCCAGCTTGGTGTTCGCTTTCCAGAACTGGCCAGCGCTCTGATTTTGGAAGACCCGCCCTGGTGGATCAACCGTCCCGAACCGGCTCCCCACCCTGGCGCGCCCGCCGAGAACCCGATGGCCAAATGGGCAAAGAGCCTGGCGTCTCGAGAGTTGGAGGATCTTCTGGTCGAGTATCGCAAAGAACATCCCACCTGGCCGGAAGAACTACTGGTTCCCATGTGTCAGGCCAAAAAGCAGTTGGACGCCACCATTACAGACATCATGTCGCCAAAAATTCATGCCCAGGAAGTCAATTGGTTGACTGCCCTTCCAAAAATGACTCATCCGATGTTGGTCTTTGCTGGCAACCCTGATCTGGGTGGCATCGTTACCCCAGAAGTTGTGGCCAAGGTGCGTGAATTGAATCCCAAAGTGCAGCTTGTCGTCATTCCGGATGTTGGCCATCTCATCCGCTTTGATCAATACGACATTTTCATGGAAAAGCTACACGCATTCCTGGAGCAACTACCCGCTTAAGACACACCCATACAATAAAGGATGGATGCGGCCAAGCCTTTTTCCTCCGGGCAATCGGCCTCGCATCCATCTTTTTTTGTCATATCAATGGATTGGTTCTAATCAACCAATGCCACCAACCACTTCCGCCATTCCTTCCAGCCCTTCTTCATCTGCCAGCGCGAACCACTCAATGATCATTTCGTCCGCGCCATGCTCCTTGAACGCAGCGAGGCCGTCGATCACCTGCTGAGGCGAACCAAAGATGCCCTTGAGCGAGGAAAACCAGGCGTGGATCTCCTCATCGGAAGCACTGCGAAAAGCGGCGGCGTCCCGGCGAAGCAGGTCAAGGTGGCGTTGGAGATCCGCCGGGCTTCGATAGGCCAACGCCGGAACCATCACCGTGCGCTTGACATTGGCGGGGGGCCGTCCAGCAGCAATGATCAGCTCATCCAAGCGCGAATTCACCACTTTAAAAGCTGCCGCGTCGGCCAACTGGCAGTTCCATACGTCCGCATAGCGAGCCACCAGCGGAAGAGTGCGCTTTGGCCCATTGCCTCCAACCAGGATGCGAACCGGGGACTGCGGAACGAGCTGCGCCTGGCTCAAATGAAAGTATCGCCCATCAAAATCCACCGGCCCATCTTCCCGGACCAGGGCGCTGATCACCTTCAGCCCCTCCTCAAATCGATCCAACCGAGTCATAGGATCACCCAGTGGAAAGCCAAACATGGTGTGTTCTTCCTCATGCCACCCGGCTCCCACGCCCAGGATCATCCGCCCACCCGCCAGGTCATTGATCGCCATCGCCTGCCGGGCCAGCATCACCGGGTTATGGACCGACAGCGGTGCGACCAGCGAGCCAAAATGAATCTGATGGCTGTGCTCGGCGAGGTAGGTTAACGAAGTGATCAGTTCCAACGAATCCGAACCCGCTACGCCGATAATCAGGTGGTCCGAGCGGTACAGTCCGTCAAATCCAATCCGCTGCACTTGTGCGACAATTCGCTTCCACAGGTCCCAATTCAACCCAAACATCGCCTCAATGGTGATCGAGATCTCCATAATTTTCTCCTGAGTATCTTGCATTTCGATTCTGCTGCAATCATGGTCGGACCAGCAGATCCTACTGGAAAGAACCGGTTTGCTCTAGATGTATTATATGCCGGATTCCAGCGCGTTCACAGAAACCAACAGCGAGCCCGTAATCATCCACGAATCAACCACTACTTCCTCGATTACGCCAGACTAGCGGGTTTCCGTTTCCACCTTGGAAGCTCGCACTGTCAATGTTCTCAAAGCGGATAAAACCTGATCCCGCTCCTGCGCGGACAGGTCGGAAATTAACTGCTCCACCCAAGCCTGCCGCGCAGCGATGCTTTCTTCCACCAGCGCTCTGCCCTGTTCTGTCAGACTGACCAATCGCACCCGCCGATCACCTGGCGCTTCTCCACGTTGAACCACTCCTTGTTGCGCCATGCGCTCGATCATCTGACTGGCCCCGGCTGGCGAAACTTGCATCATTTCACAAAAATTCATTACCTCACTGGGTCCTTGATAATAAAGATGCAGCAGAACTGTCATCTGGACCAATGACAAACCCGTATTGCGCGTGTAACGATTGAAATCGTGCAGCGAGATACGGATGAACATGGTGGACCAATCCAACATGACCTTGGTTAAATCAGCCTCTTCCATCTTTACTTCGATCCCTTCCAGCAATCATCAATTGACTTTCCTGACTTGTAGTGATATATTTCCGCTTTGTGAATATTTTCATCCTCTTAATTATACACCTATCTAAAGTTTTTGCTTTAGGCGTATATTGATTCAGGCGATTGCTTTTGTGTATGCGCTCAATGGATTGAAGGCAGCAGGCGATCCTAACCGGCAGGCGCAATCATCGTCTACCCCATTGTAAGAAGGACGGATAAGGAGAGGTATCGAATGGATGGTCTACAGGACAAAGTGGCTGTCATTACTGGAGGCACGCGTGGCCTGGGTCTGGCAATTGCCAGCGCCCTTGCCAGCAAAGGTGTTTCAGTCGTGGTCGCCTCCCGCTCGCAAAAATCAGTAGATGAAGCAGTTCAACAGCTTCGCGCACGCGGCGCCAGGGCAGAAGGCATGGCTGTAGATGTCGCTTCCCTTGAGCAAGTAAACGCTCTGGCCGCCTTTGCAATAGAACAGTTTGGACAGTTGGATATCTGGGTAAACAACGCCGGAACTGCCGGACCATACGGCCCGACACTCGGGTTGAGCCCCCAGGCTTTCACCCAGGTCGTGGAGACCAATATCCTGGGCGTTTATTACGGCTCTCAAGTTTCCATGCGCATATTTCTACACCAGCGGTCTGGAAAACTAATCAACATTCTTGGTCATGGTTATAACGGGCCCGTGCCCTGGCAAAACGCATATGCTTCCAGTAAGGCTTGGGTGCGTTCTTTCACTCGTTCGTTGGCCGAAGAGACTCGCTCCAGTGGCGTGGGAGTTTTCTCGTTCAATCCCGGCATGGTGTTGACCGATCTCTTGACCAATGTTGAAGTCATCCAAGGTTCGGAAGATCGCTTAAAAAGCTTTGGCACGATAGTTCGAATGTGGGCCAAGCCGCCCGAAATCCCCGCCAAAAAGGTAGTCTGGATTGCCTCCAATGCAACGGATGGGAAAACCGGCCAGCTATTCAACATCTTTTCGCCCTGGGTCATGCTAGGTGGAGCCGCCCAAGAGGGTTTGCGGCGGTTGTTCAGGCAGCCTGCGAACGGACCGGAAATCCAATTGCGCAGCATCGATCCTCACCAACAATAACCAGTCTGCTCGGAGAAGACATGCCTGAAGAAACGCGAGTTTTGGTAGAAGTGATTTTCAATGTGGCCTATCTCCTCATCATATGGAGTTTGGTCATCATCATGTCGTTACGCTACGCCAAAGTGCCGCCTGAGAGTCAGCCGCTGGCAAAACGCGTGCTGTGGGCATTTGCTTTGTTAGCGTTAGGAGATACGGGACATGTGGGATTTCGGGTGGTGGCCTACGCCAGCGGCGGCCTGGAAGCCAATCCATCCTTAGTGGGAGCCGGAGCGCTTTCCACTGCCTTTACCGTGACGGCCTTTTACATGCTGATGGTGGATGTCTGGCGGCTCCGCTTCAAGAAACCCATCGGCTGGTTGGGTGGGTCACTACTGGCAGCCGGCGTTGTTCGGATGATCGTTATGCTGTTTCCAGGAAATGAATGGTGGCAAGTCACTCCTCCCTACACCTGGAGCTTAATCCGAAACGCCTTCCTCGTTTACCAGGGCCTGGGCATCATGGTGTTGATCCTCAAGGATGCCCGGCTGAATCGAGACCGCGCGTTCGTCTGGATCGGAATCATGATCGCCTTATCATACACCTTCTATGCGCCAGTAATTTTGTGGGCACAGTGGGTTCCGCTCCTGGGAATGTTAATGATCCCGAAAACTTGTGCATATCTCGCCATTGCCTATATTGCCTTCCGGGTCATCTATAATCCCGGAGGTCTTCAAAAGTATACGTGAAAAGCATTCTTACAATAAGAACGGTTGAGTAGATTTAGAACCTAATGAGGAATTTCAAAGGGGCGGCCCACGGGCTGGCCCCTTTTTGGTTAACGCCGTCCGACCAACAGGCTCTCTTCGATAGCCATATTGCGGATATGACTCCAACTATGACTTGGGTGACTTCCACCTATTTTCCAGGAACCATACAATCACTTGCAGAGTCAGAGATGGACCCAAAAACGAAATCATCGCTATTTTCCGGGAGGAATTTCATGCACAACTTTATCATCACATGCTGCTCAACTACCGACATGCCGCCGGATTATTTCCAGCTTCGAAAAATCCCCTTTATCTGTTTCCACTTTATTCTGGATGGCAAGGAATACCCTGATGATCTGGGGCAAACCATACCATTCGATGAGTTTTACGCCAGAATCGCGACCGGAGCGATGCCCACAACATCCCAGATCAATGTAAATGAATTTATTGCCTTCTTTGAGCCGTTTCTGGCCCAGGGCCAAGATATTCTTCATATTTCTCTTTCTTCCGGATTATCAGGTACCTACAACTCTGCTGTGCTGGCGTGTGAACAATTACTCAAAAAATATCCCGACCGGACGCTCCGGATTGTGGATTCTCTTGGAGCTTCTTCAGGCTATGGAATGCTGGTTGATCAGGCAGTGGATCTAAAGGAAAGCGGCGCATCCCTAACCGAGATTCACGATTGGGCCATACAAACCCGCCTCAATATCCACCACTGGTTCTTTTCAACAGACCTTACGCACTACAAATGCGGTGGGCGAATTTCAGCTTCTTCCGCCATCGTGGGCACAATGTTGAATATCTGCCCCTTGATGAACATGGATCAGCATGGAAAACTCATCCCGCGTCAAAAGATTCTCGGAAAGAAGCGCGTCATTCGTGAGATCGTTCAAAAAATGGAGCGGCATGCCCAAAACGGCACGGACTACACCGGAAAGTGCTTTTTATCTCATTCTGCCTGCTACCAAGATGCGCGTGCGGTAGCCGACCTAATTGAGCAAAGGTTCCCCCATTTGAACGGCAGGGTGATGATCAACAGCATTGGAACCGTGATCGGTTCGCACACTGGCCCGGGAACAGTAGCGCTGTATTTCCTGGGTGATGAGCGCCAAAGTTGACGATATCAGCTCGAGGGCTCCTCGTAAGCCCAAGAACAAAACCCACTGGCAATCGAGTGGCGGACTCTTGAGCTAACCAAACATACCGAGAACTGGCGATAATGCCCAGACCAAAATATAGACCTTAACCGCCATCATTACCGGCTGGCGGATCAGAAATGCGATCAACGCCGTCGCGATGAGCAACAGACTCACCGCGCGAAACCCACCCGTGAAAAGCCCGATCAGCATCGGACTTATAAGCTTGTCAGTGCTGGATCCTCAACGATCATCGGAGTCATTTTTATCTCTAGAGCGTGTTATGAACTTTAAGCCGAGCATGGTACACTGTCAGCATGGAACGAACAACCTATCCGAGCGATGAGAGTGACGATGAATGGGCGTTTGTCGCCCCATACTTGACCTTGATGAGCGAAGATGCGCCGCAACGATTACTGCCGGGGTGTTTGAAGCGATCGTGCATGATCTTCGAGCGGTGTTGCGGTTGGCCAAAGGGCGTAAGGAGCAGCCCAGCGCCGCGATTTTCGACAGTCGCACGCTGCGATTGACGCCCGAAAGCGGCGAGCGGGCCTCACCTATCTGGCTTTTGCCATGATGAATAAGAATTTCGTCCACCTGATGGCTCGTGTCCTTTAAGTTCATAACACACTCTAGCAATCGGAGAGGATAACAATCAAGAAAACGGCCAAAATCATCCCCGTTTTCAATGATTGCCGCACCAGTGACTTTTTATAAGTGAGGAGAAAATGGAGAATTTCCGCCCCGAATTAAGTTTTGGGCCAGATGTAGCTGCTAATTATGACCATCAACCGCGTGGTGACGAGGAAGCAGCCGCCATATTTCTGTCCGAAATCGCAAGAGGCCGCCCTGCACTTGAATTTGCGATTGGAACAGGCCGAATTGCTCTTCCATTGGCAGCCAGGGGTGTTCCAGTCGATGGAATCGAGTTATCACCCGACATGGTTGAAAAGCTGCGGAGTAAACCTGGCGGTGATCAAATCGAAGTAACAATTGGTGACATTAGCAGCGTTACAACAGGCCGCCGATACGGTCTGGTGTACTTGGTATTCAATACAATCTTTAATCTTCTCACGGCAGAAGATCAGATCCGTTGCTTTCAAAACGCCGCTACACATCTCCATCCCGATGGTTTTTTTGTTGTGGAGACTGCGCTGCCTCATGCGTGGATTGCTCCTGATCAAAGCGATTATGTCCATACTGAGCATGTCGGCATCAACTCAGTACGATTGGACGTTGCCCGATACGACCCAGTAACCCAATTACTGGAAGAAAATCACGTTACCATCACGCCCGATGGCGTGAAGATGGCGCCAATCGTATGTCGGTTAATTACCCCGGGTGAAATGGATTTGATGGCGCGTATCGCTGGAATGCGCCTGGCAAATCGATTCGCCAATTGGCAAAAGTCAAACTTCGATAACAAAAGTAAAGCTCACATATCTGTGTATGGCTTCGAAAAGGCAGGATGAGCAGTTCTCAAAGAAAGGCTTCTTTAATCCATCCCTTTGATTTATTCACTTGGGCCAATCGGCTACACGTATGGGAGATCCTTCACGGTCAGCCCGCCGTCGTGTTTGATCAGCCCGTTCGACTCCACTTACCTGGGAACTCAGCGTATGGCGCAGAACAACCCGTATCTGTGTGTGAGGTAACGGCCCAAAAAACGAAACGCGTCCTGCCTGCCTGGCGCGGAAACGATATCGTCCAGGCAATGATCGTGGAGGGGATGCAGTATTTACTTGAGCATGAAATGACTGAAGCCCGCCTGGAGGTTCGCGCCTTGAACGAGAATGCGCTCAATCTGTACCACCGATTGGGGTTTACGGTGATCCAGCAAAGCCGGTTTTATGCAAACGATATTTAGGGACCATACTCACTACGGTTCGCCGCTGAGGAAAGGGGCAGGCATGCTGATCTGCTATAATCCTTCCGAACCTCTCCGCAAGAAGGCAGATACTCATGCAGCAATCCACAGTCATTCAATTCCCCCAATCGTCCCACAGGCCGATTGATGCTCCACACCTCCCCAACCTGACCAGGCTTTCGGATCTGGTCACTTGTACAGATGGTCCCCACGAACCACTAACCGTCCATTCTCCTCTGAACAACCAACCGCTCGGATCCCTCCCCTATTGTACGGACGAGGATGTTCGCCTTGCGTTGGATCGTGCCCGCGCATCCCAAGCAGCTTGGGCACAAACCACATTTGCTCAACGAAAAAAGATTTTCCTCCGTTTTCACGATCTGGTTTTACAAAATCGGGATGCATTCCTGGATCTGATTCAATTAGAGACCGGCAAGGCGCGCCTGAATGCCCTCGATGAAGTATTCGATATCCTAATCAACAGCCGCCATTATGCCGCTCGTGTAAGTCACTATCTTCGCCCAAAACGGCGTAAAGGCGCTTTTCCCATTCTCACACAAACCACAGAGGTGCTTCATCCAAAAGGAGTCATTGGCTTTATCGCTCCATGGAATTATCCGCTTTCATTGGCAATATCCGACCCCATCCCAGCCTTGATTGCAGGTAACACCGCGATACTCAAACCCGCCGAAGAGACGCCTTTTACTGCCCTCTTCGCAGCCAGCCTATTATATGAAGCAGGCCTCCCACAATATGTTTTTCAGGTAGTCACCGGTAAGGGCCGCGTCATCGGTCCGGCCATGTTGGAAGGAATCCATTTCCTTTCCTTTACCGGGGGCACATCCACCGGGCGCGCCCTTGCCAGCCAGGCTGGAGAGCGCCTTATAAAATGCTCGATGGAATTGGGCGGAAAGAATCCGGCCATCATCCTGAATGATGCGGATGTGAATAAATCTGTTGAAGGAATCGTCCGGGGGGCGTTCTCAAACGCTGGCCAACTGTGCGTCCACATCGAGCGGCTTTATATCCAAGACGACATATATGACCGTTTTCTGGCTGCATTCGTCCAGCGAGTTAAGACAATGAAAATTTCTCCTGCCCTGGAATTAGATGTCGATATGGGATCGCTCATCTCCCAGGCGCAGCTCGATAAAGTCAATCAGATGGTTGAAGATGCAGTAAAGAAAGGCGCCACACTCCTGGCTGGCGGAAAAGCCCGTCCCGATCTGGGACCCTTCTTCTACGAACCCACCGTTCTCACCGATGTTACTCAAAACATGGATGTATATGCCGAAGAAGTCTTCGGCCCGGTATTATGCATCTACCGTTTTTCGCAGGTTGATCAGGCCATCCAGTTTGCAAACGACTCTTCCTATGGTCTCAACGCCAGCATCTGGACCCGAGACATACGGCTAGGCCAGAATATAGCCCGTCAGATTCGAACCGGGACGGTAAATATCAATGATGGATACTCCGCGGCCTGGGGTTCGGTGGATGCGCCAATGGGCGGTATGAAAGACTCCGGAATCAGCAGGCGGCACGGAGCCGAAGGCATCTTGAAATACACCGAATCACAAACCGTAGCCGCACAATTCATTCTCCCGTTGGGTCCATTTGGCATCTTTCCGCCCCAACGATATGCCAAGTTGATCACTGGTATTTTAAAGTGGATGAAGTCTATTCCATTTTTTCGCTAAAGCAAGATGAAAAATGAGCACAAATCTTGAGAACGGCAGACCAGTTGCTACAGGACCAAACCTCCGAATGAGGCCAAATCCTCTACTCATGGTATTCACCGGACTGCCCGGCTGCGGTAAAACCACCCTGGCCCGTCAGGTCGCCCGGTCGCTTCGCATTCCTCTTTTTAGCAAAGACCGCTTTCAGTCCGCTCTGGTGCAGCAACAGTTGGCGCCACGTGCCACAGCCGCCGGTTACTTGCTGATTTTAGATCAAACCGATGAACAGCTCGGCCTGGGCGTAAGCTGCATTGTAGATGCCGTTTTTCCAATGGCTGGATTTCGCCAACGACTCGATGAAATCACTGCTCATCATGGAGCCAATCTCATGGTTGTACACTGCCTGTGCTCAGACGAAACCATATGGCGAGAGCGGATGAAAGACCGTGAGCAGTACCACGAGCATTGGACTCCGGTTGGCTGGGAAGAAGTGGAGCGCTTAAGAAAGGTCTATGAGCCGTGGCCCGCATCAACTCCAACATTGAGAATAGATTCGATCAACAATCCTGTGGATAATCTATCCATGATCCTATCATGGATAGATCACAACGCGTAACAACAGTTTTCGGCTCTCTAGAAGTTGCCGTGGTAGGTCCCGCTAAATGCGGATTTCACCACGTCATTTCCCGATGAGCCCAGTTTTCTCTATCCATGATTCTGTTTGGAGAATCCAATAAAAATTCAACTCTCAGCAAATTGCGATTTCCGGTTCACGATCAACCTTGATTATTGGAAGGAATCATTAACAATTTGACGATCTTCCGCTAATCCCCCGTTAAAAATTATGCCGTATCATAAAGAAACCGTTACTGCTCAGCCCTTTGGTGAAAGAGGCCGAATTTGGGACTTTACTACCATAGCCTGAGTCGTTACAAGAAACCAAGGTATTGTTGTTAGTTACCATAACGTCGAATGTAGGAAGAGATCACATGCCAAAACGAAACGTCTTAATCTTATGCACGGGCAATTCCTGTCGCTCACAAATGGCGGAAGCGCTCATCAATCACGAACTTGGCGAGACCTGGAATGCCTTCAGCGCTGGAACGCATCCCTCCGGATATGTTCATCCGCTCTCGCTCCAGGTGCTGGCCGAACTGGGCATCCAGCACCAGGGCGAGTCAAAATCTACAGAGACTTACCGAGCTATGGAGTTCGATGTGGTGATAACAGTTTGTGACGATGCTGCGGAAAACTGTCCGGTATGGTTGGGCAAAGGAAATCGCGTTCATATTGGATTCCCAGACCCGGCCAAGGCAGAAGGTAGCGAAGCACACCGCCTGGCTGCGTTTCGCCAAGTCCGAGACGATATTCGCAAGCGGGTCTTGTCTTTCTTACAAGGGATTTAGGGCAAGGCAGACAGCGGAGTGTCCTTTGACGATCTTGCATCGACCGAAGGTCGTCTACTGAGATGAATTACTGAACCTCTTATCATTCAGTCCTTCCATATTTTGTGTTTTTTGGCTACAATATATTCGTCATGGCGAATGTATCTGCTTCTGTCCTGCCTGTCGATACCATTTCCCGCCTGTTAGGCGTGGTTGGTCAACCGGCCCGCATTCTCATCCTGTTTGTGATCAGCGAACAAGAAGCATGTGTTTGCCACCTGGAAGCAGCTCTGGGCATGCGCCAGGCCAGCATTTCACAGCACCTCATGGCCTTACGCAAAGCCGGGCTCGTGACCACCAACCGGGATGGCCGCAACATCTTTTACCGGTTGGTCCAGCCCGAAGTGATCACGCTGCTCCGGCAAGCGGCAAAGTTGGTAGGCTTTCAACCAGATGAACTCCTCCCCCTCACCCTTCGTCCAGTGGAGGGTTGTCCATGTCCTCAGTGCAATTCCCAAATGGATTCATCCTTATCCTGTGCCAATCTACATCCGAATAAAACAAAATGAGGTGTGATGATCATGGAAAACTCAAGCGTTTCTCGTCGGCTTTCATTTTTAGACCGCTACCTGACCCTTTGGATCTTCCTGGCGATGGCGGTCGGCGTCGGATTGGGTTATCTGTTACCAGCAGCCGTGGAGACCTTTAATAAAGGCGTTTCTGTTGGCACAACCAATATTCCCATTGCCCTCGGCCTAATTCTGATGATGTATCCACCGCTGGCCAAAGTGCACTATGATGAGTTGGGCAAGGTTTTTCGCAATTGGAAAGTTCTCGGATTATCTCTGTTACAAAACTGGGTGATTGGCCCCATTCTGATGTTCTTTCTGGCTATCATTTTCTTACGTGGTTATCCAGAATACATGGCCGGATTAATTTTGATTGGCCTGGCCCGCTGTATCGCCATGGTTATAGTATGGAACGAATTGGCCAAAGGCGACAACGAATACGCGGCGGGCCTTGTAGCTTTCAACAGCATCTTTCAGGTGTTATTCTACAGCGTTTACGCCTACGTCTTTATTACCGTACTGCCCACCTGGTTCGGCTTAAAAGGCATCGCCGTCCACGTCACCATTGGCGAGATTGCTCAATCCGTCTTTATCTATCTGGGCATACCTTTCATCGCCGGTTTTATTACCAACTTTGCGCTCACGCGTCTCAAGGGCAAAGAATGGTATTACAAAACTTTCATCCCCAAAATATCGCCCATCACCTTGATCGCCTTGCTTTTCACCATTTTGGTCATGTTCTCCCTCAAAGGAAATCTCATTGTCAGCATCCCCCTGGATGTAGTTCGCATCGCCATCCCTCTGCTGATCTACTTTGTGGCCATGTTCCTGGTCAGCTTCTTTATGGGCAAGGCCGTTGGCGCAGATTACAAACAGACCACCACGCTGTCCTTCACTGCTGCCTCAAACAATTTTGAGCTGGCGATTGCCGTTGCCGTCGCGGTCTTTGGCTTAAATTCCGGACAGGCCTTCGCCGCCGTCATCGGCCCGTTGGTGGAGGTACCGGTGATGATTGGTCTGGTGAATGTGGCCTTTTGGCTGCAAAAAAGGCTCTATAAAGGAAAGGTCTCGCAAGGAAATCCCAGACCAGATGTGTGTTAAAGCGGTCTATTAACCAGCAGAAAAATCCAGCCCGCCAGATGAACGGCGGGCTGGATCATTGTGACAAATTTTTTCCTCGTCAATACCTACAACGAAATCACTTTATGCGCCATGCGCATTGCCTCGATGATATCAGCCATCCCGCCAACAATGCCAACCTCGACCTTCCCGTTCAATTCAAGAAAGTCCAGGCAGGTCTTGCACAAAACCAATTCAACACCCTGTTTCTCCATCGCTCTTAATACAGAAATGACTGGAGAATCCTGGCAGGCCAATTTCACACCTTCGGTGTAGAAGAGGATTTTGGATGGTAAAACATCACTCTCTTGAAGTAGAGAAAGGAACTTGACAGCCAGATTCAAGCGTAACGGCTCAGGCGCGTCGCCCATGCCGAAACGTGTAAAAACAAGAACGGTGTTGTTATCCATCTGCAAAGCTCCTGCTCTAAAGATTGATACCCGAAACCACTTAAGATTGGATTCGGATCAGCAAATTATAAGCGATCTGGGCTAGCGTCTCAAAGAAAACACCTATCCCCCAGTGTGAGTGATAGGTGTTCTGTCTTGAGCCTCTTTAGTGCCTTATCAGCAGCATCTCGCTGGATCATCCGATCTGAAATGATTGATCACCGACGCTTTCGCTTGATACGGGCTGGATTTCTGCGCTGAAACAATCGCGCTAAAAACAGAAACATCTGCGATTTTCCCCGAACCCGGGCTGCGCCGGATGGTAATGTTCTCAAATCCAGCCTGAGCGATCAAGTCTAGATACTCCTGTTCTGGCAGCGCCCCCGTAACGCATTCCGCCCAACCTTCGGAATTTTCCCGAAGATCCAACGGGATCGGACCAGAAGTAACTACATCGCTGACCTCCAAACGCCCTCCCGGTTTGAGGGCACGATAGGCCTCTCGAAACACGTGCCCTTTATCTTCTGTTAAATTGATTACACAATTGGAGATGATGACATCTACTTCGCCATCTGCAACCGGTAATGCTTCCGCAAATCCCTGGCGAAATTCCACATTAGTGATATTGCTGCGTTGAGCTGAAGCGCGCGCCCGTTCCAGCATCGCCGGAGTCATATCGACTCCAATCACCCGGCCGCTTGGGCCGACCTTACCTGCCGCCAGGAAGGAATCCAATCCGCCGCCGCTGCCAATATCTAATACAATCTCGCCAGGCTTTAGCCTGGCCAATGCCAGTGGATTGCCACAACCCAATGAGATTTCTGCTGCCTCTTTTGGCGCTGCGGACAATTCACCAGCGGAATATCCGGTGGTAAACGTCACGTCTTCTATTGGAGCGCCTGAGCAACAGCTTCCACCGCGCTCGGAGCCACTACAACAAGTGGCTTTCTCGCCCACTTGCGTATCTCCATGATCACTTACCGGTTCGGCGACCGCGCCACCACATCCACATGCTTCCGAACGGGCGATGGCTGCATAATTTTCGCGAACCGCTTCCCGCATCGTCATCCGTCGAGTGCCGGTAGCAACAAACACACTGATATTTGCTTCCCTTCCTTGAGTATCTGTAATCCCTGGATTGGACGATTGGGCACAACAAGATTCACCCGTGCAATCCACGATGACATTGACCAACCCAGCTTCTACCAACCAGCCGCGGACCTGCTCCCGTTCAAAACCTTGCCAAACATCCGCCATCTCTTCTTTCAACCAGGCATAGGGATGCGCATCCATATCTGTAATCACCAACCGCCCGCCTGGCCGCAGCACGCGTGCCATCTCGCGAATAGCCGAAAATGGCTCTGGGATGTGGTGTAGAAACATATTCGCATATACCACATCCAGACTTTCATCTTGGAAAGGCAAGCTGGAACCGTCTGCCTCATGAAATTCAACTTGGGTGAATTGTTCCAAATTCTTTTTCGCCACCTCTAGCATGGCCGCTGAACCATCTACCACATGTACCCGTTTCACAAGTGGCGCTAATCCAGCCGCAACAAAACCCGTGCCAGCACCCACATCAGCCACAACCATTTCTGGGCGCAGATAGCCCTTCGCAATAGCAGCGTCGCGCACCGCCTTCCCAAAATACCCGGCGCTGATCTGATCCCAGCGGTTGGCTACTTGCTGAAAATACGTTGAGGAAGCTTCGGTCATGGACATAAAAATCTCCTTAAGGATAGTTATCGTATTTTTGCGATATAGAAAAGAAAAAAAACACCACCCAAGAAATGGGATTAGCAGCAGTTGGGCAACCACCGATCGATCTGTTTCTTCAAGAACTGTACTCCTTCTTCACTAATGCAATAGCAGGTCGCTGGACCTTCAATTTCGCCCACAATTAGCCCAGCCTCACGCAGGACTTTCAGATGCTGGCTGACAGTCGACTGCGCCAACGTGGTGAAATCCACCACCTCTCCTGTGATGCACATTTGCTTTTCAGCCAGATACTGCATGATTCGGAAGCGAACAGGATTTCCCAGGGCTTTAAGCATTGCCGCAAGGCGTACTTCATCACGCGTCATTTCATACAGAAGAGGTAATTCTTTACTCATTCGTTATTTCCTATATCGTTATTTTACGATAAAGAAAGGCCGCTGTCAAGAGAAGAAACACTCGCAATATAGATGGGTCTCTGGGAGTTGCCGGGGTAAGTTCCGCATTTTGGGGTATGTGGGTTTCACCACGCCAATTCCCAAAGAGGCATAACGATTCCTCTGTGCGTTCGCCTGTATAATTCAATTGTTAGAACCCTTAAAAAGCTCTTGACTCTCGTGTTACCCGAGGTAATACACTCCAGATATGTTCCGAATTGGTGAGTTCTCCCGAATTGCACGAGTGACGATTGAAACCTTGCGGCATTATGATTCTCTCGGCTTGCTCAAACCTGCGCACGTCGATGCCTTCACAGGCTACCGTTACTATGCCGCCAGACAACTCAAAACGCTCACACGCATTCTGGCGCTCAAAGAAAGCGGCTTTTCCTTAGACGAAATCGCGCGTATCCTCCAGGAAAAGCTCTCAAACGATGAGATCCGCGGAATGCTAAAATCACAGCTCGTCCTCGCAGAACAGGAGATCCTGAGCGCTCAGGCTCGCCAGGAACAAATCATCAACCGTTTGAACCATCTTGATCTGGAGGAATGTATGCCTGCGTATGAAATCATTCTCAAGT
This sequence comes from uncultured Anaerolinea sp., assembly GCA_964403875.1. Classification (GTDB taxonomy): domain Bacteria; phylum Chloroflexota; class Anaerolineae; order Anaerolineales; family Anaerolineaceae; genus Anaerolinea. The sequence continues at coordinate 25,159 of CAYOHX010000011.1, read as the reverse complement.
CCGTGGAGCCGCTAACAATTGCCGCGATCCGCGAGACCGTTGAAACCGTGGACCAGATGCCTGCCCGCTGTGGCGCTATGTTCCAGAAAATTGGCCAGTGGTTGGTCACCCATCGCTTACCCTTTGGGCCGACATTAACCATCTATTACAACGAAGTTTACACGAGCGAAAACATCGATACCGAGTGCGCATTCGTGATTTCTGACCCGCTTGCCGTGCAGAAAATCCAGCCCGTGCCACCCATTTCCATTCACACCCTCAACGCTGAGCCATCCGTCGTCAGCACGATCGTTAGCGATGACTTCTTCCAAAAACCCGACGGGCTTACCCCTGCCTATCATGCCATTGCGCGATGGATTGATGAAAATGGCTACAAAATCATTGGTCCGGCTCGTGAAATTTTCTACGGGTCTCCACAAAGCGGCGATTTCACCGCTGAAATCCAGTTCCCGGTAGGAAAAGCCTGATGAAATCCGGGCTTCTCCGAACAGCAAAACGGAGAAGCCCGAACCCCCTCTATGGCCGAAAGAAGCTGCCTGACCGGGAGTATAATACGCACATCCTACTGATGGGGTCGCACTGCCTGGGCGGCCTACAGCCGAGATGGACATGGCCGAAGATTTTCCCACTGCCACCGCACCGGTGGGCACAGACGATATCGCAAAATCTGAGATCGACGACTACCTCAACGTACGCCAGCAGCGCCGTTGGATCTTTCCGCGCGCTGCCTTGGTTGGACTGTGCGCCGGACTGGTCGCTCTATCCTTCCGTGTCGCCCTATCTGGAGCCGACAGCCTCAGAAATCAATTGATTGCCTGGGCCAAGCAATACCCGACCACGGGTTGGCTTGTTCCAGTGCTCCTCACCCTTCTCGGTGCTCTGATCGCCGTTGGGCTCACCCGCAGATTTGCTCCCGAAGCTTCCGGCAGCGGCATCCCTCACTTAGAAGCTGTCCTTCACCGTTTTCGCAAGCTGGATTGGAAGCGGCTCTTGCCGGTAAAGTTCGTTGGCGGTATATTGGCCATCGGCAGCGGATTGGCTCTTGGACGAGAGGGACCCACCGTGCAGATGGGCGGCGCTGTCGGGGATGCCATCTCACGCTGGCTGAAAGTCTCCGAGCGCGAACGTCTCATCCTCATCTCCTCGGGCGCAGGCGCTGGGCTGGCCGCTGCTTTCAATGCCCCTCTTTCTGGCCTGATCTTCGTCCTTGAGGAGGTCCGCCGCGACTTTCAGCCGATCGTCTTCGGCGCGGCTTTCATCGCCGCCGTTGTTGCCGATATCATCGCTCGCATCGGCTCCGGTCAGTTTCCGGTCTTTTCTGTCCCCAATTACCCCGTCCCGCCCCTCGTAGCTTTGCCAATCTTCGCGCTGCTCGGCTTGTTGGCTGGATTGCTGGGCGTGCTCTTCAACCGCGCTCTTCTGCTCGGCCTTAACCAATATACCCGCATCCCCCGGCGGCTCAACCTCCCTGTCACCGCCCTAACCGGTGCGCTCGTAGGTCTGGTCGGTTGGTTCTCGCCCAACCTCATCGGCAGTGGTCACCACCTGGCCGAAAGCGCATTGGCAGGCAATCTTTCCCTGGCTATCATCCCGCTCTTCTTCCTGGTGCGCTTTCTGCTCACCACCGGCAGCTACAGTCTGGGCGCTCCGGGGGGAATCTTTGCTCCATTGCTGGTATTAGGGGCGCTCTTGGGTTTGGCTGTAGGACAACTAGGCAACCTGCTCTTCCCCACGGTTGTGCCCATCCCGGCTGTCTTCGCGGTGGTGGGCATGGCCGCCTATTTCACTGCCATTGTCCGCGCGCCGCTCACCGGGATCATGCTCATCGTCGAAATGACCGGTAACTACTCTCTAATGCTGCCGCTACTGCTCGCTTGCTTTTGCGCTTACATCGTAGCGGAAGCGCTCAAAGAAATGCCCATTTATGAGGCGCTTCTGGAACGCGATTTGAAGCGTGGCGGAACACTCTCCGCTCTGCGAGAGCCCGTCGTAGTGGACTTTATTATTCAGCCCGACTCGCCCTTCGACGGAAAAATGGTGCGCTTCCTCGGACTACCTCCCGGCTGCATCTTGGTGCGCTGTTCCGATGGGAAGCAGGAATGGGTTCCAAAAGCTGGCAGCCGCCTGTATGCCCACATGCGCATCACAGCCGTAGTCGCCCCAGAAGCCACCACCGGGCTGGAAGCGCTTCGCAAAGGTTGTGCGCCCGCAAAAGGATCGGACGGCTCGTTGTAGAAATTGGCTGTATAACAACCTTGCTTGTCTGCTCGATCAAGCGCCAGGAAAACACCGAAACCAGCCACACAATGAGTGCGACTGGTCTCGGAATATAGACGTATGCTGGTGTCTGGTCGATCGCTAATCGCAGAAATCTCCGTTCAGGCGGACGGGAGGATGCGCCAGTTGAGCCGCCTGCCCTGCCACTAACTGAGCGCAATTGAACCGGCGGGCGGCTGCGGACAGCCGATACAGCGCTTCGTGCTCTGATGTAGACATCCTTTCCATCTGTAACTCCTGTCCACGCTGGTATTCTATCTGCGCCTGGTCAAGCAAATCTTGTATCAGGCTCTGCAACGCGCTGTTTCTGGAGCAGCCATTCTCCTGGAATAACCTTTGGGCTTCCTCCAACCGGTTCCTGGCATTCTCAGCCGCTGATTCAACGACCCCGTTTGGCGTGTTCGCCAGGCGGATCTCCCAGGTAGCATTCGTTTCACCATAAACGGGTCCACAGTGGGGATAAGGCGCATGCGCCGTTAATCCACGGGCAACGGGGCCGACACAAACAGCATAACGACCCTCGGAAGGCTTCATAAAGGCTACGATTGCGTTCCCAGCGTGGCCGGTTGTCACCAAACCCCACTCACCGTTCTTCTTATATTCTCTCGAAATCTCCTCAAAGGCGCCGGTGGGTAAGACACCTGAACGCTGATACACCTGTCTCATATAGTCAAAGTCGATCTTTCCAACCTGCCGGTTCAGCGCGTTGAAAGCGTACCTATTCCGTCCACAAGAGTTGTAATACATCAAACCTTGAATAGCATTAACCAAATCTGCGCCCGAAGGTTTTCGCAGAGACACAAGCGTTGGCGGCTGATACGTAACCGGGCGCCACCCACCATGCTCATCCCACATCCAACCATCGCGGTAAGGCTTCATCCAACCCGCCTGTTCTACAACAGGATGGGACGCGGAGTTGTTGGCGTACAGGAAATCCGTCTCGCCAAGCAGACCGGCTTCGCGAATGGCAACCGGGTTCTTGCGACCCTCGGCAATATAGCCAAATTGACTATCCGCATAAAAACCACCCGCGGTATTTGCCGGGTCCAGGCCAACGTCTCCCACAGGAAAATTCATCTCCATTTCCAAAGCTTCACGTGCGCTGTTCGCAAAACGCAGGACGTGGAACACCGACATCCCACGCCGGATTCCATATCCCCACTCAGAGGGATCTTCAACCATTTTTGGAACCCCGCCATGATGAACATATGCCAGTCCGCGAGCGTTCATTCCGGGGTGGCCCATCATCCCCACATTGCCTACCACCGGCACGTCTCCATACACCGAGAACGGTGAGTAGATGAACGCATTGCCGGTCTGTGGAAAAGCGACAATGGTGACCATGAAAGTAGCGTCATGATCGCCCGAGGACCCCGTCACCAGTTTACCGTCTACGGTTGCCCGACCCCAGGCAGCCATCCCAGAGCATAGAATCGGCACCCGATCCATGGCCTTATTCCAATCGCCTTTGGCATGGTAGAACGAGGTCGGTTTTGAATGCCCGGTCCAGATATCCAGCACGTCTTCATAGCTCATTGGTACGCCAGCCGCAGTAGCTCCTTCAGCCCACCCACGAATGAAGTCGAGCAACTCCGGAGTATGCGTTTTCATTTGTGCTTCATAGTTGCGGTGGACTTCGTCTTCGTCAACCGTGAAGGTCCGACCCGCTTTGTGAGCAAATACCCACACACCGAATATCTGAATCACCTGTTGCGCATATTGGTAGCCCATTTCGTAATCTGAGCCCTGCAAGATCACCACCGGGTTTGATCGTGGTAAAACGGGAGTGTCACCAGCAAACTCGATTTCTGTTCCAGCCTGAGGCAAGAGCGGATCGAAGGTATCGACCACTGGCTGAGTGCTCTTCTGAACCAGGGCGTCGTACACCTTCGTTCCCAACGCAATACTGCGCTTCGCCGCAATAAAGCATTTTTTCCAGGCGTCTTTGGCTAATTTGCGCCCGGCGGCTTCGGCATACCACTTACTCTTTTGCAACTCCAGCACAGCCTGGTTAAACTCACGCAGGCGCATTGGGTATACAGGGTCGTTTCCATCCAACTTACCCAACTCAGTGTTTGCGCGAATCAGGATCGAGTGTACCTTTTCATGCAGCGGAATCAGCCGTACAACGTTTGCATTCTCGACAAAGTAATGGGTTACCTTCGAAAGTTTTGAAGGGTTTTTCTTCGGGGTGGGACGGGACATGTTCATAGATTACTCCGTAAAATGAAATTAGCGGCTTCCCTCAGCAAAAAGAAATATTTCTGTTCCAGGAAAGTTAACTTTAGCGCCGACTTATCCGTTAGAGCGCTGTAACCAGCTATCTCTTGCGGACCAGTTCGCAATACTTCTCCGCAAGCCTTGACGGCTTCCATGCTCTCCCAATGCATGATATTGATCCAACCATTTTCACCTTTATCGAACTCCAGGTCGATCAATCCTGGGAAGGATTTCTTAAAATACTCGGAATATTTCTGGGCTTCTGCCAAGAACACTTCCTCATCGACACCTTCTTTGAGTTTGTACTAAATAATCTCTGTGATCATCGTCAGCTCCTTGTGTTGATTCGTAAGCCTTAGATCGCGATCGTTTGGGCTTTGGTCTTCCGCAGCGCGCTGAAGGAGTACGACAGGCTTCCACGCCATTCCATCAGGCGGATAATTTCCCGGCCCGCGGAACCAGGGTAGATATAGCGGCTGTACTTCGGCGGGCGACTCTGCTTCTTCAGCGTCGGATCGAGCGCCACGGTCCCTACCAGAACAGCTTCCTCATCGCCCAGTTCTCCCCGCAGAGTCCCATCCGCATCTATGAGAACGGAACGGCCCGAAAAGCGAAAATCCTTGGGCACACCCAGCGTAGTATCTGGAACGGGGGAATTCCAGGGTCCGCTCTTATTGCACATCAATACCGGCACGCCAAACCAATCGTTGTACAGCCGCGCAACCAATCCCGGGCGCGTGTTTAGCCGATCAATATCTTCCCGAGATGTCATTTTGGTCGGCTGCGTGGGAGTGCAATAGGAGTGCGGCATCAACATCAGATCGATATTACTCTGCAACATGGCGTTGGCGTTTTCATAGGTGTGGTTATCAAAACAAATTCCCACGCCTATCCGTCCCAGGTCTGTATCCAGATAAGTCGCGCCGCGTTCCCCTTTGAAAAAATATGCTTCCCACATGGATGGATTGCGCTTGCGAACTGCCCCGATGATCTGTCCATCCGGCCCAGCCAATGCAAATGTATTCAGGAAATGCCCGTTTTTTGCTTCCAGGAAGCTCGTTCCCAGGTAAACACCCAATCGGCGAGAAGTCTCGCTCAACCATCGGGTGGTGGGACCGTCGAACGCCTCCCCCGAATCCCACAATGCCGGAGTTAGCAAATAACCCTGGGGCATGAATTCTGGAAAAAGAACCAATTGCGCGCCCTGGTCCTTGGCCTGCTCGGCCATGACCGTGGCGTGGGCGAGGTTTTCCATCACTTTCCCATCCTGACTGATGATTTGCGCGGCTGCCAGGGTCAATGATTTCATCGATAACTCCTTAGAGAAAATTAGCGCGTTATTCCTGGTTTTACCCTCATCGGGCGTCGCCCCAGTTTCTCAGCGGCGCCAGGAAAAGAGGAATTACGATTTACAGTATAGCCATGCCCTAACTGTCCGCCCCCATCCAGGCGTGGAGTTCCAGACTGGTCAGATGGATAGGATCAATCACTGGCGAAACCTATACTTTTGTACGTTTTGTGCCGATCCTTTTCCAGCTATACTCCTTGTATAGATAGCTTAAATCAGGCTGCTACCGCGTTACTACTCAACGGGATTGAGGAAGAGGCCCTTTTTCCTCTTTAGTGATTCGTTACGCCAGCTTGATTCTACAAGGAGAAGGAATCATGGACCCGAATCAGAAACTGACCAGCGAGCAATTTTCAAAACGGTTGATCAATCTATGTTTGCGCAGTGGACTGGGCGGCATGCCCAAGGATGAGTTGGATCAACACATCCTGCTCAAAAGCGCTGCGTTGATGATCCCATCAACCAATCCGCTCACCGAGGGCGAAATCAATGAGTATCTGGAATTGTGGCTCACTCAGGTGTGCGTGATTAAAAATTTCGACCGGGTCACTTTGCGCCGTTGGATGGTCGATTCAGGTTACCTGACTCGCAGCAGCAACGGTGCGGCGTATGAGATCAACAGCCCTGGCCCTCAGCCCGAGTGGTTCGACTCTGCCGTGGATCAGATCAATGTTCTGGAAACCATTCGGGCCGCGAAAGAAGAAGCAGAACGCCGAAAGCAAGCCTTTTTAGCCAAACAAAACGGAGCCTAGCAGTGTCCCACCGCCTTCTCCAACCTCGATCCAAACGCACCTTCCTTCAAAAATTAGGTCAGATTATGCTTATTGCCTTCTCGATCCTGGCAGCTAGCCTGCTTCTCCTGGTAATTCTCCTTTGGATCAGGAGCCCTGGAATCGTGAAGCCCCTTCTAGATGAAAACGGGCAGCCGCTGTCAGGGAGTCTTTCTGAAAAAACATTCGTTACCATCCATGGTGTGCCTCAAGGCATGTTCATCCAAAGCCGCGACCTCAACAATCCAGTATTGTTATTCCTGCATGGCGGCCCAGGCATGCCGGAATACTTCATCACCGAGAGCTATCCAACAGGTTTAGAAGACCATTTCACCGTTGTATGGTGGGATCAGCGTGGCGCGGGCCTCTCGTATACCCCAGCGCTGGATATTGAAACCATCACGATAGAGCAGCTCATTGCGGACACAATCGAAGTGACACGCTATCTTCAAGAACGCTTCGGGAAAGAAAAAATTTATTTGATGGGCCATTCCGGAGGAAGCTACTTCGGGATCCAGGTGGCCGCCCAAGCACCTGAGCTGTACTATGCCTATATTGGCATCGGCCAAATGACTTATCAACTCGAATCCGAACGCCTGGCGTATGAATATATGCTCACAGCTTACCAGGCTAACGGAGACACCAACATGCTCCAGAAGCTTGAGGCAGCGCCCCCTACCATGAGCATGCCGCTTCCTCTGGCTTACGACAAAATCCGCGACGCAGCCATGCACTCGATCGGCATCGGCACCACCCGCGACATGAAATCGGTGATTACCGGTGTATTTGTGCCGTCGTTACTCAGCCCGCAATATACTCTCCGCGAGAAAATCAACCTATGGCGGGGCAAAGGCGTCTCCATGGAGGTCCTGCGCAACGAAATGTTTGCGACCGACCTCACTCAGCAAGTCCAGATCGTGGACATTCCAGTGTATTTTCTACACGGAAAGTACGACTACACTTGTTCATATTCGTTGGCAAGGCGGTACTTTTCAGACCTTCAGGCCCCGATCAAAGGATTTTACACCTTTGAAAATTCCGCCCACAGCCCAATTTTTGAGGAGCCTGAAAAGCTGCAAAAAATCCTACTTGAAGACGTGATGACTGGAGCAACGAACCTGGCCGATCGCTAAACCGAACCAACGAGCAGGACAGTATCCAACCAGGTGATCCATCCGGTCCCCAATTTGCATACCACTTGCCCGGGAACATACCTTTCCTTCAGCCGGTGATCTTGTTCGCCTTCGCGACCTCGCCCAGTAAGCGCTTGGTTTGGGTGTGTTTTTTGCGTCTCTCGATCCACTGCAATGATTCCAAATTTCGGCCCATTGCGGCTGTTCCAACTGAAATTTTGATTACCGGATACTTTGTGACCCGATGAGGATAAAGGCTATCGGGATATCAAGCCCTTCGTGTAGGAGGTGATTAAGCCAGACCAGGCCCAGGCTAAACAAGGTCCAATCACAGCGATCAGACCGATGGATTAGCTTGCCCCAATCTTCTCTGGGAGAAGTTAAGCTCAGGTAAACGATCTACATCAATTGCTAGTCGTCATCCCGTAAGGTATCCAGTAATCAAATTAAGAGAGACAAAATAGCGTTCTCCTGGTTCGGGCTCACAACAATCCTTGAATGGATACTCAACAGTTCATCGTGTTTTGCCCCTGGTTACGCTTATTATAGGATGTCTTTGGGACTTCCTTTGGTGCGGCCCATCCAATCAAGTTGATCGAGATCGCCAAAATGCTCCTTGAAGATACGATAGTAATATAGCTCTTCTTTGGTATTTAGCTCCAGTCCATTGGGTAGGATGCGCTCTCGGCGGAAGTCGTCATCCGATATTTGCTCTGAAGCAAAGGCAGACAGGTGCTCTTCAACTCCTGCTCCCTCCCAGAACTTTGCTTTCTTGCGAAGAGCCACGGGTTGGGGCAGGAGGTCTGCGGCGGCGCGGCGGAGAATCCACTTTTCCATGCCGTCGAAGATTTTGTACTCCGCGGGAATCTTGAGAGCATAATCCACCACCTGGCTATCCAGGAAGCCCACATAAGCCAACGTTCCGTGAGCCGCGGAGCAGCGGTCGACGCGCTGGAGGGCTGTGTTGTGCAGCCTGCCAATGATGTCGACCAGTTCACCCGGTAAATCTTCTAATGGGACGTTGTGTAAGTATGAATAACCGGCAAAAAGCTCGTCACCGCCTTCACCCGAGAAGACAGCCGGCACATAGTCGGCAGCCAGGCGGGCTACAAGGTAATTCATCAGGCTCGAACGCACCAGCAGCGCGTCGAACGACTCCAGATGATAAATCACCTCGGGGATGACATCAACAATCTCCTGAAAGCTGGGGGTCATTTCGTGGTGTGTGGAGCCAATGTGCCTGGCCACCATTCGAGCGAATTCTAGATCTTGCGCACCTTCAAATCCTGCGGCAAAGGTGTGCATGGTATCGATATAGGGACGGGCCATTGCTGCCAGCACACTTGAATCTAGACCGCCCGAAAGCCAGGCGCCGTAAGGCACGCCGCGCTGGGCACGGTCTGCCACAGATTTTTCCAGTTTTCGCCGCAAGTTGGCAGCAACGTCCAGCCTACCAGACTCTACCGGCTCTTGCTGGCTTAAGGTGAACGTGGAGCGGAGGTTCCCCGCTTCCAAGCTGCTTCCTGGTGGCAATTCTTGCACTTTGTTCACCAGACCAAGCAGCCCTTTGACCTCTGATGCGAACGCCAGAATATTGTCCTGTGTATAACCATAATACAAAGGTGATACGCCTAGCGGGTCTCGGGAAAGGACCAGTGAGCCATTTTTTATTTGTGCTTTGGCATAATGACTTTCACTGACCCAATCTTCGGCGGTCCCTGCGGAGAGCGCTGATTCGGCGCTCGGTTGCCCCATGGGCCAACTGATCCCGAGGGTCGCGCTCTTGAACGACTTAACCAGAGCCTGGTTGTTTCCCCGGTGAGCCATTTTTTCCAACATTTGAACTACATCTTGCTTCGCATTCGACGAAGCAATTCCTGCAATTGCTGCCATATTGATCCTCCAAAAATTATTTCCCCGGGCGTTTGAGGTATTGGCGCTCGGCGTTCAAGGGCTTGCCGGGGAACACGCCCTCTTCTGCTGAGCGAACATCCTCAATGGTAAGAAATGCCTTAGGGGAAATGGAATGTATGATGCGTGTAACATCTTTTACGTGCTTGCGTTTCACGACAGCGTAAACGAGTTTGACCGGTCCGTTGACCCCATGTCCGTCCACACTGGTAACACCATAGCCAGCATCGTGAAGGCGCTGCATTACTGCATCCCCGCCTGTCGCCAAAATGGCGCGCACAACGAGGGTGCCGATGGCAAGGCGATCTTCGATCCACATGCCAACGAAATTACCTGCCGCAAATCCAGCAGCATAGCCCAGATACGAGGTAACGCTGCCCAGGTTTTGAACTAACTGACCAATCGCGACGACCCAGATGAGCACCTCAAAGAAGCCCAAAATGGGGGCCAGGTGGCGCTTGCCGCGGGAAACAAAGATTATCCGCAGGGTGCCAAGAGTCACATCGGCGACACGGGCCAGAAATATGAGTAGGGGTAAAACAATCCAGGCGTAAACTTCAGCTTGTGTCATGCGCTAGGGCTTGGTGTTGAATTCTCCTTCCAGGTAAGACTCCAATAGTAATCGTTTTCGCGCTTCTCCCAAAACGTTTTTGAGACAAGCGACATTATACCCCAGTTTTTGTGCGTTCTTCAAATCTTAGTTAGCATATTCAGCGATTTGACGCATTTTGGATTCTTGCTTATAATGATTTTGTCTCGTTTGTGCGCTCGTTATGGGCAATAAACGGTCTTTCCGACCGTTTTTGTGTTTGTGGAGTGGCGAGGCTCGTTTTCTTTGTTGTTTTTCCAAAACGATTTGGATAAAACGAGATCCGAAGCAAACATCACCGGCAAGGGCTGGTTTCAGCCTTTGGTCAACAAATCAATTTAGGAGATGCAAGATGAAATTTCTACGCAATAATATGTTCCTGGTCACGGTAGTCGTGCTGCTTGCCTCGCTGCTCGGCGCCTGCCAGACCAACCAGGCTGCCGAGACTCAAGAAGCGCCGCAGAGTACTGCGGGCAGCGCAATCGTTGTGGCTCTGTCTGAAGCCCCTGTTTCATTGGATCCGGCCGACCATCGCAGCCGCCCCTCAGAAACTGTGATCCGCAACATGTTCGACGGACTGGTGACCCGCGACACCCGCAGTGGTGTCCATATGCAGCTGGCAGAGTCTATGGACTGGACAGACGACCAGACCCTGACCATTCAGCTTCGCCAAGATGTGAAATTCCACGACGGCAGCCAGATGACTGCCGAGGATGTGGTCTTCACGTTTAACCGCGTGATTCTGGAAAACCAAATCGAATACCCAGAGGTCCATTCTTCCCCAAGGAAGGGTTTGATTGCGCCGTTGGAGTCGATTGAGAAGACTGGTGATTTCACGGTTGTGATGCATTTCAGCACACCCTGGCCTCCAGCCATGCAAATGTTGGTCCACCAGCAGATTGTCCCAAAGGCTTATCTTGAGAAGGTTGGCACAAAGGGCTTTGTGGAGCATCCCATCGGTACTGGACCGTTCAAGTTTGTTTCGGCTGGGGACGGATTGGAAGAGATCGTCATGGAACGCTTTGAAGATTACTACGGCGGTTCTCCTGACCTTGCGCCAGTTGGGCCAGCCTGCGTTGAGAAGGTGATCTTCCGGGTGATCCCGGAGGCCTCCACTCGCGCCGCGGCGCTCTTGGCAGGTGAGGTGCAGGTCATCCAGAGTGTGCCCAGCGATCTGGTTGGACGGTTGAACGAAAACAGCAATGTAGTCGTGAAAACCGCCCCTGGAACGCAGCCGAAATGGATCGAGCTAAATGTTACGAAACCTCCCTTTGATGATGTACGGGTGCGCCAGGCGCTCAACTATGCGCTGGACAAGAATTTGATCATTCAAGAGATCTATGACGGGCGGGCAATTGCCCTTCCGGGCGCGCTGTCTCCTTACAACAATTTTGTCAACAAGAGCCTGCAGCCGTACCCCTATGATATGGATAAGGCTCTCCAGTTGTTGGCGGATGCCGGCTGGAGTGACACGAATAATGACGGTATTGTCGACAAGGACGGGCAAAACCTTTCATTTACGATCGATACCCTCGAGGAGCACCGTGGCCTGGCTGAGGCTGTAGCGAGCCTTTTCCAGGAGGCAGGCATTGACGCCAGTGTCCGCTTCTGGGAATACAGTGTGGTTCGTCCGATGCTCCTGGCCGGCGAACGCCAGTCCTACCTGGATGATTGGGGTGACTCGGCCTTCGATCCGGTGGGGCACTTCGAAGCCAAATGGCATGGGTTTGTCGAAGGCGCTTCCTATGGGCGCGGGAATTTCTCGGGTTACAACAACGAGCGCGTGAATGAATTGGTCTGGCTGGGTGAGACCACCGTGGATACGGCTGAACGACAGACGATCTACGATGAAGCTCAGCAGATTGTATATGATGAGGCGCCAGCAGTGTTCCTGATTTTGCCGGAGGAAATTGAGGCTTCATTGATGACCGTCTCGAATTGGGAGCCCGCTTCTGATAGCCGGGTGAATCTGCACGATGTGTGCTTGAACAGATAAGGGATTATTACTGCAGGGATGCTTGCGCTTTCGTCCTAACCTTAAAGCGCAAGCATCCTGTGCGGTTTGTTTATAACCAGGAAAACACATGCGCTTCATAAAAATCATCGAACGTATTCTTGTCATGATCCCTATCATCATCGGGGTGGCCGTGATTGTGTTCTTGTTCATGCGGCTGATGCCTGGCGATCCGGTAGATATTATGATGGGGCAAGGCGGCGCTGTTTCTACCGGGGAGATCGAACAACTCAGAGAAGAGTTCAATCTGGATAAACCTCTTTACGTTCAATTAGGCATCTTCCTGGGCGATCTGGTCCGCGGCGACCTGGGAAATTCATATATTCAAAAACGGCCGGTAGTAGATATTATCGCTGGGCGCTTACCGGCTACCATTGAGTTGGCCCTTGGTGGGCTGATCGTCAGCCTGCTAATTGCCTTCCCCATCGGCATTCTCTCGGCTGTCCGGCAGAATTCCTGGCTGGATCGCCTGAGTATGACCGGCGCTTTTTTGGGCATCTCTATGCCCAGTTTTTGGCTCGGAATTGTGCTGCTGCTGTTGTTCGCGGTCACGCTGCAGTGGCTGCCTGTGCAGGGGCGAATTCACCACGCGGTAACGCTGGAGGCGATCACCGGGTTTTACGTGCTTGACAGCATTCTGACCGGAAACCGTGAAGCGTTGAACAGCAGTTTGCGCCACTTGATTCTCCCGTCTGTGACCCTGGGATTGCCGATGGCGGCAGTCATTGCCAGAGTCTTGCGTTCGAGTATGCTCGAAACATTGCGGGCGGATTATGTTACTCTGGCGCGGGCAAAAGGCGCTGCTGAGTCGGTGGTGGTTCTGCGCCACGCCCTGCGCAATGCACTCATCCCCACCATCACGGTGGTGGGGCTTCAGGTGGGTGTTCTGCTGGGGGGCAATATGATCGTCGAAACCGTTTTTGGCTGGCCCGGATTGGGGCGGACCGTAGTTACCGCCATATTCGACCGTGATTTCCCATTAGTCCAGGGAGCGGTCATGATATACGCATTTATCTATGTTGTAACAAACCTGATTGTAGATGTGGTTTACACCTATCTGAACCCAAAGATTCAACTATGAGAGGAGAGTGCCGTTGACAACAGCACCTGCAAGTACACCCGAACAATCCGGCAACCTGTTTCTCTGGCGGATTCGCCTTGAGCTTTGGAAGAAAAATCTGATCGAACTGGCCGGAAATTTCCGAAAACACCCCCTGGCTATTCTGGGGGCCGTGGTTCTAGTCGTTTACGTGCTGGTAGCGATTTTTGCTTCAAATATCACTACCCATGACCCCAACCTGGGCAGCCTGCGCAACCGGCTCATTCCACCCGTGTGGGAAGAAGGTGGTTCCTGGGATTATCCTTTAGGCACCGATGCGCAAGGCCGTGATTTATTGACTCGTATTATCTATGGTAGCCAGGTTTCGCTGGCTATTGGTTTTCTGTCAGTCGGTGTCTCGGCGCTGGTTGGGACTATTCTGGGGGCGCTGAGCGGGTATTTCCGAGGCTGGTTTGACAATGTGATGTCGCGCTTCGCGGACCTGCTGCTTGCATTTCCGTATCTAATTTTTGCCATTGGCATGATGGCCTTCTTGGGGCCGGGTTTTGTCAACCTGATCCTGGCGTTGACTTTCAAGAGCTGGGTAGAATTCTTCCGCCTGGTACGCGGGGCCATGCTGTCTGAGAAGACTCAGGAGTATGTGGAAGCGGCCAAGGTTAGCGGGCAAGGTCCCCTGGCAATTATTGTCCAGGAAATTCTGCCAAACATCTTTCATTCGATATTTGTCCTGGCCACGCTGCGGATGGGCTTCCTGATCATCATGGAAGCCAGCCTAAGCTTCCTTGGGTTGGGCCTTCCGGCAAAAATCCCTGCCTGGGGTTCCATGGTTGCGGCGGGCAGGGATCACCTGCTGGTAGCCTGGTGGGTTTCGACCATCCCAGGTATTGCTATTCTGATCCTGGTGTTGGCAATCAATCTGTTTGGCGAAGGGCTGCGCGACATTCTTGACCCAAGATTAAAGGTGGACTGATGAAAACGCCATTATTGCAAATCCGAAATATGACCACCGTTTATCCAACCGGGCGCGGTCACGTGCGAGCGGTGAACGGGATCAACCTGATTCTAAAGGAAGGTGATGTTCTTGGCCTGGTTGGAGAATCGGGTTGTGGAAAAAGCACGGTGCTGCTCTCGATTCTGGGGCTGGTAAGACCGCCTGGGCAACTGGCAGAAGGGGAAATTCTGTTCAAAGGGCGGGATATGCGCGAGATGAGTGGCAGCGAACTGCGAGCGGTTCGTGGAAAAGAAATCGCCATGATCTTCCAGGACCCACTCTCCACACTCAACCCAGTGTTTCCGGTGGGCGAGCAGATTCGTGAAACCATGCGGCTGCATCATTATGTGGGCGGGAAAGGGCTTTCCTGGCCGTTCGATCGGAACACGACCCGCAAGGAGCGAGAATTGGTGCTGAAAGTGATGTCTGAAGTCGGAATTCCTTCTCCAGACAGCCGTTACGCCGCTTATCCACACCAATTTTCGGGCGGCATGCAGCAGCGGGCATTGATCGCCATTGCGCTTTCCTGTAATCCTGCTTTGCTCCTGGCCGATGAACCGACCACGGCGTTGGATGTGACTATCCAGGCGCAAATCCTGGACCTGATGAAGCAAATCAACCAGGAACACGGCACGGCTGTGATTCTGGTGACCCACGATCTGGGCGTTGCCGCCGAATTCTGCGACTCGATTGCCGTCATGTACGCCGGGCGGATTGTGGAGCGAGGCAGCGTGGACCAGGTAGTGGAGAACCCACAACATCCTTACACCAAAGGGCTGTTGAACTGCCGCCCGCGCATCGCCATCCCCAAAATGCCCGTAGCGCCCATCCCCGGAAACGTGCCCGATCTGGCCAGTTTGCCCGATGGGTGTGCTTTTGCTCCGCGCTGCCCCATCGCAAGAGATATCTGCACTGAAGGACCGGTTCCCCAAATTGAAACCGATCTGGGCCATTTCAGCCGCTGTCTGGCTCACTACGACTATCAGCGCGAAGAGGATTGGACATGGGCGGAGCGTATCGAGTTGGACACGCACATCGACAAAGTGAGACACGAAGATGCAAGAGAATAACACCCAAACTCCAACCCCCATCATCGAGGTGCGTAAGCTGACCAAGCACTTCACCATTCCGCGCAGCCCATTGGCACGGCTGCTGACGCGCACCCCCAACCCCGTTGTTCATGCCGTGAATGAGGTGGACCTGAAGATCTGGCGCGGAGAAACGGTTGGGCTGGTGGGTGAAAGCGGCAGCGGAAAAACGACTCTGGGTAGAGTTCTTGCGCGCCTATATGAGCCGACATCTGGTGAGGTATTTTATGAAGGAAAACCATTGCGCAATGGTAAGGTGACTGTATCGACCAGTCGCGAGGGATCCCCGCAGGCTCCGGTGCAGGTCCCATATTACCGCCTGATTCAAGTGGTGTTCCAGAACCCGTATTCATCCCTCAACCCGCGCAAGACAGTCCGCGATATCCTATCTGTTCCGCTAATCCACCGTGGGATGAAGTCGGGGGTGGAACGTGAGCACGAGATTGCCAGGCTGCTGGATAACGTTGGGCTGAACCCGCGCCACGCGGCATCTTATCCACACCAGTTTTCTGGTGGGCAGCGCCAGCGCATATCTATTGCGCGCACGCTGGCTATGTACCCGCGGATCATTATTGCCGACGAGCCGGTTTCGTCACTGGATGTCTCGGTGCAGGCACAGGTGATCAACTTGCTGGAAGGCCTCCAACAGGAATTTGGCCTGACCTATTTGTTTATTGCCCATGACTTGAGCGTGATTTATTACATCAGCACCCGGGTGGCAGTCATGTATCTGGGGAAGATTGTGGAAACGGGGCCGACCAAGGATTTGTTTTACCAACCCCTGCATCCATATACGCAGGCTCTGTTGGCGGCAATCCCCAGAGTGAAAAAGGAAAACCGGAAGGGTCGGATTTTATTACAAGGAGATATTCCTTCTCCCATCAACATGCCTGCCGGATGCCCCTTTGCTTCACGATGCTTCAAGAAGGTGGGTGAAATTTGCGATCGTCAAATGCCGCCAGCGTTCCAAGTTGGAACTCAAGAGGTATCTTGCTGGATCTATCAAGAGTAGACGCTTCAACGCTGGTACAAAACCCAATTTCTGCGCGCAATGTATTAAGGATTGAAGCTGCGCGTATCTGGAAGATTTCTCTTCCGGCAACGGAGAAGCCGCCTCATAAGGCATATTAGACGATCAGCGATCCCGATTACAAATCGAAACTCAAGACAATGAGCCGTAATTGCCCTTGTTAGAGATAACCTCATAACAACCAATGGGCCAGTAATCCGAATAAGTAGAGACCAAAACCAAACGCGATATGGTTCATCACCGTACGTATTCTCGCCTGTCCTGGATCCGCTGATCTGGATGCTGCCATTCCAAATCCGAAAGCGGGCTGCATGATTAAAAATGGCGCCAGGGTCGTAATAACACCAAAGACAACCGCAGAGACTAGCGTTGGGTGCTCGAGCCACTGAGTACCTATGACAGCGATAAAAATAAAAGCAAAAGCGATACCGATCAGGTAATGAGCCATCCACCCCACCTGGCATTCCGCGCTCTTTCGTGGCGTTGTGGAGATGTTTGCATGTTTGAAAACGCCATCGGGCATGTAGCGCAGCCAGCGCCCGACCAGGCAGATATTAGAAGGGGGTATCTTGAAAGCGTGTTTGAGAAATAATCCCCACAAGTCAAAGGTAAGCGTCGCACCAATTCCAGTGAGAACAACGCTTATCATCGCTATAGCCGTCGTATTCATGATTCACCTCGTTAACCGGCACACCCATCGACCGATCGGTGTGCCAGGCAGATCAACTCTCCTCATACCGGGTTGGTGGGGAGGAGTCAACGTAATTAACCGACAGAAGGTTTATTCCCAAGTCGCGAATTCGCCTCAGAATGCCATACAATGCCGACTGGTCAACCACCGGACCGGTGAGGAGCGTTGTGCCATCATCCTCTAAAGTGATTTTCAACTCCTCAAACCGGTCTGACCACTGGCGGCCCAGATGGCCCTGAATTCGGATCTGGTAGATCGTGGGCTGGTTTGTTTTGCCATCTGGGCCGCTAGAATTCTCCATTTTCTTTCGCCTCCCACCTCTCCTACGCCACCTGGATGACCACATTCCCCGCTTTGCGACCCATGCCGACATAACGGTGTGCCTCCGGCACCTGATCCAGTGGGTAGCAGCGATCAATGACTGCGCGGGCCTTACCCGCCTCAATCAGGTCGCGAACCGTGGTCAGTTCTTCCAGGTTTTGCTTAGTGTTGAGCTTCGCCACCGACACGAATGCGCCGCCCGGCTTGAGGGCTTTGGCAGCCTGGGCTTTCGGGCATTTTCCGACTGCGTCAAAAATGGCGTCATACTGTGCTCCACTGGCGGAAAAATCTTCCTGGGTGTAATCGATGACCCGGTCTGCGCCCAGCGTCTTGACCATATCCAGATTCTCGGTGCTGCAAACTGCGGTCACATGTGCCCCGTAAGATTTGGCAATCTGGACGGTATACGTACCTACGCTTCCGGACGCGCCGTAGACCAACACTTTTTGTCCGCGTTGGATTTTGCCTTTGCGCAGCAGGCGTAGCGCAGTCGGCCCGCCAATTGGAACCGCAGCGGCTTCTTGATAAGTCATGGTATGCGGTTTGGGTAAAACGATGCCATCCTCACGCAGGCTTTTATACTCTGCGTGAGCGCCAAAGTTCTGCTCCAGGGTAGATGCAAACACCGCGTCACCGACCTTGAAGCGGGTAACACCCTTGCCCACTGCGACGACATCACCGGCAAGCTCCATGCCGTAGATCGGGTATTTGGGTTTGGTGAATCCCAGGGTGATCCGCGCGGGAAGCCAGAACGCGGGCGGAACATCCAGGCTGCGCATGCGAATATCGCCGGCGCTGATGGTCGTCGCGCGCACTTTCACCAGGATTTCATTGTCTTTGGGAGTCGGTTTTTCCACTTCCAAAAGCTGAAGTACATCAGGACCCCCGAACTTGCTTGCTACAATCGCTTTCATTTTGACCTTTCCTTTTTCGTGAACATGGTTTTCTACTTACAATCTCAAACTGCCTTACTAGGTTCGTGTTTGACGGCGTTGAGGCTTACTTCGCCGGGGTTGACTCCTGAGTCTGGCGCCCAACGCTCTAATGCCAGCGCAAATCCAAGCCACACCAGAGCGCCCCCCGTTGGCAGTCCCGTCAACTGGACGAGCTGGTGAGGAAGCAGTCTATACAAGATGCCTGCCAAGAGCCCGGATACGGCCAGCAGGCCACCCGCTCCGCGCGGCAGGATGCGGGCGCGAAACATTGCAGCGCCGAACAGCAGCAAGCCGAACAGAAACAGTACCGATATGAGCGAATAGGCCGTTGCGAGGCCACCAAGGTTCATCGGACCACCAGACCCACTTCGCATCCCCAAGGCGCTCTCCACAAACGCTGGCGCCACGCTCGTCAATAATGGCAGGATGGTGGGTTCGATGAAGGAAATACACATCTGTCCCGCAAAGTAGATGGTAAGCAGGATATAACCGGCCAGGCCCAGCCAACCGGCTTTTTCCACTTGCCTGGCGTAGAGCCCCGTAACACCGAACAGGCCGAAGATAGACATCACCGTCTTCACAGAGGTGATCAAGACAAAGGAGTTGGCGTTGACGGATGTTAGTACGTCAGGCGGTTGGATAGGCAGGATGGCCGCGAAAATGACCCCTGTGACCACAGTGGATAAACCCGCTGCGCGGAACAGGCCAGGTCCAGTGACCTTCATATATTCTTTCCTATTCGCGGGCTGACTTTTGGTGTTCATCCATTTATCTCCTTCGCAATAAAAGGCTGCTACCGAGATTCCTGTCGATCTAGCTCAGCAGTGATGGCGGTGGGCTTGAACCCTTTGACGATCAGGTATATGCCCAGTCCAAACTCGAACGTCGCGATTGGAATAACGCCAAGGGTTGTCAGGGTCAAGGCCAGTCCGGTTGTGCCAAACATAAGGAGAATGGTATTCGCAATAAGCACGGGCACGCCGATGAAGGCCAGCACGGGCAGCAACCTTGGCGCCAGGCGCGACTGGTAGAGCAGGTAGCCCAGTAACAGGTCGTCCACAGCCGGCATGATAGCCTGCCCGAGGTGGAACCAGTCGGCCTGCGCGATCAATGCCCGGGCGGTGACCAATCCTTCCGCGCCAACCCCGCTTTTCCGCAAGGTAACGATCGTCATGAGAGAAACCACGCCGGCAAAGATGGTAGCGGCTTCGAGGATACGCGCGCCAATGAAGCCTAGTGATAAGACTTCGTTCTGCCGCTTGAGAGCAGGGAACAGCGCGACCGCCGTGCCGATGCCAGTGAGCGCAACGATGATCTCCAGGATGCCGCCGACAATGACCCCCGTGTCTGGGCCGGGACCTAGGATGTAGTTTGGTTTACGCACTGAGGCGTAAAGCGCAAATTGTGGGACTGCGACGAAGGTGAGCAAGTACAGAATGCCCGCGGCGAGCGAGATCTTGCGTGATGGGGCCATGGTGGCACGGGGTACGGCCGGGGCGCGCTCTTGATCAAAGACATTGGCTTTCATTGCGTTACTCCTTGGTAGACTAGTGGTAGCTACCTCCGGCAGACGGTCAGCCAACCGCCTGCCGGTTACTATCCGCTTCAGGCGGCGTTTGTTACTTTCGATTCGGTAGTGTATTTTTCAGAGACGGTCACTGTGGATTTCACCCGCCGTTCCGCGAGGAGCGCGTATCCCATGCCGGCCAGGCCTAACCCCATTGGGACCATGATGATTTTTGCCGCAGTCTCGGTGGATACAAGCGCGCTAAACGGCACCATCACCGATCCGAGGGCCAGTAAAGCAGATGCCCAGCGCGGCAAGACCCTGGCGCGGAAAGTGGCGATGGCGTACAGCAGCGAGCCCAAGATCAGCATCGGCGTGGAGATGGTCCACAACAAGGGCAGGACGCCCAGGCTGACCTGGCCGGGGGTGTTGGTGAACATCCCCAGGAAGCCAACTACGAAGGGCGGAAACTCGCTCGCCAGTGTTGGCAAAAGCGCGGCCTCGACGAAAGAAAGCATCCCCACCAGCGCTAACCAGGCACTGAACAGAAGGAAACCAATCAGGCCCAGCCAGCCGGCCTTTTCGACCTGCCTGGCATACAGACCGGCCAGCCCCAAAACGCCGAAGAAGCCCAGCGATGTCGCAAAGATGTGCACGATGATCCAGGCGGAGGTATTGACGGAGGCAGGCTCGTTGGCCGGATGGAACATGCCCATGACAACGATACCCACACCGGCCAGCATGGCTGAGAACCCTGCCAGCCGCATGAGGGCCGCTGCGGATATCCGCGGTTTGCTTTCCTCTTTCGTACTCTTGCTATTGGTATTCATTTGTTACGCTCCTTTTTGAACCTTGAGGATATGTGCCAGAGACTGGCGCTTGGCGTATTAGCCAATTTGGGTTCGATTAGTAAAAATATACAAAGAAATGTGGGGAACTGTCTTCCCCACATGTGGGGGTTTTATGTCGATCGATGTGGGGAAATTAAAGAAAGAGCGGGCTGGGGTGACTGCTGCACGCTCCAGCCCGCTCTATCCTGAACAAAAGCTGTTAAATCAGGTTTAACTCGGCAGCCCGCCTGACAGCCGCCCGGCGGTTGTTGACATCGAGCTTGCTGTAAATACTCTTGGTATAGGTGCGCACCGTGCTCAATGCGATCATCAATTCCTGGGCAATCTCCGGCCCAGAAAGTTCGGTTTTGAACAGGCGCAGCACATCCAACTCGCGCTGGCTTAGCGGCTCGACAAGTGCGAGGGTTGCGGATTGAGCCTCAAGGGTAATGGGCGCGGATGAGATGGAAGCTGTAGTGCTATTGGATACTTCCCCTGTTTGTTGTGCCCCCCCTGCATCAAATCCTGCCAGCAGCCTGCGGATATAGCCCGGATTGGCACGATGGAGCAGCGCTTCTCGCAGCAGATGCTCCACTGGCGGGCCTTCGTCCAGGAATATACGCATGTAGCCTTCCGGTTCAGCCAGGGTCAGGGCATGCTGAATCAGCTTGAGCGCGGCAGAACGATCACCCAGCTCCTGCTGGAAAAGCGCTTGTAAGATCCGAATTTCAATGATACTTTTCACCCTTCCGCCAGCTTCTGCGGACTGCAAGAGACGGTCGAGCTGCGATAATGCCTCTTGAATAACGCTGTGCTCTCGGTCACGCCGGCAGCAGGCCAGATGAATCCGCGCCCGAGTTATATGCTCATACTCATGCAGGTAGCTGAAATCGTCCTCTGGGGTGAGTTGTTGCGCGCGCGCCCAGCCAAAGGCTTCCTCCAACAAGCCGCGTTCGGCTTGCAGGCGCGCTCGTATTGCCGGCACCGGGCGGACATTTGGCGTAAAGTCACCTGCGTATACGCGCTCCGCTTCGTTCAACAGCTCGAGCGCGCCGTTGACATCCCCATCTGCCTGTCGGATCCGCGCGGTCGCTACGCGCCAGCGATAACGGTTCTGCGGCAGGCCGGTGTGCTCGCCCTGTTCTTTGGCTTTCATCAGGTATTGGGCAGCAGTGGCCAGTTCGTTGTATTCATAATGAAGCTCGCTCATCCCAACCAGCATATCGGCGGTGCCGCGTAGGTTCGGTTCGCCGCGCTCGGACGCGAACCGCAGCGCCTGATCATATATGCTCATTGCCTCACGTAGATGGCCCTGCGTGATGGCGATATCGGCCAGGGCCAGGGAGCATCCGGTTGCGTCGGACAGGTAACCCACCCGCCGCAAATTGAGGATGCTGTCAGGATACACCTGGCGGGCGGCGGCCAGATCACCCAGCGCCCAGAAGGAAAGCCCCAAAATCGCCCCTGCTCCACCACGCCTCAGGAAATCATCTTCCGGGGCGAGGTCAAGCACCCGCCGGGCATGGCGCATCGCTTCATCCACCCTGCCAAGCATCAACGCCTGCCCAGCGCGGTGAAGGGCGACCGCGCCTGGCAGCCGCCGGAATTCCTCTTGATTCACAACGACGCTGTTTTCTCCCAGCCGCTCGAGCCCGTCCTGGTATAGATCTA
The DNA here is from genome assembly GCA_964403875.1 of uncultured Anaerolinea sp. Lineage (GTDB taxonomy): Bacteria > Chloroflexota > Anaerolineae > Anaerolineales > Anaerolineaceae > Anaerolinea. The sequence goes on along the minus strand of CAYOHX010000011.1, from coordinate 2,773 downwards.
ACCACTGCTCGGCAGTCAGCAGCCAGTCTTCCACCTGCTGAATTTCGCCGATCTGCATGAGCGTCCCGGCATAGAGATTACACAGCACAGGCCGGTTGTGCACCAGCGCTTCGGGCAGCGCCCTGAGCCAACCCAGCAGTGTAAGCTCCTGCCTGGTACGTGACATGGCTGGAAATACCTGCTCGATCTTATCCGCGGCTCTGGCGAAATCATCCGCCGCCAGCGCATGCCGGATGGCATCCGCAAATGCGCCTTGCTGCTCGTACCATATACTTGCGCGCCGGTGCAGCGTGGGTACCTGATCAGGTTGTTCGGTTTTCAAATGCGCCATCAGCACATCGGCGAACAGATGGTGATACCGGTACCAGCGTCGCTGATCATCGAGCGAAATTATAAAGAAATTGCCGTGCTCCAGATTTTCGAGCTGCGTGCTGCCATCCGTTTGGCCTGTAACGGCGTTACATAATGGGCCGTGGAGCCGGTCGAGGATGGATGTTTGCAACAAGAAACGCCGGACAGGCTCAGGTTGGCGGCGGAGCACTTCTTCGACCAGGTAATCCATGATGTAGCGGTGGTCGCCGGAAAAATCGCGGATAAATGCAGGGACATCTGGGCCGCTTTGAATAGCCAGGGCGGCTAACTGGAGACCGGCGATCCAACCTTCCGTGCGTTCTTCCAACGCCGTGATCTCTTCCGGCAGCAGCTTGATCCCCATTCCTGCGAAAAAATCCACCGCCTCATCTGGGGTGAAGCGAAGATCAGACACACGCAGCTCGGTCATCTGCCCTCTGGCACGCAGCCTGGCCAGAGGAAGCTGCGGATCTTCGCGGGTGGTGATCACAAGGTGCATCAAGGGGGGCAGATGATCGATCAGGTAGGCGATCGCTTCATCCACCTTCACGGAGTCAATCATATGGTAATCGTCGAGGACAAGGATGATTTTTCCGGTTACTGTGGTGATGTCGTTGATCATGGCGACCAAGATCGGTTCGATCGGCGGCTGAGAGGACCGGAGTATGCCCTGGATCCCTTCGCTCAACCCTGGAACAACCATTTGCAAAGCGGCGACCAGGTAGCTCAAAAAGCGCACCGGATCGCTATCCTGGTCATCCAGGGAAAGCCATGCAGTCCGGATCGGCGTTTCACCCGGAGCGGCTGGTTCGTTATGCCCGCAGCATTTGGCCCATTCGCTGACCAGAGCCGTTTTGCCAAAACCGGCAGGAGCCGAAACGAGGGTTAGTTTCCGGTCAAGTCCCTGGTTTAGCCGATCCACCAGCCGTTGCCGGAGCACATAGTTCTGAGAAGATGGAGGAATATAGAGTTTGGTGGCCAGTATCGATGTAACCATCCTCGCTCATTTCCTCTTCCAGGTGTAAAGCAGAACCAAAGCGGCTAACACACACACCAACCCGGGAAGACTGGCTTCCAGTCCAAACGCCCCACCTGTTAGCCAGTTATATCCCTGGCGAATGATCGGGATCAGTAATCCCGATTGCTCCTCGCCACTCACGCCGAATCCGAGCAAGCCACCCTGAACCCAATTTGCCATAAAATGGATTCCAAGCGGCATTGCAAGGCTTCGGGTACGAAGAAAGGCCAACCCGAATAGAATCGAAGCCAGGAAAATATTGACGCCTGCCATAATTCTTACGCTGCCAGTCATTCCCGGATTGTTCAAATGAGTCAACAAGAAAAAGACCGCCACGATCAATTGTGCCGGCCAGTTACCGATACCGGTGAGGAGGCGTTGAAATATAAAGCCGCGAAATAGTAATTCCTCTGCGATGGCAACCCCGGCGAAGAGCAGCAAACCCGAGACGAAATTGAAGGAGCCATCGAGGTTCCACTGCCAGCTAACCAATCCGGTGATTCCCAAGAAGATGGCTGGGATCAGCATCAAGGCTGCCCCGATCAATCCGCCCAGGCCAAGATCCCGAAACCAGCCCAGATCGATCTTTCCCAGCAGTTCTGTGATCGGTTTTCGTCGTAATAGCTGACAGATCCCTGAAACGGCTGCGATCAAAATGGCTTGTAAACCAATTGATACTTCCTTGCCCGCTTGCTGGGATATAAAGATGATTGGCAGCAGAAGGAAAGCCAGGAAAAGAAAGAATAACAAGATCCACCAACCGCTGCGCAGTTGGCGTTCAGAATTCAAAAATGGGTTGTACACGTTTCGTTCTCGCACCCCGCACCTCTTGACTGCCCCCATGAGGCAGCGATTGCTTCCGGCTTGTTCAATGATGGCGGTAAAGAGTTGCCAATTGGTTTATCGAACTCGAAGGGGCTACCTGCAATGATGACTCGGGTGGCCCCATCGGGTTTGTGGATCATAATCCAACATTGTTGATCTTAATTTGCAGCATATTGATTATAGGACGGAAACCCCGCATAAGCAACGGGAACTTGATAAACAGCGTGACTTTTTAGTCCAGGGTGGCGGAAATGCGTAGTGAACTTCCGAATCCAAGTCGAGACCCGGAAAGCGTTTATAGGAGATAGCTATGATCAAGATAATTTTTGGACTCATGGTTCTCTTTTCTTGATTTTAATTGTTTGCCATGGGTGTTTTCAACAATATCATCATCAGTGAAACCACATAACACAGCGAAACGGTTGTGAATACTGCCAACATCCCATACCGAAGTCCCGGATATAGTGAACCCTGTGGGTAGACAAGTTGAAGAACAATCCTCATCAACCATAATAGACTGGTTGCTGCGAGCATGACGATGATGGAATATCGATTGGATTTCCCTCCACAAATGAAAAG
>CAYOHX010000010.1:0-68268 GCA_964403875.1 uncultured Anaerolinea sp. | reverse complement strand
CTCCCCTCCCCACCGACCGCCCCCTCCCAATACACGAAGCTCCCCCGCCATTCCTGGTCGGCCATCAGCGGCGTGATCGTTAATTCAAGGTTCTCCCCCGGCACGCGGATCACCCACCCCGCCGGGTACACGGCCCCGCTGACCGGGCTCTTCCACTGCCCCGTTGCCTCGATGCTGAAATCCCCGGCTGTCAGCGTTCGCGTGCTGCCATTTTCATAAATGAGCGTGCCCTTCGAGAAAGGGTCAATGCTGCCGTCCGCTCGCCGCAGGGTGTACACCATCATTTCACGGTTGTTACCGAGTTGAATTGAAAACCAATCCCAACCCACCTGTCCATCGCTCAAAGCGCTGGTACTGTACTCATGGTCCATCCAACTCCACCCAGCCACCGCCACTTCCTTTCCTCCAATCTTGATGGAGCCCCTGCTTTCCAGGCGCGTCTGGCTGATATAAATCGATGCGTTGCCCGCTTCTGGGCCTTTCTGGCTGTATCCCGCCTCCCCTTGCAGCACCGGCCCCTTGCGATCGGTCAACTCCAACGCGATGGACACACCCTCCTGCGTTGCAACCAACCGGTAAGAATCCGCGCCGGTTTGCTCCACCCGCCAATCTTGCAACCACACCGCAAAGGCCGGTTCTCCCGCCGCTCCCGCCAACCCAGCCGCCCCCCGCTCCAGCCGCTCTTCGGCATAGAACTGCCCGCCAGCCACATCCGTCAGAGCAAAATGCGCCAGGTACACCTGCTCGACGGCCCACGCCGATTCACGCATACTGCGCTCCTCGGGCGCGCTCACAGCCCGGCGGAAGAAAGTTAATTGATAGCCAAAACGCAGCCCATCAACGCTTTGCAGGTTGCCCGTGTAATACCACCACTCCGTCTGAAAATCGGGGTGCGGGCCGTGATCCTTGGGAAAGGTCAACGCAACCGGCCCCTCTGCCCGCTCAAAGGTTCCTTCCGCGGCAGGCAGCCCTTCCAGGCGAGCCTGCACACGCTCTGGTTGCCGCGGGCGCAGCGCCAGCCCCAATCCCACCGCCAGGACAGCCGCTCCAACCGCCCCCCACACCCACCGCCAGCGCTTATTCATAACGAATCGCCTCCGCCGCGGCCATGCGGCTCATGCGCAGCGCCGGGTAAATGCCTGCCAACAGCGCCGCGACCAGCGCCACCAGGACCCCCTGCGCCAGCGCCTCGATCGATACCGAGGCCTGCAACGTCCAACCGAACGAGCGCCGGTTGATCACATAAATTAAAATCGATGCCAACGCGTAGCCCACGGGCAGGGCCAGCAGCCCAGCCATCAACCCCATCATGCCCGTCTCGATCAACACCATCTTGCGCAACTGCCCGCCGGTCAAGCCCAGGGCCCGCAGAATACCGATCTCACGCTGCTTTTCCAACTGTAAGAGCAGCAGCGCGCTCAACACGCCAATGAAAGCCACCACCGTGGCTAACATGCGCAGCGCCACGGTAATGGCAAATGTCCGGTCGAACACCTCCAGCACATCGGCACGCAGGTTTTGGTTCGGTCGGATGAGCAAAGACTGCCCATTTCCCAACCCATCCTGCAAATCTCGCGTCACCACGTCCGCATCCTGCCCCGGCTGCAACCGCAACCCCACCGCTGTGACGGCCTCATCCGCCCACAACTGCCGGTACAGGTTCAGGCTCATCAGCACCAATCCCTCGCTGGAGGCGTAATCATAGTACACCCCAATCACTCGGAAACTGCGCCAACCTTCCGGCGTCTCCAGCTCAATCTGCCCGCCCGGTTTCTCGACCCCCAACCGGTAAGCCAGCGGCTCAGACAGCAGCACGCTGCCCGCTTCCAACGCTGCCCAGACCTCGTCTGCCCCCACCGCCAGGCTGATAAACGCGCGCTCGTCGCCGATATCGGGGTTGCGCATGGCTGAAAGATTCACCTGTCCCTGCCGAGCCATCACCGTGGTCGAGCGGGTCAGGTCCACCCGCCTCACGCCGGGCCAGCTTTCAAGCCGGTCCAGGATTCTCACATCGATGGGCGAAGAGGGCGTGGTCGCCGTGAAAGCCGGCGCCGAAAGATAAATATCGCTTTGCAGAGTCTGCTCCATCCACAATACCACCGTGTTACGGAACCCATAGATCATGATACCCACCCCAATAGTCACCGCCACAGCCACCATCAAAGCAGTCACGGCCACCGAGGTCCGGCTGAGCGAATTGAGCAGATTTCGCGGAGCCAGCCTTCCCTCCAATCCAAACAATCGTCGTGTCAGTGGGGTTAGGAGCCACACCAAAGCCACCACTGCCGCCGAAGCCAACAGCGCCGCGCCCAGCACGGTCAGCAGCGTGCCGCCAAACCCCGCCACCAGGCTGGTGGTAGGAATCTGGAACACCAGCAGCGCCGCCCCCAAGATCACCACCCCACCCAGCGCTGCCCATGCACTGGAGCGGCGCGCTTTGACCTCTAATCCAGAGCGCAGCAAGGCCGCCCGCGGCGGTATCGAGGCTGCTTCCAGGGCCGGCAAAGCGGCAGTGAACACAGTGGCCAACAGGCCCACCAGCGCGCCTTTCACCAGGCTCTCCACCGGCACGCCCGTATCTCGCACCGTGGTGGTGAAGTACAGATCGTTGATGGTTTGCGAAACCATGCCCACCGTGCTCTTGCCCAGGACAATGCCCAAACCGATGCCTAGCGTCACGCCCAAAATCCCGACCAGGGCTGCTTCAGCTAACACCATGCCAAAAATCTCACGACGGGTGACGCCAAGGCAGCGCAGTGTGCCAAACAATCCTCGCCGCTGCACCACCGAGAAGGTCATCGTGTTATAGATCAAGAACAGCCCAACCACCAAAGCCAGCAGGCTCAACGCGCTCAGATTCAAGCGGAAGGCTTCCGTCATGCGCTCAACCGCCGAGCTGCGCGCTTCGGCTTTCACCACCAGGGCCCCTTGCGGCAGCCGGGCTTCCAATTGCCTGACCAACTCTGGCCGGGCTGGGTCGAGGATCAGATCCACCCGGCTGAGCCAACCAGGCCGCCCGATGAGCTCCTGGGTTGTGGCAATATCCGCCAGCAGCACGCCTTCCAACGCCCGCCGCGATAAATCATCCTTGGCGTCGAGTAACCCCGCCACGAACACCGTCCGGTTCCGCCCGCCCACGGTGATTTCAAAGCGCTCTCCACCGCTCAATCCAAATCGCTCCGCGGTCGTTCGCGCCAGCAGCACTGCGCCAGGTCTGGTCAAGAAGGCAGTCAGCTCCGCCAGCGGCGCGCCACTCTGCTCGCCCAAAAAGTCGCGGAAGGGCGCGTCGGCGAACGGGTCAATGCCCAGAAGCTGCATTGGCGACCCGCCCAGCGCTTCCGCCGAGACATACTCGCTCAGCACGGGCGCGGCGGGTCCACGCCACCCACTCCGTTTGAGATCGATGTACACTTGCTCGTCCAGTCCCTGCGGCCCCCCTGTGATCTGGTGCGTGGCTTTGCCGGTCAGGGCTTCGGTACTCAATTGAAATGCACGGCTGGCGCTGGCATTCGCCAGATCGATGGCTACCACCACCGCCACCCCCAGCGAAATCCCCAACACCATCAAAGCGCTCTGCCAGGCATGCCGGGAAAGGTAGCGCCACCCCACCCGCAGCAGCACTCGCAGCTTCATTTTTCAACCTCCACCAACCGCCCTTCATGCAAGGTGTAGATCCGGTCGGCGATAGCCGCCGCTTCTGCGCTGTGCGTCACCAGCAGCATGTTTTTTCCCGCGCGGCGGGTCAGGCGATCTAGCAAGTTCAAAATGATCCGCCCGGTGTCCTCATCCAGGTTGCCGGTCGGCTCGTCAGCCAACACCAGGATCGGATCGTGGATCAGAGCCCGGGCAATGGCCACCCGCTGCTGCTCGCCGCCTGAAAGTCGGTCGGGATAGGTCTTCTCGCGGCCTTGCAGCCCCACTTCCGCCAGGAGACTCTCCGCCCGCAGACGGCCCGCCTCATCCAGCAGTCCGTTCAACTCCAACGGCAAGGTCAGGTTTTCCCACACCGTCAGCGTAGGGATCAAGTTGAAGAACTGAAAGATAAATCCGATTTTCTCGCGCCGGAACAGCGTGCGCGCACGCTCATCCATGCGCGTCAGACGCAGCCCGCCCACGCTCACCTCGCCGCTCTCCGCCCGGTCAATGCCGCTGATCAGGTTGAGGAGTGTCGTTTTCCCACTGCCGCTCTTGCCCAAAATGGCAGTCAGCTCGCCCCGAGCCATGCTCAGGTCGGCATCTTGCAGGACCAGCCGCTCTCGCCCGGCTTCCAGGTAGCCCTTCGTGAGTCCTTCCAGGCGAATAAACCCGGCAGAGTCTGCCGGGTTGGGTTCGTGACCGTTGGGTCGGGTGGGATCCGGTGTTGCTTTCATACCGGCATTGTATCAGCCTTTCCATGCGGCTGCCCAGAGGGTGTACAACCCCTGCCTAGAACCAGTCGCGTTTCTTGAAAATGATCACGACAATTGCCGCCATGACCACAAACAGGCCCACGATAAAAAGGTAAGCCCACCAGTAATCCTGGAACGGCAAAGACACGTTCATGCCGAAGAAGCTGGTCACGATGGTCGGAATACTCATCACCACGGTGACCGAAGCCAGGAATTTCATGACCTCATTCAGATTGTTAGACACCAAAGACGCAAAACTATCCATCGTAGAACTGAGGATGGTGGTCGAAATGCCCACCATTTCGATGGCTTGCTGGTTCTCCGTGATGACATCTTCCAACAAATCCTCATCGTCGGCAAAGGCTTTGAAGACCTGCCAACGCTGCAAGCGTTCCAGCATCAACTCATTCGAGCGCAGCGCGGTGGTAAAGTACACCAGGCTCTTTTGATACTTGAGCAACTCCAGCATCTCCCGGTTGCGAGAAGCCAACACAATCTGGTCTTCCAAAGTTTCGATGATGCGGTTGATTTCGCGCAAGTAATACAGATAGCGGTTCGCCGCCATCAGCAAAATCCGCAGCACAAAGCGGTTGCGCTTAGCCGTAGAAAGCCCGCGCACCTTACCGGAACTCAAATTTTCCAAAATTTCATTGGGCCGCCGGCACACGGTGATCAAGAAGCGGTTGGTCAGGATGATGCCCAACGGAATAGTAATGTAAGGGATATCCACCTTTGTGCCCTGGAAGAACGGCACACGCAGCACAACCAGCAGCGTCCCGTCATCCTCCCGCTCCGACCGGGCGCGCTCATCCAGGTCCAGGGGGTAGGTGATAAAATCTTGCGGCACGCCCATCTCGGTCAAAGTCTCAATTTCGTTGGTTGTTGGGTCCACCACGCTCACCCAGCAACCCGTGACCACCTCGGGGATAACCTCCAGACCGGATTCTGTGTTCTTGTAAATCGTGATCATCCGTCACCTCCGCTGGAGAAATTCGCTGCTCGCGCAAACGCCTAATTTTACCCTGATTCTTTATTTATATCTCATTTTTCCTCTGCGCTCTCCGCGCCTCCGCGGCGCTCTTCTTCCTCTCCGGTCGCAGCGCAACTCTGGGTCAAACCATCGCTTATCCCTACCGCTGCCCCCTGCCAGAAATTCGCGCACATTCGCGCCCACACTTGCCCCGGTTTTGCCGGGTTCGCGGAAAATTCCCTTCTCTACCAATTCGTGTCATTCGTGTAACACTTGCCCTCCCGGCAGGACACCGGGACGGTGTGGATGCAAGTGCCAGGGTTCGTGGAGAAATATCCTTCTTTATTGTGCTATAATGCAACTGCATCCGGGGATGACAGGCTTCGACGGGAGAGGCTGGTCCCGGACTGCGAGCCGAGCGGCGCCGAACTCGTTAACTCCGCGCAAAAAATCAAGTGCCAATCGCACTTACTCTGCCCTCCCTCTCGCTGCCTAGTGTAGCTTGAGATGGCAACTCGCCCTCACGGGCGACGTCTGCCGGCCCCGCTTCCTTACCGGAGGTCGAACAGGCGCAACAAAGTAAGGATGCCGCCCGGGAGGGTCACGAACCGGACGAAAGAGGGCTTTCGGGCCTGAGTGAATGCCCGGCCGCGCCTTCTGTTGGTTCCAGGCCGGCCGGTAAGAACAGGAACCGACTACGCTCGGTGATGTTCGCGGGTCGATGCTTTCGGACGCGGGTTCGATTCCCGCCATCTCCACACCCGCTTCTCCACCCTCTCTTTCCCAGAGAGACGGTGGAGAAGTTGCTTTTAAGACGGTTTTCACGCCCCCCCGTGATACAATCCACGGGCGGGCTCCTTTGCCCAGCCCCTTCCCCAAGCCAGGCCCCCCATGAGGACATCTCTCGATTGCATCCCTTGCATCCTCCGCCAAACCTTGGACGCAGCTCGGATGATCTCCCCCGAAGCCAGCGTCCACGAACAAATTCTCCGCGAGGTGTTGCGCTGGACCTCCGATATCGACTTGGCCCAATCCCCTCCGGCCCTGGCCCAACGCATTCACCGGCGGCTGCGCGAAATCACCCATCAACCCGATCCCTACCATGCCCTAAAAGAACGCACCAACCAGGCCGCCTTGGAGTGCTTACCCACCCTGCGCGCCCAAATAGATGCTTCCAGCGACCCCTTAATCACGGCGGCACGGATAGCCATTGCCGGAAACCGGATCGACATGGCTATCCACAGCGAAATTAGCGAGGAGGATGTGCGCCGGGTGGTGCAAGAAGCCTTCACCGATCCCTTCTTCGGAGAGGTTGAAAAATTCCGTCATTTTGTAGACACAGCCCGCTCGATTGTTTATCTAACCGATAACGCCGGCGAAATCGCCTTTGACCGCCTGCTGGTCGAGCAGCTCGCCCCCCAACGCGTCACTCTGGTGGTGCGCGGCTCGCCGGTGATCAATGACGCCACCCTACCAGAAGCCCGCGCCGTCGGCCTCGATCCGCTCGTCCGCGTAATCGAGGATGGCTCCGATGCCCCCGGAACCATCCTCTCCGATTGCCACCCCGAAATCCGCGCGCTCATCGACAACGCCGACCTGGTCATTGCCAAAGGTCAGGGCAACTTCGAATCGCTCAGCAGCCACCCGGCCAATATCTTCTTCCTGTTCAAGGTGAAATGCCCGGTTGCCGCGGAACACATCCGCCAACCGGTCACAACCCAGGTGCTGGCGCAATCGCTTGCCGCCCCGGCCTGATATAGCTCGCGCTTACCGCATCTACCTGCGTACCAGCGGCAGGAATGTCAGGTCAGGGTCCACTATGGTGACCACTGCGGCGCCGATCACCGCATCCAGCCCGTCTGCTGTCACGCTGTAGGTGACATTGCGCACCACCTTCACACCCGGCTGCACCGTCACCGTGAAAGTGAACTCCTCCGCTGAGCCCGCCGCCAGGCTGCCCAATGTCCAGGTGACCACTCCGCCTAATTCACTCCCCCCGCTCCCATAAGTCGTCCCGGCAGGCAGGGTGTCGCTCACCAGCAGGTTCGTCGCCGCCGCGCCGCCCATGTTTGCCACCCTCAAGCGATATTCAATCGTTCCTCCCGCTTCGATTCCACTCGGCGCGCTCTTGGTCAGAACCAGGTTCGCAATGGGCTCGCCAACCGGCACGAGGATTCGAGCCGTGAACGGCTGGAGGGTAATCGACATCGGCACAGGATTCTGCGCCAGGTCCCGATAGGGTCTTTGCAAGTAAATGGTCTTCTCGGTGATCGTGTCGTTGTAGAATATCTCCGCGCCCGCTAAAATCGAGGCCACTCGTTCGACAGAGCTCCCATCCTTGCCCGAATTATTCCTCCATTGCGCCAGCGTCCACTCGTTGCCGCCCACCCGGATATTCCCCGTTCGCGTCGGGTGGTAAAAGCCATTGGCATTCGACGTTCCCAGGTTGCCAACCCCATCCAAATCCATCGTCCAGGTGTTGGGTTGCTTACCCAGCAGGATATTCCCCGTATGCACGCTAAGGTAAGCGCCCGAACCGGTGACCACCATCTGCGCGCCCCACGAATTGGGGTAGAAATTATCAAACAAGATATTGTCCAGCGCCGCCCCGGTTGAGCGTTGATAAAGAATCCCCGCCGCCGTACAGCGAGCAATGATGTTGCCCTGCGCGGTCACGTTGCGCGAGCCATTGTCAATATATAGGCCAAAGCCAAACAGCGAGTCAAAGTCCGAACGGGCCCCGTCGGTGTTACCCACCGAGTCGAGAATGATGTTCTCGCGGATGGTCAGGTCGTAAACGGATGTATTGCTCAAGTTATTGCTGCCAAAGCTGCGCAACCCGCCGCAGTCGCCCTTAGAAGAGCAGGGATGGTCGATCACGTTGCGATACACCGTATTGCCGTACCCGAACACATCCATGCCGTTATAGCCAACCCGTTCCAGGCGATTATATTGGATGGTATTGCTGTTCCCAGTGAATGCGCGGTTCTCGCCCACCTTGATGCGAATACCATCTCCGTCCTCGGTGCACGCGCCTCCGCCGCTGGTCATGCTACATCCCATCCCACTCTTGCCCAGGTTAGCAATCACACCTACATCCCGAATCAAATTATTTTCGAACGTCGACAACCGCGCAAACGAGTCGATGCCCATCCGGTTGGCCCGCTCAATGGTGTTCCCTGTCACGGTGATATAGCGCCCACCGCGCCAATCGTTGGGCCCATTGCCAAACCGCTCCGCATCATATACCCAGGTCGCCAGCCGGATTCCTGTGCCATTCACATCGCGAATGAGATTATTGCTCAATGTTATCTGGTAGTTTTCATCCGCCCGCAGGTTAATCGGCGTAGTGATGCCGCTGTCAAACCACTTGCTGATCTCAAAATTCCGGATCACCACGTAAGAAACGTGCTCTTGCAAATTCCGCCCCAGGATGATCCCACCCAAATAGGGGTTGCCAGCTTCAACCTGCACGACGGATCCCTCGATCACAGAATTCGATGGACTGCCCGAACTGGAATAGAGATACACCTTCTTGTTTGCGTCATCGTAATACCACTCTCCATCCCGGTTGAGCGTTGCCAAATGACTGTCTAACCAGAAACCCCAACCGGTGCAGTTGCCTCCCCAGCAATCCAGGTTCGCCCCCACCGTCAAGGTGCTGCCACTGTCGCCGGTCACCTCCCGATTGAGAATATACCAGCGCATGCCCTTGATATGAGCCGTGGCCCCCGTCCAATCGACGGCCGGGAGCGCGCTGTCACTGAACTGGTTGGATGCCGGCTGCCCATCGATGGCGGAATACCCCCCATCCGGCGCGTCGATATCCGGCCAGCGTCCAATCCCCAATCGAACCCCGTCGCGGAACAACTGGTTGATGCCGTTGGCGAATTTTCCCGCGTTATCTCCCGCCAGCAGGTTGGCCATGTAAATACTGGGTGTGCCAGAAGATGTCCACTCACCGATCGGCTGCGCTCCCGAGATCACCGGTTTGTTCGCGCAATCCCACTCAGGAAAAGACCCATAGGTAATTGGGCTGCCTGCCACCCCCGAGCGAGTGATGCGCAGCATCTCCCCTCGCCAGGTGTCTCCACAGCGGAACAGCACCGAATCGCCCGGCTGCAAAGCCAGCCCGTTCACCTTTCCAATCGTCTTGAAGGGTTTATCGGGCGACAACCCGGTATTGCTGTCGTTTCCACTGGTCGAAACGTAATACGTGCTTCCTGCCGCCAGGACAGGGTTATCCTGCCCAAAACTTCCCCAGCCCGCCACCGCGATGAACACGGCGACCACCACCCGCAGAACCTTATTGAGAATGTTCATCTGGCCCTCCCCCCATTAATACTCAACACCTGACAGGTTTTCGAAAACCTGTCAGGTGTTGTTGGATCACTTCGCTTACAGTACTTTGGTGATCTTCAGCAGCCCATCCCGCTCAGCATTGGCTGCCTGCATGGCTCCTTCGGATCCCATCGCCACCGTCAGCCCAGCCTTGCTCACCGCGTCCAGCGCATCCGCCAGTGTGGCGAAATCCTGTGGCCCGGTGGCCAACAGTTCGTCGCGGAACTGCTGCCGCCAGCGGTCATCCACCCCAATCAAATGCCGCGTCAATGAAGTAAAGCCCTTGGCGTCCGGCAGCAAATAAGCATCCAGCTCACCGATCGCTCCAATAATCGCCTTGGTCAGCTCTTCTGGCGGCACTTGCAGCCCACGCAAGAATTCCGCGGTCTTGTCGTACGTATCCAGCGTCGCGAGCAGGTTCGGATCGCGATACGACAGGAAGGAGAACACCCCCGAGTACAACTCAAATACCGCGAACCCGCCGTAGGCTCCGCCCTGTACGCGCACCTTTTCCCACATCCAGGTGGTATTGAGCAGTTGCAGAATTGCCAGCACAGAACCATTCAGCCGATATCCCGCCTCGAACAGGCTCCCTGCCTTGCCTACGTAATTCACCTGCGCGGGGATGGTCAGGCCCTCGCCTGTCTCGCCACGTTGAACCGCCCCACTCCAGTCCATCCGGGCGCTCGTTCCGCCCGGCAGCCCGCCCAAAAAGGCCACGATCTGCCCTCTGGCCGTCTTCCAGCTCGCCTCGTCCAGAGTCACATTGGCAACGGCGTTGCCCTGGCGGAATAATTCGGCGCGGATGCCTTCTAGTCGCTGCTGCACGCCCGCCCAATTCTGGTCGATTTCTTCCAACAGGCTGCGCAGGAAGAACAACTGGCTCACGCCGTACAATTGCTCCACGGCCCAACCTGACTCATCAAAGTGCGCTTTCATGCGCGTGTTGATGATCCTGTGCCCCGCCTGCACCAAACCACTCTCCAGCCCCGATTTTTCCTCCAACACCATCTGCCGGAAGCGCTCGCGGTCGTCCAGCCGCGCCTCGAGCAAAGCTTCTTTCATCAGGTCCAGCAGTTCCCCAGTCTGGTCCAGCATGGCCTTGCCCCGCAGGAAGAACCAGGTCTCCGCTGCCGGTCGTCCCACCGCAGCCGAAATCATCGTCTGCGGTCGGATTCCACCCGTTGAGCGCCCAATACGCTGTAAGAACTGCACAAAGCTGGATCGTTGCGTCCCCATCTCGGTCAGAGCCCGCCCAAACAATGGAATATAGGGCAGCCATTCCTTGGGCAGAGTGTGCAAATTGAAGCCCAAATCAAAGTACACAATCCCGTTGGTGAACAGGTCATGATAGAGGATTTTCGCCGGAGCGCCCTGGATTTCTTCCGCAGGAATGCGCCGGATTTCGCGGTCAATATCCTCCAACTTCAAGGAGGGAATGGTCGCCAACGCTTCGGGGCTGTCGGGCGTCTCCTGGCGGTGCTTCAATTCCTGCGCCTCCGCCATCACGGCTTCCAGATCCGCCTGGGTCATGGCCGCCCGAGCCTTCGCCAGGCGAGCCTTCTCTTCTTCGTCGCGCCGCTCCGCCAAACCCGAGTCCGGCTCCAACCGCACCGTCACCCGGTGATTGTTTTCCAGCCAGTACTTGCTCAGCAAGTTCTCAAAATAACGTTCCCCCGCCGCCAGTTTGCACTTGATATTGGCCAGCGGCTCCTCCAGGCGCAGCAAAGCCAGCGGGTCCCCTTCATAAAGCCAAGTACCCAGTGACCGCAGCATGGTCATCAAGCCGCGAGGGAAGCGTCCGGTGTTGCGCTCGCGCAGAACGAACTCCACTGTGTTGAATGAAGCCGCCACTGTGTCTGGATCGATGCCTTCCTCAGCCAGCTTCTTGAGTGTATCCAAAATCAACGTCTCCACCGCGGGCAGGTTCTCCGATTGTACGCCCTTCATGCCTACAGAATAGAACATCTGCTTCGAGTCGCTTTCCATGCCCCGTCCGTTCACGTCTTCGCCCAGCCCCGAATCGATCAAGGCCTTGCGCAGCGGAGAAGCGGGCGTGCCGATCAGGATGTGATTGAGGACCTCCAACCCAATGGTCAATTCCACATCACCGGTTTCGGGCAGCAGCCACGCGGTGGTCATCATCGCCTTGGGGTTTTCTTCCGATTCACTCACCTCATACGGTTGCGTAACCACCCGCGGCGCGTCAAACCGGGGTTGTAGTTCGATCTTCGAAGGCACCGGAATCTGGTCGAAATCGCGCAGATATCCATCCAGAATCGCCAGGCGCTCCTCGGGGTCGTCGTTTCCATAAAAATAGATGCGGGCATTGCTGGGATGGTAATAGCGCTCGTGGAAATCCTTGAACATCGCGTAGCTCAAATCCGGAATGTGGGCCGGATCGCCCCCGCTGTCGATGCCATAGATGGTATCGGGCAGCAGTGCCTGCTGCACCGCTTCATCCAGAACGCCGTCTGGCGACGAATACGCGCCCTTCATTTCATTAAAAACCACACCTTTATACGTTAATTCGCCGTCCAGGCTGTCTAGCTCATAATGCCAGCCCTCCTGCTTGAGGGTGTACGGCCCGATCAGGGGATAAAACACCGCGTCCAGGTACACATCTACCAGGTTGTAGAAATCCTGGGTGTTCTGGCTGGCTACCGGGTAACAGGTCTTGTCCGGGTAGGTGAAGGCATTCAGGAAGGTATTCAACGAACCCTTCACCAGTTCAACGAACGGCTCTTTCACCGGGTATTTACGCGACCCGCACAGCACCGAGTGCTCCATGATGTGCGCCACGCCGGTCGAGTTATTCGACGGGGTACGGAAGGTGATGCCAAAGACCTTGTTTTCATCATCATTGATCAGCGAAAGCAGCTTCGCGCCACTCTTGACATGCCGGTAGATCCGCGCTGTAGAGTTCAATTCCGCGATATGCTCTTCTCGCAGCAGTTCAAAGCCATGCTTCAAAGTCATACTTGCTCCTTTTGTTGTTTGGGCCCGCCCCGCCCAGCGATTCTTTTCGGATAGCATTCATTATAATCATTCCCAGGTACGAATAAAAGGACGGCTGCTCCACCTTTGCCCGCCTCCGCGTAGCGGCACGGGGATTGCGCAATCCAGGCAGCCCCACCCATCACACCCTTGCCCTCTTTTTAAGCCCCTTTGCGCAGCGCCTTGGGCACAAAAACCGCGTTGTCGCAATAAGGGCATTGGGTCGTCGCCTCGCCACCCACCCGCAAAGGCGCGCCGCAGCCGGGACACTGCAACGCCTCGAGTTCCCGCTCTTCTGCCTGCGGGCCCAGGGGAGATGACGACACCCGAATATTCACCACCTTACGCGTCAGGTAATCGGTTCGAAACTGAACATACGCCGGTTGCGCTTTCTCCGGAAGCTTGAAAGCCACCCAGCCTCTCGTCTGTTGTCCAGGGTCAATCATCCCTTCGCGCAGTTTCACCGGCGCATCGTCCGCGTAAAACTGGTCACGCAGTTCCGATTCATAAGAATACCCTTCGATGTCAAAAAGCAACCACTGCGACAGACGGAACTTCAACGCCTGGGCGGAATGATTGGCATAAGCAACCAACACCCGCACGCTGCGCACGTGTTCCGGCGAAATCAACCCGTTGTCATAGATCACCGCGTCCTTTTGGCCGCTCTCCACACGCACCGTGTAATCATCAACGGTCACCCACTCGCCCAAGTCTTCAATCTTCGGCTTCATTCAGCACCTCCGCGGTTCCTCGCTTCCCCCACGGGCGCAGCTCGTTTCCGGATGATTCTCATTCCGCGCCCCAACAAGACAATTCGCGCCTCACCCTGGCCTTGCCAGGGTCATTCGCGGATAAATCCTCTTCTCTTCAATTCGTGTCGTTCGTGGAGTCCTGTCTTCTCCCCAGATACTCCTCCAGCGCCCCCAACGCCTCGGGCAAGTTCTTCCTCCCAAAGCCCAACCGGAAGTACCCTCCCGGCATATCAAACAACGTACCCGGAAGCAGCAGAACCCC
Source organism: uncultured Anaerolinea sp. (assembly GCA_964403875.1). Lineage (GTDB taxonomy): Bacteria > Chloroflexota > Anaerolineae > Anaerolineales > Anaerolineaceae > Anaerolinea. The sequence continues at coordinate 54,558 of CAYOHX010000010.1, read as the reverse complement.
CGCCTCGGTCACCAATTGCTGGCAGAAATACTCAATATCCTCGCCCACCAGACGAGGGAAAGCCACCGACCCCGCCCTGGGGCGCAGCCAGGCAAAGCGCCCCGCCTGCCGCTCAAAGAACCCATCCAATACCCGCAAATTCTCTCGAATCAAGCCCACGTTGCGAGCCGCCAACTGCCCGCGGTGCTTCAAAGCCACCTCCGCCAGCAACTCGGCGGGAGCGCTGTTACAGATGGTCGTGTAATCCTTCATCCCAGCCATGCGTTCAAACACCGCTGCGTTACGGGTGGCGACCCAGCCAATACGCAACCCTGCCAGCCCGTAGGTCTTCGACATCACCCCCAGCGATACGGCCCGCTCGCTCAAATCACAGGCCGCCGGTAGCCGGTCCGCCGGGTCGTGTTCGGACTCTCGATACACCTCGTCGGAGAACAACAGCGCGCCGTACACCTCCGTCAAGGCAACCACCTCGGCCTGCTCAGCCGGAGTCAGGTGATACCCGGTCGGATTGTGCGGCGAGTTGACCACCACCACCCGCGTATTTGCCCGAAAGGCCCGCCGCAGTTCATCCAGGTCTACCGTCCAGGCTCCCCCCACCTCGCGCAGCCGCCAGGGAGTCACTTCGCAGCCAATGGCCCGCGCCACCTCGCTCAAAGATTGGTAACACGGCCACTGCACGATCACATGGTCGCCTGGCTGGAGCGCAGCATTCATAAACAAAAAAATTGCCTCTTCCGCCCCACTGTGCACCAGCACCTGCCCCGGCCCGATGCCCGCGTAGATCCCACTGATCACTTCGCGCAGACTGGGGCTGCCCAACGACTCCGTATATCCCAGCCACAGCCCCCACAGCCGCTCCTCCGCGCCCGGTTCCATCGCCAGCAATTCCTTCACCGCCAGCGACTCGCAGTCCGAACTGCACAACAGGTACTTGGTATTGAATTCATATTGCGCAAAATATCGTTCGAGGGTAAAGGAGGATAGTTTCATCGTGTTCTCACTGTCCGCGAAAAGTATAACCCTTTCTCTTGCTCACTTTTCTTCTCTCTGCGCCTTCCGTACCGCTACGGTTCCTCTTCCCTTCTTCATGGGCGCAGCTCGATTCTGGATGATTCACATCCCACTTACCACCGCTTCGCCCCTACGAGACCATTCGTGGAAAAATTTCCTTTTTTTCCATTCGCGCTTATTCGCGTCCATTCGCGGATGAATTCTGTCTTCCATTCGTGTAATTGGTGGAAAATCTCTTCTCATCTCTTCAAGCACACCAACCCCTTCAGATATTCCCCTTCCGGGAAATTCAACGCCACCGGGTGGTCGGGCCCTTGCGCCAACCGCTCCACAATCGCCGCATCCACCTTTGCGTCCTGCGCCGCCCCAGCCACAATCTTCTGGAACAAATCCGCCGTCACGCCCCCCGAACAGGAAAATGTGAACAGCACACCACCCGGCCGCAACAGCTTGAAAGCCAACAGATTGATATCCTTATAGCCCCGCGCTGCCCGCTCTACCTGCGCCGCCGTTGGCGCGAACTTGGGCGGGTCCAGCACAATCAAATCAAAAGAGCGTCCCTGGTCACGGAATAGGCGCAGCGCCTGGAATACATCAGCCTCACGCCACTCTGCCTTTTCCGCGGGCAGCCCATTCAGCGCCAGGTTGGCCGCCCCCTGCTCCACCGCTTCCGCCGAAGTATCCAGCGACAGCACCGAACTTGCCCCGCCCCGCAGCGCGTACAGCGAGAACCCGCCTGTATAACAAAAGCAGTTCAGTACCTCGCGGCCCGCCGCGTAGGCTCCCAATCGGGCCCGGTTGCGGCGTTGATCCACGTAAAAGCCGGTCTTCTGCCCGCCGGAGATATCCACATGAAATTTGAGCCCGTTCTCCTCGACCTCAACCGATCCCGACGGCCCGCTGCCCATCAAAACACCTTTACGTTCTTCCAACCCTTCCAACTTACGCACATCCACGTCCGAGCGCTCATAGATGTTTTTCACGCCAGTCAGCTCGCCCAGCAGGCCAACCACCTCATCCTTCCATCGCTCCATGCCCGCCGACAGGATTTGGACCACCAGCCAATCCGCGTAGCGGTCCACCACCAATCCCGGCAGCCCATCCGATTCCCCGTGCGCCAGGCGCAACGCATCCGTCTCGCCCGCCGGAATCACCGCCTCACGCAGCGCCAGGGCTCGTCCCAGCCGCTCGCGCAAAAAGCCACGGTCCACCCGTTCAGCCTCGTCCGTGGTCCACACCCGCGCCCGAATCTGGGATTCGGGGCTATAAGCCGCCCAGGCCAGAAACTCGCCGCTCGCGCTGCGCACCGCCACCGTCTCGCCGGGCTGGGCGTGCCCCTCCTCGCGGGCAATGGCTCCCGAGAAAATCCACGGGCGGCCTTGCTGAACAGGCTTCTCCCGGTCAGGTTTAAGATATAGGGTAGCTATGATGTTTTCCTTTCCTCGATCAAGGCCATCAAGGCGGCTTCATCCAACACCGGCACGCCCAACTGGCGCGCCTTGTCCAGCTTGGACCCGGCGGCCTCGCCCGCCACCAGGTAATCCGTCTTCTTACTCACGCTGTCAGTCACCTTGGCCCCCTGCTCTTGCAAGAATTCCTTGATCCCCTCTCGGGTAAAGTTCGGCAGAGTCCCGGTAACCACAATGACCAACCCATCCAGCGCCTTCATGCCGCTGTCAACCTCGGCCGGACGACTCACCGGCCACAGCCCCACCGCCTTGAATCCGGCCAAAATTTCCAGGTTACCAGGCCGAGCAAACCAATCCACAATGGATTTTGCCGTGTTTGGTCCCACGTTTTCGATCATTTGCAAGTCTTCTTCTGTGGCCCGTGCCAGGCTGTCCAAGTCTGGAAAGTAGCGCGCCAGGTCCGCAGCCAGAACCTCACCCACCTGGTGAATCCCCAACGCGCTAATTAGCCGCGCCAGGGGTTGCGCCTTGGACGCCTCGATGGATTGCAACAGATTCTCAGCCTTCTTTTCGGCAAAGCCTTCCAGCTTGAGCAGTTCCTCTTTGGTCAGCTTGTACAGATCCACCGGCGATTTCACCAGCCCGGCCTCCACCAACTGCACCACGATCTTGATCCCCAGGCCAACGATATCCATCGTTCCACGCGAGACAAAATGCTCCAGGTTACGCACCAACTGCTCTGGGCAGGCCAGGTTCACACAATACCAGGGCACCTCGCCCTCCAAATGCTCTACCGGCTGGCCGCACACCGGACAGTTTTGCGGCGGCTCGAAAACGCGCTCTTCGCCCGTGCGCAGCTCGGCAACCGGCCCAATCACATAAGGAATGACCTCTCCGGCGCGCTTCACCAGCACCCGGTCGCCAATGCGAATATCCTTCTCGGCAATGTAATCAAAGTTGTGCAGGGTGGCTTGCTTGACAATCACCCCACCGATTTCCACCGGGTCGAGCATAGCATAGGGAGTCAGCACGCCTGTACGCCCCACGTTCACGCCGATATCTTGCAGGCGCGTGGTCACCTCGCGGGCGGGGAATTTGAAGGCCATCGCTCCGCGCGGGTCCTTACCCACAAAGCCCAACTCAGCCGCCAGGTCCAGATCATTGAGCTTGATCACAATTCCATCCGCTTCATAAGGCAACCGGTCACGCCGCTCGCGCCAATCCTCCACCGCGCCCAGCACACCCTCCAGGTCGGAGAAGTGCTCGACATCCGGCGAGACCGGCAACCCCAGCGCTTTCAAATATTCCAATTGGCCCCATTGGGTAGTAGGAACACCTCCTTCTGCCGCCACAATGGCATAGGTAAACAGAGTCAGCGGGCGGGTGGAAGTCAGGCCGGGGTCCAACTGCCGCAGCGATCCCGCTGCGGTGTTACGTGGATTCAGGTAAGTGCGCTCGCCGGCTTCTTCCAGGCGCTTGTTGAGCGCATCAAACTCCTTGTTCATCATAAAGGCTTCGCCGCGCACCACCAGCAATTCGGGCGGCTGAGGCCCTTGCGGGTCCACCGGCAGCCGCAGCGGCAGCGCGCGGATGGTGCGAAGGTTGGGGGTAATGTCCTCGCCCACCTCGCCATCCCCGCGGGTCGCGCCTTGCGCGAACAAACCGTTGCGGTAGGTCAGCACCACGGTCAAACCATCGATCTTGGGCTCCACCACAAAATCCGCCGCGCGCACGCGCTCGTCCAGCTTAGCAATGCGCTCCACCCAGGCCTTCAAGTCATCCACCCCAAAGCAGTTCGCCAGGCTCAACACCGGCGCGGGGTGACGCACTTTGGCAAATTTCTCCGAAACAGCCCCACCCACCCGTTGTGTTGGGGAATCGGGCGTGATCCACTCCGGATGCGCCGCCTCAATTTGCTTCAAACGCGCCACCAGGCGGTCGTATTCCACGTCGCTAATCACCGGCGCGTCCAGCACATGATACCGATAGTTATGGAAATTGATTTCTCGCTTGAGGTTTTCCAATTCACCGTATGCCATCAGGTCCATAACGCCTCGCTTGTTGGAGTATAGGTTTCCACTGTTCATCAACCATACCGGTTGCATCGTATCGATTATACGCTGAATCCAGATTGCCTTTCCAAACCCCTGCGCTGAATCCCCCTGGCCCAATCTGCACAAATCCGATTTATGTTGACATATGACACCTGCTTCCCTATAATAAGAATGCGGATGAAAGACCCGCGCCCCCTCCGATTCACTGACTCCCACGGGGATAGGTGAACGATAAGGTATGGAGAGCAATTTCCATTACCCGCCGTTGCGCAAAGGAGGACGATTCCGGTTTATTTAGGTGACCGGATAGTTCAAATTTGCGCCGATTTGTTTTAAACGGCCAGTAAGGAGGTCCCGAATTCTATTCCCCCCACACGCCACCCGAATCTACCACCAAAGCTGGGTTGCCGCCGATGAACATGTATTTGTGGCGGCGAAAGCGCTACAAATACATCACCCGGCCTTTTCATCATTGGTATGAGTAGCGAACAAAATATCCAATCCAAATTATGATTGAGGAGGTTTTTCTATGTGGTTCGTACGTGTAAATATGACTGACCTTTCCGCCAGCATTGAGGAAGCGCCAGAAGCCTACAAAATTCTCGGCGGGCGCGGCTTGACCTCGACCCTCGTAGCCCAAGAAGTCCCCCCCAAGTGCCATGCTCTTGGACCCAATAATAAGTTGGTCTTTGCCCCTGGACTCGTCACCGGCACCTCTGCGCCAACTTCGGCGCGCATCTCTGTCGGCGGCAAATCTCCGCTGACGGGCGGTATCAAAGAAGCCAACGCCGGCACCTCCTGGGCCGCCGATATCGCCGTCATGGGCATCCAGGCCCTCATCGTGGAAGGTTTCCCCAAAGAAAAAGGCAAGTATTGGGGCATCGCCATCGCGATGGACGGCAACAAACCCAAAGTAGAGTTCTTCGACGCCACTGAGTATGTCGGAAAGCCCCTCCCGCAAGTCTTCCCCAATGTCTACACCCGCTTCGGTGACCGTATTTCCATTTGTAGCATCGGCATGGCCGCCGAGCATGGCTATGGCAATTCGGGCGTGGTCTTCAATGACCAGGCCAAGCGCGCCAGCCGCTACGCCGGGCGAGGTGGCCTTGGCGCGGTGATGGCCTCCAAGGGACTCAAGCTGATCGTCCTCAAGCGCGAAGGCGCGCCCGGCGTCAAAATCGTGGATCACCCGCTCTTCGAGCAGGGCCGCAAGAATATGATCGAAGCACTCCGCACCCATGCCATCACCAAGCCCAAGGGTGGCCTGAACACCTATGGCACCGCTGTGCTCGTCAACATCATGAACGAAGCCGGTGGCTTGCCCACCCGCAACTTCAGCTCGGGCCGCTTCGAAGGCGCTCCCAAGATCGCCGGTGAGGCCATCTTTGAAACCAACAAGCAGCGCCTCGGCAAAGAGCTTTACAATCACGCCTGCAGCCCCGGCTGCATCATTCAATGCTCCAACACCATCCACAAGCCTGACGGCACCGAGCACACCTCCTGCCTGGAATATGAATCCGACTGGGCCTTTGGCGCCGACTGCGGCATTGACAACCTGGACCAGATTGCCGAGCTAAATGAGCTGTGCAACAACTACGGCCTCGATACCATCGAGACCGGCGTTGCCATCGGCGTAGCCATGGAAGCCGGAGTCATCCCCTTCGGCGACGGAGCTGGCGCCATCAACCTTGTCCATGAAATGGGCAAAGGCACCCCGCTGGGCCGCATCCTGGGCGGCGGCGCCGAGCTGGTCGGCAGGGCCTTCGGAGTCACTCGCATCCCTACCGTCAAAGGTCAAGCAATGCCCGCCTATGAGCCGCGTGCCGTGAAGGGCATCGGCATCACCTACGCCACTACCACGATGGGCGCTGACCACACCGCCGGCTATACCATCGCTCCCGAAATTCTGGGCGTTATGGGCAAGCAAGATCCCCTCAGCCCCGAAGGTAAAGCCGCCCTCAGCCGCGCCTTCCAGGCCACCACCGCCTTCATCGACTCTTGCGGTCACTGCCTGTTCATCGCTTTCGCCATCCTCGATATCGCCGCTGGTTACCAAGGCATGGTGGATGAGTGCAACGGCGTCCTGGGCACCAATTGGACCGCACAGGATATTCTTGACTATGGCGGAAAGATCCTCAAGATCGAGCGCGCTTTCAACGAGGCCGCCGGCATCGGCAAGGAAGCCGACCGCATGCCCGAGTTTATGAAGACTGAGCCGCTCCCGCCCCACAACCAGATCTTTGACGTGCCCGACGAAGCCCTCGACTCCGTCTTTGGCGATCTCTAAACCAATCCTTTTTCCGGGGAGGGAGACAACTCCCTCCCCGGCCTTACAGGTGAACACCAGAAACCATGCCCCTCATCTCAAAATCCCCGCAGCATAATATTCAGTTGCCCGCCGATTTTGTCGAGCGGCGGCGGCTGCCGGATGAAATGGAATTTTGGCTTGATGAGCGCGAAGGTGATATCATCCTGCACCCGCGCCTGCCCGATGCCAAAAAGCTGTACATCGAGGCCACTACCGGCTGCAACCTGCAGTGCCGCACCTGCATCCGCAACGTGTGGAGCGACCCGCTGGCCCCCATGAAAGCCGACACCTTCCGCAAGATCGAGGCTTCGTTGGACAGCCTACCGCGCCTCGAGCGGGTCGTGTTCACCAGCTTTGGCGAACCCCTCACCCATCCGCGCATCTTGGACATGATCGAAGACGTGCGCAACAAAGGACTGGAAGTGACCGTGGGGAGCAACGGTTTGCTGCTCAAGCCGCGTATCGCCCGCGAACTGATCCGCCTCGGGGTTGACCGTTTGATGGTCTCCATCGACGGCGGCCGTCCCGAGACGTATGCCAATGTCCGCGGCGCGCAGTTGGACCCCATCGTAGAAAATATCATTAAACTCAATGAACTCAAGCACGAGATGGGCTCTCTGTTTCCCTCGGTGGGGGTCGAATTCGTCATCATGCAAAGCAACGCCAGCGAGATCAAAGAACTGGCCCAGCTTGCCACCCGGCTCAACATCTCCCGCGTGTTGGTTAGCAATGTCTTGCCTTATTCCGAAGACATGCGCGACGAGGTGCTTTACGGCCACGAGCCGATAGAGCCATTCAAGACCTCCAGTTGGGCCATCCGTGCCGGGGCCTGGGTCAGTTGGGCCACCATGGAATTGCCTCGCATGCATTGGGGCGCCGAACGCCGCTGCCGCTTCATTCAAGATAAAGCCATCGTGGTTGGATGGGATGGCAAAGTCTCCCCTTGTTACGCTCTGTCCCACAACTACAGCTACTACGCCATCGACGGCCTGAACAAGCAGGTCAGCCGCTACACGTTGGGCAGCGTTCACGATCAACCCTTGGGCGATATTTGGATGTCCGAAGAGTACGTACGTTTTCGAAGTGAAGTGCAGTCTTATCACTTCCCCTCCTGCCCCGATTGCGACCTACGTGCCACCTGCGACCTGCGCAAAGTCAACGAAGGTTGCTGGGGATGGAATCCCTCCTGCGCCGACTGCCTGTGGGCCCAGGATATCATCCGCTGTCCGTGAGATTATCCATGCGTGTGCATGTCAAACTATTCGCCACACTAGGGGTTTACGCGCCGGTCCACGGGTTCCCCGGTACCCCTTTCGATGTTGAATTGAGCGAAGGGGCCAGCCTTGCTGCGCTCTTCGAACAGCTCCAAATTCCCGCGGACGCGGTTAAAATATCGTTTGTCAATGCAATCATTCAACCCCCGGAATTCATCCTTTCCGAAGGCGACGATGTCGGCATCTTTCCCCCCGTTGGAGGAGGTTAACATGGCAGAAATTTCTCTGGATGTCTGGCTGTATGGCGATTTATGTCGGTACGGCGGTGATACGACCGGACCTGGCTACGCCAATCCCAAAGTCACTTTGCCCGAAGGCGCGACAGTGGGCGACTTGCTGGCATATCTGAAAATGCCCACCGAAGAGCGCGGCATCACTTTTATCAACGGAGACCTCAGCGCCATGCCCGGTTTGCAACCCGACCTGAAACACATCCTTAAAAACGGTGACCGAGTCGCCTTTTTTCACCTGACCAGCATGTGGCCTTTCCAATACCGTCACGGAGCTGCAATGATCGGCGAAATGCAAGAGGCTATGTTCTCGAGCGATGACCAGGGCTTACACCACGCCTACGATGGTCCACATCAAGACGGCCAGGAATAACGAGTTTTCCTCCAATTGACTTGGTGAAACCTCATTTTGGGATGCTGTGGCGGCAAAGTCGCCCTTGCATCTCAAAAATCTGGGACCTTCTACGACAACTCCGAGTGGACCGAACAACGTGCTTCGTTTCACCACGCTTTCGGTGCTAAAATTCAATCATCTCCCTTCATCTCACCGAGAGGAACTATGAAATACGACAATCGCGAAGACATCTTGCAACTCACTCCCTATTGGACCGGCGAACGTTTCGACAACGGCCGCCCACGCATCCCCGATGACATCCTGCGGCGCTTCCGCGTGGTTACCACCGAAGAGGCCTGGGGTGTGCTTTGGGATCAAGGCTACAAGTATCAGTTCCAGGGTGACTGGAAGGTTTCTCAGCCAGGAAAAATCCTGGTGGGCCGCGCCGTGACCGCTGTCATGGTGCCCAAACGCCCCGACCTGGACACGACCCTGCTGGATTATGGACACAACGTAGAAGGGCGCAAGGGCTTCTTCAACTCCTGGCCCTTGGAAACCCTGGTCGAGGACGATGTCCTGGTCGTCGATTTGTTCGATAAAGTTTACGAGGGCACCTATGTTGGTGGCAACCTATCCACAGCCATCTCGCGCCGCACCAAGCAAGGCGGAGCCGTCATTTGGGGCGGTATCCGCGACGTGCAGCAGGTCATGGAGATCACCAACATCCAGGTTTACTACCGCGGCAACGACCCCACCCCCATCCGTGATGTGACCCTGACCGGTTTCAACGTGCCTTGCCGCATCGGCGCTGCCATCTGCATGCCCGGCGACCTGGTTCTGGGCACCCCCGCTGGGATCATCTTCGTTCCACCACATCTGGCCGAAATCTGCTGCGTTCGCGCCGAAAAGGTCAACGTACGCGACCGCTTCGGCCTCCAACGCCTGCGCGAGGGCAAATACACCACTGCCCAAATCGACTCTATGTGGACCGATGAGATCTGGGCCGACTTCCACGAGTGGCGCAAGGACAACACCCCGCCGGAATATTTGCATCTTGACTGGAGCAATGAAGAAGAAGAGATGCGCAAACGCCAATCCGGCCCAACGATCGCATAAAAAACCAGTGGTGGAAGTCATATCCACAACCAATGGCTTATGAGTCCACTGCTCCATCATCCTAGAATATCTACAGACGTGACAGGTTTTGAAAACCTGTCACGTCTGTTTTAGAAGGGCGCAGCTCGATCCTGGTTAATCCTCTCGCTTTTTTCCGCCGCTGCGCCCCTACCAGATCATTCGCGTTTATTCGCGTGCATTCGCGGACAACTTCTTTCTCCGATATAATTGGATTCACCTCACCTTTCAGGAGTGACCCATGAAAATCCTCTTCATCGGCGGTACCGGACTCATCTCTTCGGCCTGCTCCGACCTGGCCCTGGAACGTGGTCATGAGCTAACGCTACTCAACCGCTCTGCCTCCACCAAATACCCTGCCCCCTCCGGCGCTACGTTGATCACCGCCGACGTGCGCGCCGATGAAGCTGCTGTCAGCAAGCTGCTCTCCACGCAGCATTTTGACGTGGTCGTCGATTGGATCGCTTTCACCCTCGCCGATATCGAGCGCGACCTGCGCCTCTTCTCGACCAAAACAGATCAGTTCGTCTTCATCAGTTCCGCCAGCGCTTACGAGAAACCCCCATCTCACTACATCGTCACCGAAGAAACGCCCCTGGTCAATCCCCACTGGCAGTACTCGCGCAACAAAATTGCCTGCGAGCAGCGCCTGATGGACGAGTACCGCCAGAACCACTTCCCCGTCACCATCGTCCGCCCCTCGCTCACCTACGGCCCCTCGCAGATTCCTCTGTGCGTGGGCAGTTGGAGCCACCCCTATACGGTCATTCGGCGCATGAAAGAAGGCCACCCGGTTATCGTTCCCGGCGATGGAACCTCATTGTGGACCGTGACCTGGAATGGTGACTTCGCCGTAGGTCTGCTGGGATTATTTGGCAACCCTAATGCGCTGGGCGAAGCTTTCCACATCACTTCCGACGAAGTCCTCACCTGGGATCAGATTTACCAGGAGACCGCTCGCGCCATCGGTGTGACACCCCAGCTCGTTCACATCCCGTCCGAACTCATTGCCGCCTACGACCCGGACATGTGGGGCAGCCTGATTGGCGACAAATCCCACAGCGCGGTGTACGATAACAGCAAGATCAAGCGCTTCGTGCCTGAGTTTGACGCGAAAGTCACCTGGGCTGAGGGCGTGCGTCGCTCTTTAGCATGGTTCGAGGCTGACCCTGCCCGCCAGACCATCGACCAGCCTGCCAACGAAACCTGGGATCGCACCATCGCGGCCTACCAGAAAGCCTTCCCGCCCAAATACTAACCAGTCGCCTTTTTTCGTAGCGCAGGCAAACTAACCACGAAACCCAATAGCAGGATACCCGCGCCACTCAGCAAGGTGAAGCTCAGAATCCAGACGTTCTTTTGCGTTGTATTCATGGTTCGCTTTTTCGATTGTCCGCGCCAAACCGTGCCTAGAGTGTTACCGTCCCTGTATTGCCGTCCACGGTGATCATCTGCCCGTCCCGGATGCGCTTTGTCGCCACGCCCGTGCCCATCACCGCCGGAATCCCGTACTCGCGGGCCACAATCGAACCGTGTGAGAGCGGCCCGCCGATGTCAGTGACCACCGCCGAAGCCATGGCAAACAACGGCGTCCAGGCGGGGGTGGTTGTGCCCGCCACCAGCACATCGCCGGGTTTCATCTTGCCAAAATCCTCAGGCCCGTGCAGCACGCAAGCCGAGGCCGTCACCTTACCACCGCCGGCAGCCACGCCTTTCAAAGCGTGCTCGCCCTGGCTCGCGTCCGTCTCGGCTAGCAAGGCCGAGGTATCGATACCCATATATTTTTTCTTCATCGGGATCATCGGCGGGGGCGAGCTTTTCCTTGCCCGCTGGTCAAATGCTTTCCGCTCCTCCACCTCACCCTGCAAACTGCCGCCTGAAAGGCCAGCCAGCCAGGCTTGAATCTCGCCCTTTTCGAGCCAGAAAATATCCACGGCCTGTTCGATCATTCCTGCCTGCGCCATGCGCCCGCCCAGCACGGTGAGCATAGCTTTCAACACCGGATAGCCCAGGCCAATATCCGCCAGGGCATCTTCGCGGATCTCCGCCAGCGATTGCGCCCAGATGAGCGACTTGCGAAAAGCCCAGCCCTTCAACCCTTTCGCCTGGCTCAAAATCTGCGCCGAAAGCTGCTTGCGTGCATCCTCACTTTTGATCTGCCGTTCGTATGGGTTCGCCCCCTCACCCCGCAGGTACATTTTTAAGGACTCGATCATCGGCTCCGGATGGTCGGCAGGCAAATCGGCAACGAAATCCAACTGAAACACAATATGCCCGAAGCGCTGCAAATGCTGCTCAAAGCGCTCGCAAAGCGTTGCCCAATCACCTTCGGAAACACCTGGAAGCGGCGAGTTAGCTTTCAGGGCTTGCACAACCGCGCTGGTCTCTGTTGCCACAAATACCTCGCGCAGTTTAACCCGCTCTTTCATCCACCCGGCCAGATCAAACAACGATTTCTCGCCCTGAACCGCCAGGTTGTTCCACCCCATCACCAGAGTCTCTACCGGGGGCATACCCTCCTTGCGCACCCAGCGGTTGTATATCCACCGGAGCACTGCCTCAGAGCCTGCCGCATTGCCCATCGTAGCGAACAACAACGTGCCTACATAAGCCATGACATTCTCAACCAGCGTCTGGGCATGATTCCACAACTCTAAGGAGGGCTGCGCCGAAAAATCCATGCTCTGATACGCTTCCACCTGAGCCCGATACTTTGGGAGTGCCACATCTTGCCAGAAAGGCACCACCGAGCGGATCAATCTCGGATAGGCGGGCAGCATGGAAAGAATCCATAACCAACTCCGAGGAGAAAAATCAGCATGCATAAATGCATATCGGTTTATGGATGTGTAATAGTCCTCAGACAAAACCGCTTTACTTCCAATCACTGCTTCGCTAACCGATATCAATTGTTTCACCAGAACCGGCAATCCCAATGAGTCAAACAAGGGGCTCACGGGGTCGGGCAGCAAATCAACCACGCTGCCGCGCATATAAGTTCCTTTAGGCTTCGGCGGCGTCCAATCCAGGGGTTCGTCTGGCAGCGCCGTGATGGGCCGGGCCTGCACGATGGCAAACCTGCCCCCAGCCAGCGTCCATTCCACATCCATCGGCATGCCGTAATGCGTTTCGATTTTCACACCCAACGCGCACAACTCTGCCGCCTGGGTGTCCGTTAACACCGCCTCAGCCTTCTTTTCCTGTGGGACAATCTGCTCTTCGGTACCAGCCTGTGTCCGAACAGTCATGACCTGCTTGTTGGCAGTTTCGCGCTTCATCACTCGCCCGCCGGCCTTTTCTAGCGTCAGCGTGTCCGGCGTCACCGCCCCACTCACCAGCGCTTCGCCCAAGCCCCAGGTAGCGTTGATCACAACCTCGCTGCGCTTGCCGTTCACCGGGTTCGCTGTGAACATGACCCCCGCCGCGTCCGCCCCGACCAGTTCTTGCACCACCACCGCCAGGGCCACACTGTCGGGGTCAATGCCCTGCCTGGCCCGGTACCCTATGGCCCGAGCTGTCCACAGACTCCCCCAGCAGCGCTTCACCGCCTCCAGCAAAGCTTCCTCCCCACGGATATTCAAATAGGTGTCTTGCTGCCCAGCAAAGGAGGCGCCCGGCAAATCTTCCGCCGTGGCCGAAGAGCGCACCGCCACCGCCTTCTCCGCCCCCATCCCAGCATAGCCGGCGCGGATTTCCTCTGCCAGTTCCACCGGAACAACTCCGCCCTCAAACAAGCCGCGAATCTGCGTCGATGCTTCCTCCAGCGCCGCCGTGCTGGACAGGTCGATTCCGCTCAACGTATTCAAAATCGGTTCTTGAAGCTGGTTAACCCGCACAAAATCCCGGTATGCCGCCGTGTTCACGTGGAATCCGTCCGGCACAGGCAGGCCTGCCCGGATCAATTTCGCCAGGGACATGCCCTTGCCGCCCACATTTTCCAACGTAGCCGCTGCGTCAGCCAGTGAAAGTGTGTAATGATTCATTCGATCCTCCGCAATTCATGAGCGACCAATGGTCGCTATTGTTGGCAAAATAAAAGAGGCTTACCCGCTCATTCCATGCCCCCCAAGGTGGCATGGAAAGCAGCTTGAGCGACATCACCGCGCTCCATCACACCCAAAAAGATCAGATCGAACACTTCGTTTAGCATTTCCTCCGGCGTGCCGGTCGGCCGGGTGGTATATACAACATTCGACATTGTGTTAATCAGCATCCTGGCGACAAGCAGCGAATTGACCTTCCGGAAGCTGCCCTCCGCAACACCCTGATCAATCACGCTGCGGATCAGATCCTGGTACGTGTAGCGCAATTGCAAAACTCGTTTCTGGCTGTGCATACCCAACTTTTGCGCTTCCAGCGTGATTTGCAAGAAAAATTCTTTGTTCTGTAGGATGATCTCCAATTCTTGTTTCATAATCTTATGCAGTTTTTCTATCGCCGGGAGGGGCTGTATCGATATTTCCAACGCCCCGTCGTACAAGCTTTCCATCTCCTCTTCCAGGACAAACAGCAATACCTCATCCTTAGAACGAAAATAATCGTACAGGGTGGATTTGCCTATCCCAGCGGCATCCGCGATCTCGCGCATGGATGTTTCGGAAAATCCTTTTTGCATCATCACCGGCAACGCCAACCGAAAAACCTCATGCCTGCGGCGATCAATTTCTTCATCTGTCAACGGGATTCCTTTGGGCATCGTTCACCTCTCAAAGCGACTATAGGTCGCTTTCATAATACAGCCATGGGCAACGTTTGTCAATAGCGAACATCGGTCGCTTTCGCTTCCGTTTGCATCCTAGAGTACAATTGACCCAATCTCCCCTTCTCCAGGATCCATTCGCCCCCATGCCCCTGCGCAGCTTTTTCCAAAACCTCAAGACTCGCCTGCGCAACCTACCCGACGGCTGGTTTATTGTGTTCAATACAATTTTCTGGTTGGGGCTGGCTGCGTTGCTGCTCACCGACAAGGTTCGCTTGATGATCGGCGTTGGACTGATGACCCTGGTTTTCAGCATTTACTTATTCGTTGCCGCCCACCGTGGTGAGATGAAACAGCACACCAACCTGGCCTATGGGTTCGGCGCGTTTTGCGTTTTGATCAGCCTGGGGAGCTTCGCCTGGCTAATCGCTGACCCGGACTCTTTCCCTCCCTCCTCCATCAGAGGCCGCATCGCCGCCGCACGAGAAAGTTCCTACAGCGTAAAATTGGACCTGTCCCAAAAAGGCTTAAAAGAAATCCCGCCCGAAGTGTGGGAGATCACCCATATTTCCAGCCTGGATTTAAGTGGCAACCGGCTGACCGAAATCCCCGCCGAAGTCGCCCGCCTGGAAAACCTCACCTACCTGACGCTCTCGGACAACCGCCTGGAGAACCTGCCGCCAGAGATTGGCAACCTGCCCCGTCTTTCGGTGCTGGATGTAACCGGCAATCGTCTGACCGCCTTGCCCCCCGAGATCGGCAATCTCACTGCCTTGACCATTCTGGATCTATCCGATAACCGTCTGACCGCGCTGCCTGCCGAAATCGGTCAACTCAGCCAGTTGCGCTTCCTCTCTGCGATTGACAATGAGCTTACCACCCTGCCAGCCCAAATTGGCAGCCTGAACCAATTGGAAGGGCTGGCCCTTTCTCGCAACCAGATCACCCACCTCCCACCCGAAATAGGCGGTCTCAGCAGCTTGAATTATCTGTATCTCAACCAAAACCAACTCACCGACCTGCCCGCCGAACTGGCAGATCTACCTAAACTGGAGATGGTTACTTTGGATGACAACCCCCTCGGATTACAGCCCGAGGCCGTAGACCGGCTGCGCGAACACGGCATCCGTACCATCTACCATCCCCCGCCCACGCCAACACCTAACCGCTGACCTCCCGAACCACGGCTTCCACCAGCCGGTCCACCACGGCCGCCACCGGCGCAGTCAGGCCGATACCTGTTTCCAGGCTCTGCGGCTGCACACCAAACACCACCACTCGCTGGGGGTAAATGCCAGTCAACTGGGCCGTCAACATCAACTCGGGCAGGCCGATCTCGTGCGGCGAAGTCTTCAGGGCCAGGTATGCCGGCACCTGTTCGTTCTCCATGCGCAAGATCGTGCCGGGCTCTTTGCCAAAATGAGCGGCATCTACTACCACCAGGTGGTCCACGCCCTCCAGAAATTGGAGGAGGTCCAGACCGCAGGTGCCCCCGTCTTCCACCTGGACCTCCTCGGGCAGCCTTCCGGATGCTTGCAAGCGTTGGATGGTGTGAACCCCCACCCCGTCGTCGGACAGGAGCAGATTACCCACACCCAGCACCAGAGTCTTGGTCACAATCGCCTAATCCATGACCGTCACGCGGGTAATCTCCTGGCCCTCCACGTCCAATACATGCACAGCGCATGCCATGCAGGGGTCGAACGAATGGATGGTGCGCAGGATTTCCACCGGCATGTTTGCGTCGGCAACCGGTGTGCCCACCAGAGCAGCCTCATAAGCGCCCGGTGTGCCGTTGGCGTCTCGCGGAGAACCATTCCAAGTGGAAGGGACAATGGCCTGATAGTTGGCAATCTTGCCATCCTTGATGTGGATCCAGTGTCCCAGCGCGCCGCGCGGCGCCTCCGACCAGCCCCAACCCATCGCTTCGGCGGGCCAGGTGGAAGGATGCCAGTGCTCATTTTCATGAATACGCAAGTCGCCCTTGCCAATATTCGCCGCCAGCTCATTGGTCCACGGAGCCAATTGTTCAGCCAGCACCACGGTTTCCACGCAGCGCGCAGCCACCCGCCCCAGCGTGGAGAACAAAGCCGTCGCCGGAACATTCAGTTTGGTCAGAACCGCATCCACCCAGTACTTGACCCGCTCGTGCCCCGATGCGTAAGCAATTAACATTCGCGCCAGCGGCCCAACTTCCATCGACTCTTCACCATAGCGCGGCGCTTTAAGCCAGGAGTACTTATCATCCGTATTAAGAAACTCATACGGAGGCTTGGGACCCGTGTAATTGGGCGTGGTCTCTCCTACCGAGGGATGCAAGCCTTGGGATTCGTCCGCATAGGTGAACCAGGAGTGCTTGACGTGCTCGGTAATCTGCGTTGGGTCCAGCGGGTGCACGGTACTCAAATCCCGACCCAAGATCACACCGCGCGGGAAGAACAAATCACCGGGATTGTCCGGATTGGCGCCATCCATCAACGGCAGGTCGCCATAAGAGAGGAAATTCCCCAGCCCTTCGCCCAGCCCGGCCCATTCCAGGTAGAAGGGAGCTACCGCCAGCACGTCCGGCAGATAGACTTTATCAACGAATTCCTTGGCCTTGGCAAACAAGGATAGCAATTGCGCAATCTTATCCGCGTTGATGGCCGCCTGGCTGTTCGGGTCCACCGGGATGGACATACCGCCCACCAGGTAGGTTTGCAAATGGGGGTTCTTGGCGCCCAGAATGGCATGGGCCTTGATCACCTCGCGCTGCCAATCCAGGGCTTCCAGATAGTGAGCCACTGCCATCAGGTTCGCTTCAGGAGGCAGCTTGTACTCTGGGTGACCCCAATAGGCGTTCCCAAAGGGCCCCAACTGCCCGCTTTGCACGAACAGTTTGATGCGGTCTTGCATGGTTTTAAAGTAAGTTTCGCTGGATTTACCCCAATCCGAGATCGACTGCGCCAGCGCGGCGGTCTTGGCGGGGTCGGCATCCAACGCCGAAACAATATCCACCCAATCCAGGGCATGCAGATGGTAAAAGTGAACTACGTGATCCTGGATGTATTGAATGGCCTCGATGATATTGCGAATCAGGCGGGCATTGGTCGGAATTTGAATTCCCAAAGCATCTTCGACAGCTCGCACGGAGCTGAGTGCATGTACAGTCGTTCAGACACCGCAGATGCGCTGTGTGAACGTCCATGCCTCCCTTGGGTCGCGGCCCTTGAGGATGATTTCAATTCCCCGGAACATGGTGCTGCTGCTCCAGGCCTTGGTGACTTTACCCCCATCGACTTCCACCTCTATGCGCAGGTGGCCTTCAATGCGGGTAATCGGGTCAATGGCAACTTTGGTCATAGAACACTCCTTATCTCCGCTTGTCTCACAAACTCTTGGTCACTTCCGGCTTAGGTTCCGGGAATAAAGGCAGGAAGCGAACTGCCGCATCGAACATGATGAAGCCCAGGCAGGTCAAGCCGATTGAAACAGCCAGCTCCGACCACGCCGGCAGGTAGAAATCACCGCTGAAAAAAGACAGGGTCGTGTTGATCCGGTTCAGGATCAATCCACCCATCGTAAAGACCGACGCCCAAACAATTCCGTCCAGATTTTCGCGCGTCTTTGGATCGATGAAGCAAAACAGCGGGTAAAGCACTCCGCCCAGGATCTCAGCGATGAACATTGCCGCTGGCCAACCACCTTTCAAAAGATACATATACTTGCCGGTGACGAACAACTCTCCCATGCGCAGCACAAAATAGGCCCCCAGCACGTAGGGGATGATCTTAGCCAGCCTGGATAGCAAATTCAAATTGAATTTAACCCCATAGGCTCTTGCTGACAGATAGGACTCAAACACGGTCATGCCCAACCCGGCAGCAATGGCGGTCAGATAGAAATAGACCGGCAGCAACCCCGAATACCAAAGCGGGTGAACCCTGTGCGGCAGAATGGTCAGCATGGTACCCAACGTAGATTGGTGCAGCGTGGAAAGGGTCACCCCGGCGACGATTAACACAATGGTGATTCGCCGAATGATCTTCAGTGGGACCTTCCAACCCAGCGCATCAAAGATCACCGGACTGAATTCCAGAGCCAACACCGTGGTATACAGCATGACGCACCAGCCAATTTCAAACAACGGTGAGTGAATGTTCCAGTAGATCAACAAGTGCCAGATGCGCTGTGGAAAACCCAGGTCGACCAACAAGGTCAGGGCAGCTAGAATGTAGCTTATGAAGCCGGTCAGGATGGTTGGTCGCACGATGGGATAGAAATCTTTGAGATTGAAGATATACACGACTGCGGCCACCGTGAAAGCGCCAGCAGCCAGCCCAATCCCACTCATCATGTCAAAACTGATCCAAATCCCCCAACCGCGACCATCGGTCAAAGCCGTTGTGGCATCCAACCCCGCGATCCAGCGATAAACTGCCACCGAGAGGCCCAACGCGCCCAACACCCACACCAGGATCATGCCAGGACCGATCGGGTAGCGACGCAAGTGAATTTGGCCCATGCGCAGTGCCATCTCAGCCTCCTTTCTCCGGCTTCTTGCCATTTGCCGCTTTCACTTTGGCTCGCCGGCGCGTGTACTGGTAAATCGCTGTGCTCAGGCTGGCCACGGTCACCACCACCCACGGAACAGCTTTCATATACGGCCAGGTAATATCTGGCAGGGAACGGTGATCCAATTCGGGGAAACCCAGCTTGGTGAAATCGATGTGCGAAATATACAGCATGGTCGTTCCACCAGCTTCGGTTTCGCCATACACATGCTTGAGATACATTGGATTCTCGTCGATCCGTTGGTGAGCGATCGCCAACATTCCACCACGTTTACCCGAAATTAATGCTCCCGTGGGACACACCTCGCTGCAAGCCGGTTCTTGACCTTGCGCCTGACGATCTGCGCAAAAGTCGCATTTCTGGATGAGCGGCAAGGGTTCGGGCCATTGCGCTTTAGGGACCCCAAACGGACAAGCCGCCATGCAATATCGGCAGCCGATGCAGCGTTCGGAGTGATAGACTACTGGGCCGCTAGGCGTTTTTTCCAGCGCGGCCACTGGACACACCGACACACAAGCCGGCTCGATACAGTGCATACACTGGTCCTTGACGAAGGAAATGCCATCGCCTCCCTTATACAAACGAATGATCGTCCAGGTATCGGCGCTCAAATCCTTGGGCATATCGTACAGCTTGTCGCCATCGAACTCTGGTGGCAGGTTGGAGCGTTGTTTGCAGGCGTTCTGGCAAGCCCGGCAGCCCACGCACTTGGTCGTATCGTACAGCATCGAGAAGCTGTCCGCGGCATCGGTGGGGCCGTCGGCTGCCTGCGCCTGGACCTGCGGAAGGGCTAGCGCTCCCAGACCTGCCCCCGCTGCTTTCAAAAAATCTCTCCGGCTGATTGGCATGGCTTTACCCTCCTGCTACGCTTTCTTTTCCGAAGATTCTTCCGGAACTTCTTCGTCGTCGTGGTCTATTGCTTCTTCTTCACCCACCTCCGGATTCGACTCCTTGCGACCGGTCATCGTAGAGTAAGCGAAAGCGCCCACCGCGCCGGCGATCAAGCCCAGCGTGGCCCCTGTGATGGCCGCCCCTTCCGGCGTCACCTCCCGCACCACATTTTCCGTGGAGGGATAGGTGAGAGGCGGCGTGGCGTCCTGCAACTTGATCGGTTCGTAAGTCTGCCAATCCCAAAAATCCGGTTCGGAACAGCCGATGCACGGATGCCCTGCTCCAATCGGCCAGTTGGTCCCATCGTTATAACGCACCGCCGGGCAGTTATGCGAGCTGATAGGCCCTTTGCAGCCCATCTGGTACAGGCACCATCCCGCCCGGTGACCCACATCACCCCAGGCGCGGACAAATTCCCCCGCGTCAAAGTGCCCCCTGCGTTCGCAGTTGTTGTGGATCAAATGTCCAAAGGCAAACAGCGGGCGGTGCAGGCTGTCCATTTCCGGAAGCGACCCAAAGGTCAGGAAGTGCACCACGGTGGCGGTTAGATTAACCGGGTTCATTGGACATCCCGGAATATTGAGTACGGGTTTATCCTTAACCAGGTCCATCACCCCGATCGCTCCGGTGGGGTTGGGGTTGGCCTTTGGCAACCCCCCAAAGGTCGCGCAATTACCCACCGCTACCACCGCTACGGCGTTTGCGGCAGCCTCTTCCACCAAAGCGACGGATGATTTTCCACCAATGCAGCAATAGACCCCGCTATCCGCCGGAGAAATGGATCCTTCCACCACCAGCAGGTAGCCCCCGGCTTTGATGGTGGCTTCTTTGGCCTCTTCCGCCCGACGCCCTGATGCCGCCATGATCGTCTCATGGTAATCCACCGACAAAACGTCAAGAACGATCTCCGCAGCCGTCGGGTTGGATGAACGCAGGAATGCTTCACTACATCCCGCGCAATCTTGCAGTTCCAACCAGACCACTGGCAGCCGCCTAGGCGTTTCCAGCGCCTCCTCGATCATTGCCGAGGCTCTCTTCGGCAATGCCAACGCGGCCGCCATCATCCCACAAAAAGTGAGAAAATCGCGGCGCGACACCCCTCTCCTGGAGAGCGCTTGTTCAAGACTGGTTCCCTGGTGTGGCATAACTCCTCCATGGAAAAACAAGGCTTGCGGCGGCGTATTCAATTATGTTGATCAATGGGCTGAATGAAATGAAATATCTCTATTTGCTCGATATTAAAATAATATTAACACGCGCAACGGCTCAATTCAAGTACTTTTGTAATATTTTTCACACGAATTTTACTAACATTGTCTATTTTTTCACAATAGGGGCTCATTAATGACAAAAAAGCCCCCAGAGCAACTTCTCCAGGGGCAATCCGTTCTCGACATTCCCTCATTCCAGATGAGCAGGCCCCCCCACACGAGCACTGAGCACCTGCTGGACTCCCGGCAAGTGCGCCAGGCGGCTGGATAACTCGGCGGCCTGTTCAGCCAGGCACAGCACATGCACATTCGGCCCCGCGTCCAAGGTGAAGCAGCACGGCAATCCCTCGGCCCGCCAGGCTGGAACCAATTTCATGATCTGAACCGATGCCGGTTCCCAATAGAACAGCGGCGGATTGGAAGTCATCATCACCGCATGCATCAACGTGCTGTCCTGCTCCACCACTTCGGCAAATGAGGTAAAATCTCGCTCCAAAATCGCCCGGCGGCAAGCTTCAAGGCGCCGCGGGGCATCCTCTACCCGCGAGGCTTGCAAAATGCTGGTCCCAGCCAGGGCATGACCCTCGGTCGAACCCACCGGTTTGTGCCCCACCGCGACCACCGCGATACAATCCACCAAATCCCAATGGTGAGCTGGCGCGATTGAGAAAGCAACCGAGTCACTATCTCCCGTACCCATCTGCCACTCCACAAAACCACCCGGCACCGAACGCGACGCCGACCCCGATCCACGGCGGGCCAACCGGGAAAGAGCAGCTTCATCTAGTTCCAATCCTGCCGCCCGCGAGCCCGCCAGAGCCAGCGCGGCAAATGCCGCCGCCGAAGAAGCAATTCCCGCGCCGGTGGGGAAATTATTGCGGCTCACCACCTGCCCGTAACAGTTCAGTCCAGCCATCTCACGGACGAGATCCAAGAACCGCGACACCCGCGCCAGCGCGGCTCCCGCAGCGGGCTGGTTGTTGAGCACCAGTTCGTCCGATTCCAACCCAGGCACAAAGGTGACCGTTGTGCGGGCAAACAGGCCGTCCAAATTCATGGAGATGGATCCGTTGACCGGCAGACGCAGGATGTTGTCCCGGTTTCCCCAGTATTTGATAAATGCGATGTTTGCATTTGCAACCGCTGTTGCGGAGAAATTTGACATATTACGTAAATCACCTTCAATCCGTTTTCTATGGCAAGTGTACCATGAACGTTCAGCAGTTCGATCACTTTTCTTTTCGCTTCGAATGTTGCATCCCGGAGGCGCTCACGGATTTTCTCGAAGCACTCCTTAAGCTGTTTGATCAAGTCAGACGGTAACGGAGCGGGAGGTTGCTGCTTGGCAACAAGCTTCCTCTCATCGTCCAGTTTGGCAATGGCCTCCTCAAACTTCATCTTCCGATAGACATAATGGTCTTTCGGAATATCCCCGTTGAGATAGAGGTCAATCAGCCGATCCAATTGCGCCTGTGCAGCCGCGATCTGCGCATCAATGGAACGGAGCATTTCCTCACAGCGGGACGCATTCTTGTTTTGTTCCTCACAATAATGAACCATGCCATTGGCATAATTGTCCGCATGCAGCAGCTTGTTCGTCACCCAGCCCCACACGTTTTCATCGACAAGCCGGCCTGAAAAAGAAGGCATATCGCACCGGGAGACAACCTGGCGACGGCCATTACACAGGTAATAATAATTTCCACTGCGGCGATACTGACCCCGGTAGCCATAGTGACAGCGCTGGCACTTCAGCCGTTTTCCCATCAGGTATTGGTGCTCCGGCTTGGGGCCGCAAGCATGCTTTTTGTTCACCTCAAACTGGTTTTGCGTCATCTTATAGGTGACCAGGTCGATGATTGCCGGAACAGGCACCGAGATCCACTCGTCTTTCGAGCGAGACATCTGCCGGCCCAACCCTCGTTTGGATTTCAGCTTGCGGGTCGACTCTTTGCCGTCATTGACCATTTTCGTTTTGCCAAAGTGCCATATTCCGGTATATGTTTCATTTTTCAAGATGTGCGTGACCATCGCCGGCTGCCAAACGCCATGGCCAAACTTCTTGGCAACATGCTTCGCTTTGTCCCCCCGAGAAGGAATACCCAGCTCGGTTAGTTTCCGCGCAATTCCCCGGATCGTCAATGGCTTTTCGTCGCCATTCCCAAACAGGTACCAGTCATATACCATCCGAACAACCTTTGCCTCTTCATCGTCGACAACCAACCAGTTCTTGTGTGGCTCCGAACGGGATGTGTAGCCATACGGAGGGCGAGCTCCAACCAGCACAAAGCCGCTTTTTGCCTTTCCCCGTTTTCCACGTTTGCTGCGCTCAAGGATCTTGGCTTTCTCGTATTCCGCGATCGAGGCGCGGATCTGTTTTTGCAAGCGGCCCTCATCGGAGTCCTCGTAGCGTCCAATGACATACTCCACTGTAATCCCAAGACGATTCAACTCTTCCTCTAAGATCATCTGATGGACGCTCTTCCTGGCCATCCGGTCCAGATCGTATACGATCATAGCGTTGATCCCACCATCCTCGCCGATAAATTGACGCATTTCGTTCAGCGTGGGACGATCCAGCACGGTGCCGGTGTAGTCCTCCTGGAATGTGGCTACAACCGAGTAGCCCAACTCAGCCGCGTAACTTTCGCAGCCCTCGATCTGGGTCTTCAAGCTATAGCCGCGCGTCTGCTCATCCGTACTAACCCGAACATAGATAATTGCCCGTTTTTCGCTCATTCCTTACTCCTCGATAATTTCCACGCCATTGCCATTCCGCCGAATTCGGCCATCGCTCTCAAGTTTGCCCAGATACGTGTAAACTGTCTGCCTGGACATGCTCAGCGTCCGCGCCGCATCTGTCACCCCGATGCCGGGATTGTCACGATAGAGTGTCAAAAGGCTGTCCATGCGGTTGCCTTGAATGACAGTCTTGGCTTGACGCGCCTTGACTAACGAACTGTCTGGATGGGCTGCATTTGACGCTGTGTTGGACGTGAGCAACTCAGTCAAGCTCCCCGTGGTTGGACGGACAACTTGACGTTCGGCTTTGCGATCCGCGCGCTCTTGGATGATGCTCGCCAGCCGCCGGCGGTGGCCAGAACGCAGCGCCAGGTTGACAGCGCCCACCAGCGCCAACATCGGGAACAGGGCCGGCGCAAAGCGCCCCATTTCCGGGTAGATATCCAGCAGCACCGTCAGACCAATGGTGGAAAAGAGATATACCCCCACCAACGAAGCCGCCAGATAAAACGGCGCATTCGGATCAGTCTTGCGCTTGCCGGTGTTATAGTCCCACAGCTGCAGGCTGGTGCTAACCGTGGTCAATCCCAGGCTCTCGATGATCGCAGCCGTGATCCAGCCCAAAGCCGGCGTCCAATGCAAATCCTGGACAACCGCGTTGGCCACCAGTGCGGCGCTGGGCAGCGGTGTAATCCAGGGAGCGATGGCGGCAATCCCATCGGTGAGGTTTGTTTCAACCTCCGAGAGAAATTCCCGCAGACGAATATTAAACAGAAGATCAGCCAAGTTTCACCTCCTTTGATACCGGTGAATATCCACCGAGGGCGAATCATGGCTGATCGACTATAATCAGATCAGCCCCTGCTTCCGCTGATACCGGTGGTTGGGGTCAGGTTCGTGTGGGTGCTCGCTACACCCGCACGAACCGCCTTGCTGTTTTGTTCTATTATAAACCATAGAACAAAAAACCGAACAATCAATTCTGCGATCTGGACCGGGTTAGCGAAGCGGCCCGGTCAGAGGGTCCATACCGCCAGTTTCGATGTGCACTGGGCGGCAGTTTGAAACCGCCATTTGCCCAGGCATTGAAATCATCTTCGAGTATTCCCAGCATCAGGCACCAGTTCAGGCCTTCCTGCCTGAGCCAGGCCAGCGCCTCGGCGGCGCGCGCAGGGTTGCTGCTGTTAATATCCACGGCGGCCTGGAGAATGACCGCCAGCATGAGGGTCGCGTAGGGGTCGCCAATCCTTTCATTTGACATCCTCGGGTTCCTCGACCTGCTCAGACAGACGGATGTGGAGAACTTCCCCACCGGTGACAGCCACCAAACGTTCATGCAGTTGGCTGACGGAAGCGCCGGCGATCTGTTTAGCATCCACAACCTTCTCCAAGAAGAAGGACAGCGCCGTGGCCATCTGCTCCACGCTGTAACCGGCCTCGATGCAGCCGTCCGGCAAGCGGCGCATCAGCCCGCCAATCGTTGGCATGCTCGAATCGGCAGGCAGACGAAGGACAATCTCGCAGTGTTTCCACGGAGGATCATCCTGTGACATTACGCCATTACTGACATGAGTGACATCTATATGGCGGGCCAGTTGTTCGGGAATGCGGATTCCATACACAGCCGACCAGCGCTCCAATTATTCCAACGTGATCTGCCACTGCCGCGTCCCCTTCCCGCCTTCGCGAGACTTACGCAAGCGGAGCTTGCCCAACAGCCGGCCAACTTTACGCGAGGTGATCGCATCCTTGTCAATATCCGCCTCTGCTTTTTCAGCAAACATCTGGGCTGATTCGCTGATTTGCGCGGTAGAAAAGGTCCAGGTCGCCTGGAAAACGTCACTCATGTCTTTCATGTCACTCTTGGCGGCGATTAGCCGGAACAGGCCTTGCAGAACCAACAGTGTCAGGTCACCGGACTGCTGTTCAGCACTTTCTTAATTCTGGTAGTTCCAGGACAACTCCTCCAGGCGGCGGTAGAGCCCGCCCACGGCAGCCTGCTCCTGGCTCTGGTTGCGGATCGTGTATGCGCGCTGCAGGCGGCAGCCGAGATCCAGGCTGTCCAGCCAGGCCGCCACGGAGAGAATCGCCTTCCAGGGCTGGAGGTTTCGGCCCCGCAGGCGCGCCTTTTGGGAGACGTGCAGTTCAAAATCATGCAGCAGGGGCAGGTTGGCCAATCCGACCGCCCACAAATCGTCAAGCAGCGCCCGGCGGTTGTGCGGCCACAGATGGTAGTCCAGCGGGTCGTAGTTGGCCTTGTCGCGGTCGGCGGTGCGGATGAGCGGAATCACAATCGTGCGGGAGGCCAGCACCGGGTCCGGCATGCGGATGGCGGAGAACAGGCGCGGGCAGTAGGCATTTACATAGCGCATCTTCCACTTGTTGGAGCCGTCCGCCTCTTTGAGCGGTACGCTCGATCCGCGCCGGTTGCCGGCCAGCAGCAGGGCGCGTTTGTCAGGGTCGGTCATCTTGGGATCGGAGAGGTTCTCGGCGTCATCAAAGGCCAGGGTCGCCCCATAATCGGCCAGGTCGCGCAGGCTGGCAAAGCTACCCCCGGCCAAAATAAGCTGTCCCAGATAGGCCATCTCGGTCACCATGATGAGCAGATTGGTTTTTCCCGAGCCGGGGCTACCATTGGGCCAAAGAAAACCGATCACGTTGAAGGCGTCGAGCAGGTAAGTTGCCAGAATAAAGCAGCCAAGCAGTTCGGCCATCGTTTGCTGGTCCCCCAGCGAGCGGTCGAAGTCAAGAAAACGGTTGACGATATCCACCACCTTGAAGAACGTTTCGACCGGTTGGGGACGCCGCCCTTGAACGTACCCTCGCACGCCGCGCGTCGACCAGCGCTTCTCAGCCGGCACAATCTCTCGGAAGACGGTTTGTATCCCCAATTCGCTGAGTGGGCTGACGGTGCTGCCATCGCCAGCTTCCGCGAAAACCTTGCCGTCGCCGCGAACAACAAACAGGCACAGCTTTTCCTCGATCAGAGGTGGGTTGTGCAGGATGACATTGCCTGCTTTGTCCAGGCTTTCGCGGCGGGTGGTGCGCACCGGCAGCCAGGTGATGGCGTAGGCGACCTTCTCGATCAGGCTCAGCGGGCGTGTGATGATGGGCGAGGGTTCATCCAGCAGTTCGAGCGTGGGCAGCGCGGCCTGAGGTGTAGGATGGGGCAGTTCGAGCAAGGCTTCAAGATCCGCCATCGTGTGCCCGGCGGCAAAAAAGTCGTCTACGCCGCATTTGGCGCCGTTGGGCTGGTTGGGCAGGTAGAGTGCCGAGACCGTGGCGCCCTTGCGTTGCAGAATCTCCGTCAGCCGCTCCAAGGCCTGGCGCACAGCAGGCTTGTCCATCACGTCCGAGTCGAAGACGATGCGCACGGAACGATCATTCCAGGCGATGTGATCGAAGTCTGCCAGGACGGTCGTGCCACCAAACTCGTTGCGGCCTTTGAAGTTCCAGACCCCCAATAGGCTGACGGCAGTTGCGCCGGCGGAGGCCAGCGCGTCGGCTTTTTTCTGGCCTTCGCTGATGTAGAGCGGGATGGCCGGGTTCTGGAGGTTTTGCAAACAGGCGGGAGGGCAATCCACGCGCACCCCGGCATGCTTGGGGATTTCGTACCGGAGCACCTTGACCGGGTGGAGGCCGTCCTTGTCGCGTTTCGAGCGGTCCTCGTGGACGCGAGGGTTGTCTGGACGGAATACATG
The DNA here is from genome assembly GCA_964403875.1 of uncultured Anaerolinea sp. GTDB lineage: Bacteria > Chloroflexota > Anaerolineae > Anaerolineales > Anaerolineaceae > Anaerolinea. The sequence goes on along the minus strand of CAYOHX010000010.1, from coordinate 27,006 downwards.
CAAACCAACTTTCCCGTCAGTGGTATGCAGTGGGATGAGCAGGCCGGGCACGCGGCGCTGAGCTGGCGAAAACCCATAATCGGCCAGTTCGTTCTGGTGGAGGATAGTGCGGTAACCGCGCCGGCGGATCACGTCCTCAGAGATCGCGGATTGCTCCATCAGCATTTTCAGGTGGCCTTCAGAAAGCAGCAAGTCGGCGCCGGTCATACGTTTGACTCCACGGAAGAAGCGGCGCTCGTGCTGGTCTCTTGAGGTTTCGATTGGCTTTTGCGTGTGCGGGCCGGTTTCACCTCAGGAGAGGGCTTATCCTCCCGGGAAACAACCGTGAACTGGTCGCTGAGGATGAAAGCGTATACACGAGCCAACAGACGGCCCTGCTCTTCTGCGGAAAGTTGGGGGAGATCAGGCGATGGATTCATAGCGGACGCCATCCTCCTGGGTTTGAGCGGATGGGTTGGCTTTGCTCGGCATCAATCCGCGCTGGATCAGCTCTAGACGGACGATCTGCCGGGCCTGGTCGGCAGGGGAGCGCAGTTCTTGCTCCGCAAGCCGGATCAGGGCCGAGTATTCCGGCTGTTCGAAAAAGACTTTCAAGGGATTGGGCATCAGTATTCCTCCTTCGGGCAAATAAAAATGGCAGCATTTTGGTATGCTGCCATTTTGCCGGGTCATATATCACGAGGGCAATATCACAGATATCTTGTCGATATCATGCCCATATCACGCGGATATCATGAAATTTCCCTGATACCGTGATAGCTATTCAGATCAATGCTTTATCCTGGTTTGCCCTCTACCTTCTCTTTTTTTTGATTTACATGCCATTCTGAGAGACCACGGTTTCGACTGGGGATAAGTTCGTTTCCATTCTCATCTCGAATCATGCGTCGGTAATAACCAACCTTATTCTGAACGGTTCTTGCTGCCAGGCCCATTATTGATCCAATCTCATCGTGCGGTTTTCCTTTGAGAAATAAGCGAACCATCTCCCGATCGCCATTTTTGTCTGGAACAAGCATCAATACTTTTACTTGTAGAGGTTGGGCCTGTGTCTGGACCTCAACTGGTGGTTCTGGCTGTGCCTGCGTTTCACAAACAGACTCCTGCTGTGCTAGTGTTTCGACACTAGGCTTGGGTTGCGCTTGTTTTTCAGTTACTAGTTGGGAAACGCTAGGTCTTTCTTGTATTTCGGGTACCTTAGGAAATTCATACCAACCTAGCCTCTCCATCTCATCCCGGAGTTGATCCCAAAGATTCCACAGAGCAAGGCTGCCTTTTAGGTAAACATGCAAGCGGCTTCCGCCGGAGGGAACCGTGCTCGCTTGTAGGGAACACTGGTTCTTGCCATGCTTAAGGTGTATCTCCACTGGATTAGCATCCGAAGGAAGGCTACCAACCTCCTTTCGCCCGCCTGGAAGCACAAGCTGGATACCCAATTGCTTGAAATCTGGCTGGCGGCGCAGCGTCTGAACAAACGCCTGGATCATAACGCCAAATAGCGCCGGCGTACCCTGGAGAGGAAAATCAAAGGGCTCGTCCAACATTTTTGATTCATTCAGCGTGTAGAAATTGTAGAAAGTGAGGTAACCGAAAATGCGCAGGCGAGCGTACAACCAGGCTGTAAATTCCCGGTGGCGAGTCAAGCGTTTTTCGTAGAGCGCCTCTGCACAAATTCGGGCTACTACATCATCTTTGCCCAAGGAATATGCAATGGCTCCCGCCCCTCTTAATACTTCGCCGCTAAGAAGCTTGTAATATCTGAGAGCTTCATCAGGGGAAATGGGCGAGGGGGCCATCAGTTGTAGAGCGGTTCTCTCGGGTTGATTCTCTTCAAAAACCAACTGTCCGATGTCGCCCCATTTGGCACAGTATAACAGCAACCTGTTTGGAGAGAAAACCTGATAAGAGAATTGGCCCGGCTCAAAGAAGGGGTGGAAACAGGCCATCACGGTGGACATCCAGCGGCGAGATTGGGTGTTAACGGGGAAAGAGGGTGTCACGGTTCTCCTTTTTTGCTTAGGATTTATTTTCTATTTTAACATGAAATTGTTGTGTCTCTGTAAGGATACAGGTAAACTAACTTTAAAAACACCATTGTATAATATCTACGAGGACAAATAACTAACTTTTAATGATATCAACAAAGGAAATTGATAATGCGTGGTCAGGGATTGATCTTAATTCGTAGAATCTTATTGCTTGTTCTGTTGGTAACTACATTATCCCCTCAGGGGCTCACTAGCATTGCGCCCCACACCGCCCAGGCTGGTTCGTTAGGGCCACAAACCCCTGAGACACCTGTCCAGGCGCCAGAAGGGATTTCTTTACCATCTTCCCAATTACCAGAACCAGCCGCTACCAGTTTAGGGGATCTCCCGCCTTTGAAGGCAGTTGTGTTTGTTGGACCAATCGATGGGGAAAATGGCGAATGGACTCTATCTGAAATTAATTCCGCTAAGGAAACAGCCTCGGCGCTGCGTTCTTACGGGGTGACTGTGCAGGAGTTTTATCCTAACCAGGCGAATGGAACATGGCAAAACATTAAGAACGCAGCGAATGGCGCTCACTTTATTATCTACCGTGGCCATGGTGTTTACTGGAGCGATATGCCTTACCCGGTGGTTGGCGGCTTTGCACTGAAAGACACTTTTGTTTCAAGTGATATGATTCGAAGCGAATTACACCCGGCTCGCAATTTTATCGTAATGTTATATGGGTGCTTTACTGCCGGTTCAGCGGGCAACGATACGATCATAGTTAGCCTGGACGAAGCCAGGCGCAGGGTTGAGATGTATTCGGATCCTTTTTTTGACATCGGCGCCGGGGGGTACTATGCCGACTGGTTTGGTGGCGCGTTTACCAGTTATGTTCATTCTCTTTTTCAAGGAAAAACGCAGCGCCAGGCTTACGAAGGATTCTTTGATTACAATGCCGGCAAAATGTGGCGCGGTTACCATCAAGGCCATCCTTCCTCAGCGCTCTGGCTGGGTTGGGACAACTGGTATCCTCCAGAGCCTAATTGGAATAACGCTTTCATAGGCGATCCGGACAAGACCATTGCACAACTTTTCCAGCAAACTTCCATGGTGCTTTCGACAAAGGATGTTGTGTACCTGGCAGAGGCTGGTTTCCCGAAACGCAGCTTTCGGGCACAGATTCGATCCAGCACGACAGAAACATTCAATTGGACGGCAACGATTTCTTCATCTCAGGCCTGGTTAACCTCGGTCACACCCCTACAAGGCACTTCCGGGGCGTATCTGACTGTGGAAATTGATCCCAGCAAGGATGGGGATGGGGGAAGCACCACGATTCATGTCACAACAAGCAATCCCAATATAGTTCAACCAGATCAAGATATTACTGTGACACTGAAGATCGTTCCAGAGGTTTACTTTACCTATTTGCCTGCTGTCGTGAGATAAACATGACCGATGGCAAATCAAAGAGAAGTATGTACTGGGATCCAAATGTTGCTGGTAAAATTCTCTTAAAGGATGAAACGAACGTTACTGGTCATCTGTGATCCAATTTGCCATTCAATCGGCCGGCTATTCGTCCGTAATTCTCAGCGAGGACCCCATGTGGATCATTGACCCAAACGATTTGGACAAAAGAGAGTGGTTGCCCGTGCAAAACGGCGCGCTAAAAATCGCCATTGAATTTGACTTTTCCGAACCCGGTTTCGAAGACAACATCAAGATGGCGTTTACCGAAGACTGCCCGCCGGAGTTTGCTTTTTTCAAAGCCGATGAAAGCTCCTTTGGGTTGACTTCTGCCGAGGCGCGCAAGCTGGCGCAATGGTTGATTGCTGCGGCGGATCAGAATGAACGGTGGATGGCGGGCAGAGAAGAAGCTTAACAAGCACAAGTGGCGGCCTGAATGCCCATAATAACCGAGCACCTGCTTGGAAATAAGTTATATCGCCAACTCATACTCTTTGATGAGGAAATCAACCGCCTCAGAAGAGGGTTGCTTTGAACTGCCCGGCTTCGGCGCATATTTCTTGACGGTCTTTTTCGGTGTCATTGCTCCACCTTTATCCCTATTTAGCATTACCCTACTCCTCTTCCCCCAACTCTTCTGCAATCCCCTTGAACTGCTGCAGGGCGGCCTCCAAATCCTCGATGATTTCCCGCGCCAGCACGTCCGGGTCGGGCAGGTTGGCGGAGTCTTCCAGGGATTCATCCCGCAGCCAGAAGATGTCCAGGTTGGCCTTGTCGCGGGCAGCGAGTTCTTCATAGTTGTAGCTGCGCCAGCGGCCTTCGGGGTTAGTCTCCGACCAGGTGGCCTGGCGCTCGTGGCGGTTGGCGGGATGGTAGCAGGCGACAAATTCGTCCAGGTCGCCGCGCTCGAGGGTGCGGGTCTTTAGGGTGAAGTTTTTGTTGGTGCGAAGGTCGTAGATCCACAACTGCTTCGTCCAGGGCTTGTCCGAGGCGGGTTTGCGGTCGAAGAACAGCACGTTGGCCTTGACGCCCTGGGCGTAGAAGATGCCGGTGGGCAGGCGCAGCAAGGTGTGCACGTCACATTCTTGCAGCAGGCGCCGGCGAATGACCTCGCCGGCCCCGCCCTCGAAGAGGACGTTGTCGGGGACGACGACAGCGGCGCGGCCATGCTGCTGGAGGATGCTGCGCACGTGCTGGACGAAGTTGAGTTGCTTGTTGCTGGTGGAGGTCCAGAAGTCGTCTCGGACGATGTTCTGCGACTCGCGGCGCATTTCGCCTTCATCGGTGACGAAGGTGACGCTGGATTTTTTGCCAAAGGGCGGATTGGTGAGGATCACGTCAAAATACTGGCCGGGATGGGCAGCCAGGCTGTCGGCCACGCGGATGGGGGACTCGGGGCGGTCCTCGCTCCCGCTGCCCGCATCGGCGGCGATGCCGTGCAAGTACAGGTTCATCACGCACAGGCGGGCGGTGTTATCGACGATCTCCCAGCCGTGCAGGGTGTCGTGATTGAGGCGCTTCCACTGTTCGCGGTCTAGGCGGTAGTTCTTGGCGACATAATCGTGAGCGGCGAGGAGGAAGCCGCCCGTGCCGCAGGCCGGGTCGCAGAGGGTCTGGCCGGGTTGGGGGCGCATGACCTCGACGATGGCCTGGATGAGCGGGCGGGGGGTGAAGTACTGGCCGGCGCCGGATTTGGTATCCTGGGCGTTTTTCTCCAGCAGGCCTTCGTAGATGTCGCCCTTCACTTCAATGTCCAGCCCGATCCAGGTTTCGTCGTCGATGAGCTCGAGCAGGCGCTTGAGTTTGGCCGGGTCCTGGATTTTGTTTTGGGCTTTTCGGAAGATGACCGGGATGAGGCCGCTGCCCTGGCCCAGAGTCGTGAGGGTCTGGCGGTAGTGGGCTTCCAGTTCGTCGCCGTCCAAGGTTTGCAAGGCGGCCCAGTCATATTCGGCGGGGATGACGCTGGGACGGCCCAACATGCGCGTGTTCTCGTCGTCCATCTTGAGGAACAGCAGGTAGGTGAGTTGTTCGAGGTAGTCGCCGTAGGACATGCCGTCGTCGCGCAGGACGTTGCAGTAATTCCAGACGCGCTGGACGATGGTGGAGGATTGGGTGGTCATGGGTGTTTGCTCACGGTGCGTGGGGTTAAAGAGCCAAGGAGCGTCTGTACGCTCCTTGAGTATGATCGTGCGGTTATCGTTTTATCATCCATCCGCCGGACGATGGCATTACTTGCGAGCCTTATTACCAATAAGGTATCCAAAATGTGGGTGAAAGTCCAGGTCAGAATCCCCTTCATAGTAGATATTCAACGAAATTACCCTGCCTTGCCATGAAGAAGCCTGCGATTATTTGTGAGGATAGGAATATCAGCATCCCGAAAATCGCCATCGTCTGTTATCAAGGTTAATTGATTGCTTTTACATACCTCAACGATCATGAGATCATTAAAATCACTCTTCCCTTTCCCGTATTGTTGCATCAAAGAAATTGTATTGATTTTCGAAAAACCGCTTTCAATTGCTCTCGCATCGGTCAAGATTCCATGAGCTGCCAGTTCAATATCTTGGGCTATGGTCTCGAAATCAGCCGAATTTCGAAACTCCTTAAAATCCACATCTATCGAATTCTCTTCCTTCCAAAATTTGTACTCGAGTCTGGCATACCGATTTATGAATTCTGAAAGGGTCAATGCATCAATAAAAATCCTGGCATTACGATTCAAAATGTCAGTATAGGCGCCTGAATAAGTCCGGACTTGGGAATCGTTCGGGTCACCTTGCGGGCCATAGATGAACAACCAAACATTTGTGTCGAAAAATAGGCGATCCGACTCCGAAAATGGATATTGCTGGATCGCTTTGATCTTACCCGCTGGCATCTTCCGGATCCCCCATCACATCCCGTTGGATACGGTTGAAACGATCTGGGTTCTTGAAATAGAGTTTGGCTGTAGAGACCACCCGACGCAGAAGGGTAATATCATATTCTGATATTTCTTCTGCGGTCAAATGCTTGCGAAGGAGTTCTTCATTGTAACGACCGTATAGTTGGCCAATCGCAACATTGAGAAAGGCTGATGTGAGTCGCTCGACACCTTCAAACGACAAAACGATGTCCTGACCTTGACCTAATAACTGCGAAATGTGTGAGAAGACTTTCTGCCCATCAACAGCTGATACACAAAATGGACTTCCCACAATTTCAATGATTTTCATCACAGTTGGTGTTTTCATAGTAGTCCTGTTAATTCTAGAAAAGGGATGAGAGGTCGTACTTGGTTGAAAGAATATAGCTTTTCTGGTCAGCGGAATTAATCTCTATATTCACAATGGACCCAGGAAATGGAAAAGGCAATTGACGCTTGACGACTTTACCCTTTGATAACTGTTCCCAATAGCCGTCTGTAGATACTATCTGTAGTTTACCACCATTTAGCCTAATGAACTCTCTTAAAATTTTCAGCCCTAACCCTCCCGGCACGTCTCCTTGTTTTGTAGTATTTCTATCACGCATAGCCCAGTCAATTGCTCGTGGAGTGTCCAGGTCTAAATGAATATTTCGGCGGATATTCTCACGGAATCCCATTCCCAAGTCGGTGACAGTGAAATTTAGGGTATTTCGTTTTACGAAGAATTGACCACAAGCAAATACACCCATTTGGGAATTCGCGTGTGTTGAAGCGTTTTCAAATATTTCGGACAAACTCTCAAAGAAGCGTCGCGTCAATTCGGGTGACATCTCTGGGATCGCTTTTCCCTCGAGTTGACTATTCAAATAACCAGTGAATTGATGATTGTCGCCCGGTTCAAAGCGCATGTATTGAATTGTATTTCCGTACCGATCTTGACAGGGAGTACGACCATATCCTAGCAGGAAACTGTTTCTACACAAGGTTTTTTCGACTTGGCTATCCACATTGATTACATCGATTGTGTTACCGAGATGCTCAGCACGATGAAGCAATGCGCCTAGTGAAGAACACAGATTGGCATCGCACCAAGTCATCGCGCGTAGATCTAGGATTAGTCTGGAATTGTTGAAGCTTTCTAGACGCGAAGCCAGTTCAGCCAGCCGTACATATCCGTTGTACCCGGTTTGAAGAGGTAGTAAACTTAACAATTTCGTTTCTGCCATACAAGATATTGCAAAATCAATCTATGGAAGAAGGGTATGTAAGGAAGTTGATTATAGAACATATTTTCTTTTTGTCAAGGTATTTCATGGTTGCAATTTTTCTTCCTGTTCAACAGCCCGACTGGTTATAACGGGTCGGTCATGGATAACATCTTGCCACCCTGATTTGCGCTTTGCAAACCACGGGCACAATGCTGCTGCGCAGGCTGGATGCCAGGTTTTTCCCTTCGGCGTGCTGAAAATCCTCATAGGCCAGGCTTTCCCCGCTGGCTCTCCGAACCTCCTGGAATTGGTCACACAAGAACCAAACGCGCGGATCTAAAGCGGAAGGGAAGCAATATGTGTCCTCTCGTCCATATTGTTCTCGCGCCCACTGGATGACCTGGAAGCGATAACGAAGCTTGCCTCGAAAAGCCGCTTCTTCGGACCGGCTTTTGGTGTAGTAGAGATACAGCCAGAAGGGTTCTTGGGGAAGCGAATGCAGGGAGAAACGATTGAAGGCAAAAGACAGATACGGCTTTCGTGAGGCTTGCCATTCTTGAATCATTTGGGTGTCCCAATGGTTATAGGCCTTGTATTCAACGGGGAACAGGTACTCTCTCATGTTCGACTCCTTATTCGAGTTCCAATTTCTCTTGCTTCCAGCCGGCGGCAGAAGAGATTTTCGCTATCTTCTCTTCCACCTCCCCCGCCTGCTCGACCAGCCGGCCCTCGAAGGCCAGCTTGAGGATGGACTGGCGCAGCCGGGCGGCTCGAGATAATGAAGAGAAAATATTCACTTCCATATCTTGAATTATCGAAAGTCTGTGATCTAGTTCTATGGAAATTCTCTCTTGTTCTTTATCAGGGGGCAAAGGAACCAAAAGAGATTTAATGATTCCTGTGTTTAGATTAGGTTGGGCAGCGCCTTGATTAATCCTTCGTAACGTCTTTGTTTTACTACTGAGAAAGTAATACAAATATTTTTGGAGAGTGATGTTAATATCTAGAAGTGCTGCAACGCCGTCATTTATACATCCGCCAATCAAGGTTATTTTAGGAACCCCCAAAGTAGCGCCACTATTTGTTAATAGGAGCGTTCCGGGTTCGATATACCTACTCTTTTTCTTTCCCTCTTCAGTTACAAATGTACTGACAGAATTTAAGTAAGGAGTTTCATCAGCAGTTAAATTTCCAACTGTAATCCACGGAATCTGTCCTCCAAAATATTTTGGATCTCCTGCTGGTCTGGGCGAACCTCCCCGAACAACGTTTGCTAATTGCTCAACTCTCGCCCAGCACCACCCCCGCGGAAGCTCGGGCTGGCCGGCTGGAAGGGATTGCCCCGCCCAGCCGGGATGGATGCGCTTGAGCATTTCCTCGGCGGGCTCGTCGGCGGGGTCTTGCGGAACCAGCCGTCCCTCGCAGGCGGCCTTGAGGACGGCAGCTTTGTAGCGTTTGAGCCCAGCCTGGGCACGCTTGAGGGCGGCGACGCCGGCATCCAACTGGCTGAAGAGACTCTCGATGCGCTCAACGATGCGCTCTTGTTCGTCCAGAGGTGGGAGGGGAACGTGAAGATCTTTTAGCTGATTCTTGGTTACACCAGCTATAGTCGTCCCTCTACCCACATGTTTGAACTGCTGAGTCGCTACAGAAAGATAATAAAGTATAAAGTCCTGATATATGTCGGTGACTTTGGGGATTAGTCCCTGTGAATCTTGGCTGAAACATAGGGGGTATTTTGTGAGGCTGACTTTTCCTAAACCTACTCTTGTTACAACAATAATTGTGTTTGCTGGGACAAGATTTGTCGCGGAATTGCTAATTGCGTCATTAGTAATCCGTTTGCGGGGCCTAATATCCTTAAGGCCAAAAATGTCAGCGCTTGAAATCCACGGAACATTACCGTTCCAGAAGGACTCGATAGATGTAGATGGAGTCCCTCCACCAACCACATCATAAAGTTCGTCTATTTTTTTTATATTCCAATTGGCCGGATAATTCATATCAACCTTTATTGGTTAAGGGAGACATTTAAATCTTCCAATACTAAAGGCAGCCTCTCCCCAAACACCCGCATGGCGGCAACCTGCCCGCCACGAGGTCTGAAAGCGTAGTCGTTCAGGTCGGCCAGGCGGATGGATACGTTGATGCCGATGTGCCGGGCAATCTCGTTCAGCCAGGTACGTTGGGCGGGGGTGAAGTCCTTGCCCTCCATCCATTCCTGGTAGCGGCGGGCCACCCGCTCAGGGTAGGGCTCCAGGTCTTCGTCCAGGGCGGCGTGGCGTACCAGCGATACCAAATCGGCCAGCACGCGGGCCTGCCCGCTGCCGCGCACCTGGTCTTTATGCAGTTGGCTGTAGGCCTGCCACAGGTTCTGGGTTAGGTACAGCGGGTCGGTCTCGTGCAGGTGACGGTCCAGGGCTTCGGCCAGCTCGCGCACCTGGGCGTAATCCAGGCGCTGGGCGGCGTAGGGGCGGCTGTAGAGGATTTTGAGGGCGGTGATGCGGTCGCGATTCTCTGCCAAGAAGGCCTGGAAGGACTCGACCAGGCTGCGGGCGCGGAGGGTGGCGTCAGCGTCCATTCCACCGGAAATCAGCGCGTCTTGCGAGGTCTCGTCGATGATCAACTCGCGCTCTTGCAGCAGGGCACGCAGTTCGGGCGAGGCAGCCAGTGGGTAGATGGCGACGGTGACGGGGTCGGCGCCCTCCTGGGCAGGGGCAGGGTCGATCAGGTGCTCGGCGGCCTCCAGGCAGGCGGTGGCCAGTCCACCCAGGTCGGCGAAGCGGCGCGGGGCGGCGGGTTGGTCCAGCAGGCGGGCAGCCTCCTCGCGTTGGGCGGGGGTCAGGCGGCGGGCAATCAGCCCCAGGCGGCGAGAGAGGGCGTAGAGGGTTTCCTCATCGACAGCGCCCACGGCGACGGCCTCCAGCAAGGCCTTGAGCGGCACGGAGCGCTTGCGGTCCACGGTCTGCGGGTCCACCAACTCCTGCTCGGTCACTCCCACCGCGTCCACGATGAGGAAGCGGGTTTTACGCGCCCCTTCCGTCTGGGTGACAGCCTGGAAATCGGTGTCGGAGATGACCCGCGTGCCGCGACCCAGCATCTGCTCGAAGAGCAGCCGCGAGCGTACGGCACGCATGAAGACCAGCGCCTCGAGGGGTTTGATATCGGTGCCGGTGGCGATCATGTCCACCGTCACGGCGATACGCGGGTAGTAGGAGTTGCGGAAGTCGCTGATCAGCGTTTCGGGGCGGTCGGTCTCGGCGCGGTAGGTGATCTTCTTGCAGAACTGGTCGCCCTTGCCGAACACCTCGCGAGCAATGTGAACGATGTCTTCGGCGTGCGAGTCGTCTTTGGCAAAGATGAGCGTCTTGGGGGTCTCCTCGCGCCCAGGGAACAGCTCGGGCAGCGCATCGCGGTAAGCGCTGAGGATGGTGCGGATCTGGCTGGTGGAGGTCACGTGGCGATCCAGCTCGTCGGCGTCGTAGGTCAGGTCCTCGTCCATTTGCGCCCAGCGCTCGCGGCGGGTGCGGCGGTCGCGGCGGCCCACCCACCAGCCCTGCTCCACCGTACTGCCCTGCTCGGTGATGCGCGTGCGGATGCGGTAGACCTCGCCGTCCACGTTCACACCGTCGGCCACAGCCCGGGCGCGGGAGTATTCCATGACCAGGTTCTCGTTGAAAAAACCAAAGGTCTGCGCCGAGGGGGTGGCGGTCAGGCCGATGAGGAAGGCGTCGAAGTATTCCAGCACCTGCCGCCACAGATTGTAGATGGAGCGGTGGCACTCATCGGTGACGATGAAATCGTAATATTCGATGGGCAGGGCGGGGTTGTAGCGTACCTCTTTGGGGGCCTGATCCCGCAGAGCGGGGGCGGCCTCCCACAGCGAGCCCTCCTCGGCGCGGGGGTCAAACTCGGTCTCGCCGGAGAGCATCGAGTACAGGCGCTGGATGGTGGTGATGTGCACCTTGCTAACGCCATCCAGCACGTTGGATTGCAGGTGCTGGACGTTGTACAACTCGGTGAACTTGCGCCCGTCGTCGGGGGTGACGAACTGCTCGAACTCCTTGAGGGTTTGCCGCCCCAGGTTGTTGCGATCCACCAAGAACAGCACGCGGCGGGCCTTGGCGTGCTTGATCAGGCGGTAGACGAAGTTGACGGCAGTGAAGGTCTTGCCGCTGCCGGTGGCCATTTGAATCAAGGCGCGGGGCCGGCCGGCGGCAAAGGACTGCTCCAGGTTGGTGATGGCCTCTGTTTGGGCGGGCCACAGGTCGCGGGCGATAAGCGGGGCGCGGGCGGGCATGTCCTGCAGACGGGCACGCAAGGTGTCGGGTTGGGCAATCCATTCGGCCAGAGTCTCGGGGCGGTGGAAAGCAAACACCCGCCGCGAGCGCGAGTCGGGCTCGCGGTTGTCGCGGAAGAGAGTCTCCACGCCGGTGGATTCGTACTGGAAGGGCAGCGGGTCGCCCACGTGGGGCAGGCGCTCGGGCACACCCACGGTGTAGCTGCCAGCCTGGTCGGCCACGTGCGAGAGGGTGTGGCCTTCGGCCTTGGCCTCGATCACGCCCACCGCCTTGCGGTCGACGAAGAGGAGGTAGTCGGCGATGCCGGTGGAGAGGGGGTACTCGCGCACCGCCACGCCCTGCCCGGCGAAGAGGTTCATGCCGGGACGGTCCTGGACGATCCAGCCGCAGGCGGCGAGGAGCGTATCGATGTTTTGGCGAGCCAGGGCTTCGGGAGTGGGCATAGGATGATTATAGTATGGATTGTCTGAAGGTCTAGTAGATCTACTCAAAGATCCCTCACCGGCCGGAACCTACACCCGCTTGCTCGCGGCTTCCCCAGCATCGTCCAGGAGATCTGCTCAACCACGTCCCTCCAGACGCCCGGCGCTTCATACCACGCTCGCCGGCTCGGCCCAGAAAACTACCAGGGAATTCGCCCGGGGCCATCAAACGCGAAAATCTTTGATTGCTGCGCTCCCCATTTAAGATCGACATCCTGCGACCCCATCCTTGTAAGGGATGTGCCCTTGATTCCCACTATTTATTCCATCCGGGGACAGCACATTAACAGGTATTGGGGTGCTCATGCACTCCACCAGAAAAAAATCACTCGCCTGTTGCCTGCCCTCAAAACCGGACGAATCTGAAGACAATCGCATCATCTTCCCTGAAGCAAGCGTTAATTCCCCATCCATTCCCGACAGCAACATTAACATAAAAAACAAGAATCCTTAATCAGAACCAATCCCTCTGTTAATGGAAGCTTAGTAGAATTCCTAGGGATCAGGGAACACCAAACTTGATTTTTCCAACATCGAAGGAACTATCGGATCGGAAAAATCTATGTCCAACCAGCGAATTTACTTTACCTTTGGGTGGCATTCTTATGGGCACATTCGATATATCAATCGCCAGGAAACCTTTTCAAGAGGTACTGTTAATGGCGGGGGCTGAGCCTGCATCCTTGGGTTTATATGAACTGCCCTCATTCACTTATCAAGTCAGCATTCGAACAACCATTAGAGAAATTGCCGAAGCCTTCAAACACCGGCCCGACCTGCCCGGAGTCATCCTATCATCACAGTCTCAATTTTGCGGCATGATCCCCAGAAAGCGCTGCTTTGAGGCGTTGGGACGACCCTTTGGTGTGGAAATCTATTCGAGGCAAACCTCACTTGAGTTTTACCATCAGTTGCAATTATCGCCTTTAATTCTTGACGAAAACACGCCCATTGAAGAAGCTGTAAAAACCGCTCTGAGACGTAAACGAGACGAGACTTACGATCCGATCGTGATTCGCAACAGCCAGGGAAAGTATGCGTTGGTGGATATGCATACACTGCTTACCGCGCAAGGCGACCTGCTTGAGAGGTTGTACACAAGTATGCAATGGTCTGCTACACGCGATCCCCTGACCCAGGCATTGAACCGGCGCGGCTTTTTTGAAGAAGCACAATTCCAGATCGATCAGATATTCGGTCAAAATTTTGATCTATCCGTCCTGATGATTGATATTGATAACTTCAAGAGCGTGAACGATGTCTACGGTCACTCCGTTGGCGACATTGTTATTCAAACGGTTGTCAAAGAAAGCCAGAAAGTTCTGCAGCAGGGGCATCTGTTTGGACGGTTTGGCGGAGAAGAATTTGTCGTCTTGCTGTCAAATACGTCCAAAAACAACGCCTGCGCCATCGCCGAACAGCTCCGCTCTCACATAGAAAATATCTCCGTTTATGTCAACGGATTCCAGGTAAGCGTCACAGTCAGTATCGGGGTCTGTCACATCCAGGACGCAAAGGGATCCCTAGATAATTTACTCACCCTTGCTGACCAAGCCATGTATACGGCAAAGTGGGCCGGTCGAAACCAGGTGATCGTCTGGGATACCCTGGTCGGCCAGAAAGTGCGCCAGGGAATCAACCTGCCGATCGACAATCGTTATTATATTGGCGAACGGAAGTTCCGCGAGAATGCAGATGCGGCTCGAATCTACGATGAAACAATCGTAGGTTGGGCGAAAGCGCTTGAACTGCGCGACAAAGAAACCGAAGGCCATGCACAGCGGGTCACAAGCATGACCATCAACCTTGCCCGCCGATTGGGCTTGAACGATCGGCAGTTAGTCGACGTTCGAAGGGGCGCCCTGCTTCACGATATCGGAAAAATTGCTATTCCAGACAACATTCTGTTTAAGAATGGCAAATTAACGGCAGAGGAATGGGAAATCATGCATAAACACCCGGTATATGCGTATGAACTTTTATCACCCATTTCTTACCTGCAATCCGCAATAGACATTCCCTATTGCCATCACGAGCATTGGGATGGGAATGGCTACCCCCGAGGGCTCAAAGGCGAGGAAATCCCGCTTTCCGCTCGCATTTTCACAGTGGTCGACGTGTGGGACGCCTTGAGAACAGCTCGTTGTTACCGCGCTGCCTGGGAGCCTGAACAGGTCAAGAGGTATATCCTGGAAGAATCAGGAAAATTGTTCGATCCGCAAGTGATTTTCGCCTTCTTTGAAATTCTGAATGAAACCCCAATTTAAAAGCCCGGCGGAACAGTGGTTCAAATTCCTGTTTCATTTAACAAGCCATTAACAACCAAATTTTTGATTCCAGGTATAGTTGGGTGTGAAAAAATATGTACACGCCGCGAATTAATTGGTTGATATTGACCCTATTCGGATTTGTGACGATTGGCGTGTTTGTCGCCGCCATCCTTTCTCCCACATTCCGAGAAATTTCATACGCCCCTGTGCGGGAGATCGTTTTGCCGCCACCTGCGCCGGTCATTGTATCGGTGTTGTATTCCACGGAGAAGGAAGCCTGGCTAAACGAAGTTATTGTTGATTTCGAGCGCACGAGTCCGAGAGTGGATGGGCATCCGGTCCAAATAGAACTCGAAAAAATGGGGTCCTGGGAGATCAATGCGGCTATCCTGGATGGCGCGCGGCAGCCGGATGTGATCAGCCCGGCAAGTTCGTTGCAGCTTGCGGCATTGGTCGATTCGTCATCGGCCAAATTTGGGCATCCGCTGGTCAACCCTGCTGACACCTCCACCTGCCGACCTGTAGTAACTACGCCCTTGGTGCTGGTAGCCTGGAAGGAACGCGCCGACGTGTTATGGGGGAGTCAGCCTGGTGTTTCGCTCTGGCGCGATTTACATGATGCACTGGTCGATCCACAAGGTTGGGCGCCCTTCAACCATCCCGAATGGGGCTATGTGAAATTCGGCCACACCGACCCGCTCAAATCGAACAGCGGGTTCATGACCATCCTGCTAATGACCTATGGTTATTACGACACAACCACCAACCTGAGCGCATCCGATATTCTGTCGAGTGAGGATTATCAACGTTGGTTTCTGGAAACCGAATCATCGATCGGCCAGTTCGAATACAGCACTGGGCCGCTCATGGAAAAGATGATTGTTTACGGGCCGAGCACCTACGATATGGTGACCGTTTACGAGGCGACGGCCATCGAGCAGGCTCAGAACGCCATTGGTCGTTATGGCGAACTGCGCGTATATTACCCACCGGCGATCTTATGGAGCGACCATCCCTTCTGTGTGTTGAATGCGGATTGGGTGACGGCGCAAGAAAATGCTGCTGCCTCGTTATTTCTTGACTTCCTGACCAGTAAAGAAGCACAGGAAATCGCCTTAATGAAATACGGTTTTCGCCCGGTAGATACTTCCATTAAGTTAGACCAGGCCGGTTCGCCATTTGATCGTTACGCTGCCAACGGATTTCTCGCTGACCTTTCCAGGCTAGACGAGGTGGAGATTCCCGATGGGAATGTGTTGAACACATTGAGAGATTTTTGGTCTCGAAACGTAAACCGCTAAAGAGGCGCCTCTGTATGAAGGAGTGTAGACAAAAATGAATTTCCGCCTTCTTTCAATGCTTACGATTGCTGCCCTGTTGCTGAATGCGTGCAATGCACTCGGAAACGTGATTCCCGGCCGGAGCGTTACGATTAGTATCGTGTACGGTTCGGAGAAAGAAGAATGGCTGGAGCCGCTGGTACAGCAGTTTAACGATGCGCGCAACAAAACATCTGGCGGGGATACGATTATCGTAGAAGCAACCGCCATGGGGTCCATTGAATCGGTGCGCGGCATTATCGAGGGGACGCTTCAGCCCACGGTGTGGAGTCCGGCATCATCGGTTTACATTCCCGTTGCAAACGCCGAATGGAAGAACACCCATGCCGATGATTTAGTTGTTGGTACGCCGAAAGACCTGGTACTGAGCCCCGTGGTCATTGCCATGTGGCGGCCAATGGCTCAGGCGTTAGGCTGGCCCGGAAAGGCGCTGGGCTGGGAGGAGATTGCCCAACTGGCTGTATCGGAAGAAGGCTGGTCTGCGTATGGACATCCAGAGTGGGGTCCCTTCAAGTTTGGCCATACGCATCCTGCTTACAGCAATAGTGGCATCGTTTCGATCATTGCCGAGACTTATGCTGGGTTGGGAAAACAGCGCGGATTGACCGAAAGTGACCTACAATCCGTGGAGCTGCGGGAATTCCTGATCGGTGTCGAGAGCAGTGTGATCCACTATGGCACAAGCACAGGCTTTTTTGGCAGCCGCATGTTTGAGCGCGGGCCATCCTATTTGAGCGCGGCGGTGCTATATGAGAACCTGGTTGTTGCCCAAGAAACCAAGCGCCTGAATGGGCAGTCCTCGCAAATCCCAGTGGTGGCGATCTACCCAAAGGAAGGCACATTTTGGTCGAACCATCCCTATGCCATCGTAAACGCGCCCTGGGTGACAACAGAGCAAAGAGAGGCAGCCGGACTGTTTAAAGACTTTCTATTGGATAAGCCCCAGCAGTTGAAATCCCTGGAATACGGCTTTCGCCCTGCCGAACCGACGATTCCCCTAACCGCGCCTCTCGATTCGCAACACGGCGTGGACCCGACCCAACCCCAAACGATTTTGGAAATACCCAGCGCGGCGGTCATCCAGGGCATCGAGTCCTTGTGGCGACAAACTAAGAAACCTGTTGACCTAGTTGTGGTCATGGATATTTCCGGTAGCATGGCCGGCGAAAAAATTACCAGCGCGCGCGCCAGCCTGCTTCAATTTATCAACAAACTAGATGACCGCGACCGCCTGCGCATCGACCTGTTCAGCACCGAAATCTCGACGCTCACTCCCCTCTCGCCTGTGGGTGAAAAGCGCCAGCAGGTTTTGGATAGCGTATCTGGCATCTTTGAGGATGGCAATACCAGCTTATACGACGCAGTTCTGAATGCTTATGATAACTTGCAAGCAGAAGGCGACCCGCATCACATCCGCGCCATCGTTGTCTTGAGCGATGGAGAAGATACCATCTCTAGCGCCTCTTTGGAGGAAGTTGTTCAAGAAATCCAGGCGTCTCAAGGCGAAGGTGGCAATGCCATTAAGATCTTCACCATTGCCTTTGGAGAAGGCGCCGATGCCGACATTCTGAAACAAATCGCTGAACCGAGTGGCGGTAAGCAATATAACAGTTCCCCGGATACGATCCAAAAAATCTATGACGAGATCGCCACTTTCTTCTAAACGATCATGAATAACCGTCCGCCGTTGATTACTGCGTTGTTCAATCCCATCAATCTGGCCATGCTGGTGTTGACCATTGCTGCGGGGCTATGCTCCGCGTGGTGGCTGGCTCCGCTGGGTATCCTGCTGTGGTTGGTGATGGTGTTGATCATTGCCCGGAACCCAGGGGTGCAAATCACCTTCACACGTCAGTCCCGTCAGCCGCTGGCGCAGCGTTACCAGGACCGCTTTGACCGTCTGGACCGGGCCAGGATTACCATTTTCAATGCCATGCAGGGGGTCAGTCCTACTTTTCTACGGGCGATAGAACCGCTTCAATCCGGGCTGGATGATCTGGTGGAGCATGCCTACCAATTGTCGTTGCAGATGACGGCCCTGGATAATAACTACGCTGTCCAGCGGCTCAATAATTACGACGATGACATCGCAAAGATGGAAAAGGCTCTCAACGAAACAGCCGATCCATCTTTGCAGAAAGAATTTAGAGGCACACTCAAATCGCTACAGAAGCGGAAAGAGCAAATAAAAAATGTCGGCGTGCTACTCGCCCGGTTTGAAGCACAGTTGACCAGCACGAATAATGCGGTAGAGGGAATTGTGACGGGCATCATCAGCCTGAAAGGTCTCAGTGTTAATATCGTGAGGGAAAAAGTTCCCTCCTTGTCAACGATCATCGAGACAAAGCAGGCGGAACTCACCCAATTCGACGCGGAATTAGAAAAGGCTGCGCTGAGTTACTGATCTTGAATCAGGGAATCCACTGGGATGGTTTCGAATCTCTGAATCAAGCCCCTCAACCGGGTGGTTAAATCTCTTAACTGAACGAAACTGATGGGCTTGAGCAGCACCAGGGTTGCCTTTTCGCGAAGGGTAAGCGAAAGGTTGTGGTCGGCTGTGGCGATAATAGTGATCGTGTTTTGCAGCCGGGGATCTTCGCGAATTTGCGTTAACAAATGTACCCCGTCTACCTCTGGCAAATGAAGATCCAAGACCACAAGGTCTGGAACAATTTCCTTTAGCCGCTGTTGAGCCACTCCGCCGTGACTGATAATTTCCGGCGTAAACCCGGCGCCAATCATTGCTTCGGAAAAGATATCCGCCAGATACGCCTCATCTTCAATTACGAGTGCATGATAATTATTCATATGAAATTTCCTTGTTTTCCAAATTGGAAAGTACGTTATTTCCAGGTTCCGATGGAATCATGGGCAGCGTGACCACAAAAGTGCTTCCCTCGCCAAGCACGCTTTGAAATTCAACAGATCCTCCCATCAACGTCGTGAGTTGTTTCACGATCGACAGTCCCAGCCCGATGCCGCGATTCTCACGAGTGGTTGAACCGTCCACCTGTTGGAAGGCATCAAAAATGATATCTTTTGCTTCCGGAGGAATACCAATGCCCGTGTCGGTGACCCGGATGCGCCAGTGGCTCGGACCGGATCGATCCAGGCACACTGCGATGTGACCTTGGTGGGTAAACTTCAAGCTGTTTTCCGCCAAATTCCAGACGATCTGATGAATTCGGCGAATGTCACCCACCAATTGAGACGGCAGCGCATCTCCGTGCCAGGTTTCCAGACTGATTCCTTTGGCTTGAGCGGGAACTTCCAGTTCGTTTCGAACCGATTGTAAAATTTCTTTTGGTTCAAAGGGTTGCTCGATCAGGGAAAGCTTCCCTGCTTCAATCTGGGCCTCATCAAGAATGCTGTTGACCAGGTTCAGCAGCCGGCGGGCACTAGAAAGGATTCGTTTGGTAGCCTTTTGCTGCTGCTGATTAAGAACGCCATAGACACCCTCGTCCATAATTTCTGTGTAGCCAAGGATCATATTAATAGGTGTGCGCAGGTCATGCCCCACATTCGCCAGAAGGTGAGTCTTGAACTCGTTTGCATGGACTGCCTCATCACGGGCTTGGCGGAGGGCCGACTCCCTTTCGGCAAGCCGGCTGGTCATCAAGTTGAACTCCTTTGCCACATCCCCAATCTCATCGTTGTACAGAATAGAAATTCGTTCCTCCAGATTCCCCATTCCAATCCGTTCGGCCCCCGAACTCAAGGTTCGAATTGGGAGGAAGATGGCATCTTCCATGATCCGAACCGTAGCGAAGTTGATGATTGCGCCGATCAACAGAAGGGTGCTTCCCAAGATGGCCAAAGCGCGCAAGGTGGAAGAGGTGGCTTCCCGAGCAGAAATTTCTGTAATGACGACCCATTCTGTATTGGGGATGGCCAGTGACGCGCCCACAACTCGCTGACCCAGAAAGTTTTGAAATGTGCCTTGCCAGCTTTTCTCCGGCGCCGCCATCATCAGCGGAAAGATATCCATGCCGGAAGAGTCTACATGGCGGATCACGACCTGGTCGTCCGGATGGGCCACAATCGCACCGCTGCCATCCAGAATGTAGGTATTCCCGTTACTTCCAAAACGAATTTTGTTAACCACTTCCTGTAACACTTCCATTTCCAGGCGCGCAGCAACGACACCTTGATTGGTTGTGGGCACGGCCATGATGATGTAAGGGTCGTTATCGGCTGTGAACTGTACACTCCCCAGGTATTGTTTGCCGTCTCTTGCCACGCGAAACCAGCGTGACTGCTGGAGGGTGTAGGGGTCGGTCAAAACGGATCGATCATGGGTTGCCGACGTAAGTACCTGGCCCTCCCCATCTAACCGCACGATCTCCTTCAATGCCGGGCTCCGACGCAAGTTTTCTTCCATGATTTGCGGGAACAGGGTCAATAAGTTGATATCCATCCGACCAATGGCGACCAGGGTCTCGTAATTATCACGCAAGAACAGGTCGATGGTGTGGGCTCCGCTTTCAACGGCTTCATTCTGCCGGTTTCGCCAACTGGATGCCTCGGTCCGATACACAAAAAATACAACGCCAAGGACTACCACCAGAACCGTTGCGCCCACAATTGCGCGAATCCAGAAAACGAAAAAACGCTTTAAGCTTGTTCTGGTTTGATCATGCCTATGGCCCGGTATGATATGTGGAAGGCGAGAATGAAAATAGGATCTCATCAATGGCTCGATGTCTCAGCACTCTGAAGTTCCATCCATACTGTGTTGTGCAGCATTTCGCCCTGGACACTCAACCCCGAAAGAAATTCGGCATTTTTCAATAGCGAAGAGTCGGGAACCACAGCCGGGTTGTCGCGCAGGTCTGCGCGAATCAGCGGTACCGCGGCGTCATTGGGCAACCAGTAATAGGTTGTATTGATCATTTCCGCGCTGATTTCTGCGCGCAAAAAGAAGTTGATAAGTTGTTCGGCGGCTTCTTTGTGGGTGGAATTTGCCGGAATGGACCAGTTATCACTCCACAAAATCGCGCCTTCTGCGGGGAGAATGTAGTCGATTTCCACGCCTGCTTTCTGTACCGCCATCGGCTCGTCCACCTGTCCGATTGCCAACACCGCTTCGCCTGAAATTAGGTAGGGGGCTGCAACCGCCGTTCCCCGATCTATCTGTTTCATGTGGGGTTTTAACTCCAACAGCTTTTGCTTTGCGGCCTCCAACTCCTCGGCGTTTTCGGAATTGATCGAGTAACCGAGGGATTTCAATGCAATCCCCACCATATAGCGGGGCGAATTCCAGGTAATAATTTTCCCAGCGAACTCAGGATTCCACAGGTCGGCCCATTTTGTGACTGGTTTCTCCCAGATATTCCTTCTGGCAACCAGTCCCGTAGTGCCCCAACGATATGGGATGGAGTGGGCGTTATTGGGGTCAAATGCCAGGTCGCGGAAGCTGGGGGATAGGTTTTTGAAGTTGGGGATATTCGATAAGCTCAGTTCCGAAAGGAGATTTTCTCGCAGGGCCGCCGGGATAACCTCGCTTTCCAAAACAACCACGTCAAAGCTTTCACCCTGCCGCATCTCTTCCAATACTTCTTCTTGGGTTTCATAGGGTTGATAAACGACGCTGATGCCGGTTTCTTTTGTAAACGCAACCAGGACGGCTTGAGGCATGGCCCCTTCCCGATCTCGATAAACCAGTTCGATGGGCTCTGACTGCTCTGAGGGAGTACAACCGGAGAGGAAAGAGAAAAACAAACAAACAAGCATCCAGACTACCAGAGATAATCGGCGAGACATTCAGGCTCCTTTGAGGGGTACGGCGCGGTTAATAATTTTTGCGAGGCTGATCAAGGAGCGCAGCCTACGATTTCCAATTTTTCCAATACAATGTTGCGAACAGACTCCGAAAGCACGGAGTACCCCAAGTCGGCTGCCCGACTGGCGGCAACTGGGTCGGTAAGTGTCCATTTCAGGTAATCACGGAGCTTCTCAACTTTATTGCAGTCGTTCATACTGTTCGTGCGCAAGATAATATAGGTGTATCCAGCGATTGGCCAAGATTCCTGCCCGCCCCCATCCACAATTTTTACGGTTAATCGCTCATCAATGGCATCCGCAAAGTCTTCCATTGCGGAATTAAGGCTCCGCGCGTCAGCAACCACAGTGTTTCCCGCCTTATTTATCATCTGGGTGTATGGCAATTTGTTCGCCAGCGCGTAAGATAATTCCACGTAGCCGATCGAATTGGGCGTGCTCAATACTGTGGCAGCCACACCTTGATTTCCTTTACCGGCAAGGCTATGGTCGGTGTTTCCCAACGGCCATTCCACTTCGGAACCCGCGCCAACCTGATCATGCCATTCTGCACTAAATAGCGATAATGCACTGGTGAAAATCTCGGTCGTGCCCGAACCATCTGACCGGTGAACCGTCGTTATATTCTTAGCTGAAAGGGTATTCTTCAAGTTGGGATTCAGGTTTAGGATCGCCGGGTCGTTCCATTGGTTTACTTTGCCCAAAAAGATGTTCGTCAAAGTCTGCCGATCCAGGATCAGGGTCGAATTTTGAGCAGGGTCTAGATCTTCGATGTTATAGATGAGGACAACAGCGCCTGCCAGCATGGGGTACATTTGCAAATCGCCCCCTTGTGCGTATTCCTCCTCTTTGAGGATCGAATCAGATCCGGCGAAGTCCAACGTTCGCTCAAGAATTCCTTTCTTTCCGCCGGAAGAACCAATCCCTTGATAGGTGATGACCACCGATGGGTCGACATACTGGTAGGCATACATCCACTCGGTATAAACCGGCAGCGGGAAAGTTGCGCCGGCGCCGGAAATTTTTATCGGAGCAGGTGTGGGTGTGTGGGCATCGATGGTGGTCGATGGGTTATTCTCGTTCGTGTTCACCGTGGGTGTGGTTTGGGAGCTACCCCCCTTATTGTCCAAGGAGGCGCAGGCTGAAAGGAGCGTGCTGGCGCACAATAAGAAAGCGATCATCAAGGAAACTGGTTTGATACTCATGAATTATTCCTGTCATAAAACTAATGAGTATCGTACCATTTCAATACTGAAATCTAATTAATGGACAGATAAGATCCCTTTAACAAGAAATTAAGAGTCTTTTCTGGCCGCTCTCAACCTGAGACCACCTATTCTATTCGTTGCCAACAGCCGCTAAACCAGAAACGGCATAGAGAGGTTCATCCCTATGCCGTTCATCTTCGATCAGTGGGTTTCCCCTAACAGACCTACTTCTTGGAAGCCTCCACTGCGATCTTCTTCACTGCGTCGAGCAGCACATCCATTGGTTCTTCGCTTTTCAACATTTTGCGAATGCGTTTTGAGGCGGCTTTTCTTTCCCCAACAGTGAATACCAGTCTAAGTAAATCGGATTGAGAGAGGAACATCAGCAGTACTTTATCAGCCAGTTCAGCTTGCTCGCCAGCCAAAACGACTGCTCGGAGATGTTCCTTGGTCTTGAATCTCAAAGAAGGTTCGTGCGTTTCTTGTTCTTCACTTTCTGGGGAGGATAACAATAAGCGCTTTTTATGCCTGGCCAGAACGCCCTGTTCTACCAGGTCGTGGCCGATCTCTTGGAGGAATTTTTTATAAGCAAGCGTGTTGATCCAATACTTCAATTTCCGCGCTTTCGCTTCAGCGGCGATATCGAACAGGGCCTTATCCAGGATCGGGTGTTCGGTGGGGGAAGAGTCGTCCACTACAACGCTGTTTTCGTTCAGCGAGATCCGTTTGCGCAGGACCAGTTCGGCAAGAACCGCGCCGGCCAGAGCAGACTCGAGATTCTCCACAACAGATTCGACGATATAGCCCTCGTCTTCATCCAGGGATAGGATAAACAAAGATTCAAAAAGATTAGCCATTGCTACCACCATCCTGAGGAAGGATATCTTGCGCAACCAGCCAGGATAGAATTTTGGCTTCGATTTGGTCGCGCACGTGCCTGAATATTGCGAGCCGCTCCTCATCACTGCCTTGCGCCGCGGCGGGATCCTCAAATGACCAGTGCAGGCGCTGGTTGATGCCCGGCCAAACGGTCGGGCAGTTTTTTTCTGCATGATCGCAAACGGTGATCAGGGTGTGGAACAAGACCTTGCCCAGGTATTCCTCGACGCCCTTGGAACGCTGCCCGGATAGATCCAACCCGACTTCGTTCATTACCCGCACAGTCAGTGGATTCATGCCACCGGGGTTCAACCCGGCACTGTGGGCTTCAAAGTGATCGGAGGCGTACTTGCGCAGAAAGGCTTCGGCCATTTGGCTGCGGGCCGAGTTTCCGGTGCACAGGAATAAAACGCGTTTTGTCTGGGGCATACTTCCTCGTTCAAGTGAAAAGATAGGTTAATTGATCTTAACGAATCAACGTTAAGAGCAGCCTATCAAGAAGTTAGCGATTGGTTAAACCTGCCAAGAGTCGCCCTTCGACCTCTGAGTGTTACAGAAAAATTAACTCTTCTTGACCAGGCGTTAACCAGATTGCCCAGGTTTGTTAATTTCGGCGTGCTATTCTGAGCTAGAGAAATATCATAATGGAGGACGTATGGGATACGCCGATTTACATGTTCATAGCATCCACAGCCATGATGGCACAGCCGCCATCTCCGCGATTTTAAAATACGCCGCGGATTTCACCCGCCTGGATGTCATTGCCATTACCGACCACGACTCGATGAATGGAGTTGCGGAGGCAATGGATCTGGCGCCGAAGTATAAACTTGAGGTCATTGCAGGTTGTGAAATATCTTCCGCCGAAGGGCACGTTTTGGCTCTGTTCATCAACCGGCCCGTACAGGCCGGTCTTTCGTTCCTAGAAACTGTGATGCGAGTTGGGGAGCAAGGAGGTCTGT
Source organism: uncultured Anaerolinea sp. (assembly GCA_964403875.1). Lineage (GTDB taxonomy): Bacteria > Chloroflexota > Anaerolineae > Anaerolineales > Anaerolineaceae > Anaerolinea. The sequence continues at coordinate 2,218 of CAYOHX010000010.1, read as the reverse complement.
GCGTTGCCGCACACCCCATGGCCAAGGGAACCAGCAGCCTCAGTTTCGAGGCAATTCAGCAGGCCCTAACCCATCCTGACGCTGCCCAAATCCTGGTAGGGATCGAAGCTTTCAACGGCGGGCTGGTGTACACGCGCAGCAACCAGGAGGTTGCAGATGCCTCCAGCCGAATCAAGCTGGCTCAGGTAGGCAATAGCGACGCGCATATATTGTCGATGATCGGAGAAGGCTCTTCTTTCTTCATTGGGAGCACAGCCCAAGATTTGCGTTACGCCCTGGAAAACCACTGCACCATCCCGATTCGCGGGAAGGGCATGAGTGGGTCATCGGTTCTGGCTTCTTATATCCCACGCTATGTCCTGCGTAAGTTGGGCTGGGTGAGTTGGAACGCCAACCCGAACGATGATGTGAAATTTGCCCGCATTTCGCAAATCACGGCTCGGACTTCATTGAGATCCGTGGGCCAATCCTGAGTTGAGGGAGCGTTTATGACTCCAAAGGCTCTCTTCATCGGCGGCTCGCTCAACCAGACCACTATGATGCACAAAATCGCATCCTGTTTGCCTGAATTCGACGCTTTTTTCACTCCCTTTTACGCAGAAGGAGGCTTGGGACTGCTGGCCAAGGGAGGCTTGCTCAAACACTCCATTCTGGGCGGAAGACATCGAATGGCTACGCTTGAGTACCTCAAAGACCAGCGCCTGCTCGTGGACGAAGGCGGGCGGCAGCATCCTTACGATCTGGTCGTCACCGGTACCGACCTGATCGTGCAATCCAACATCCGCAAGAAACGCCTGGTGCTGGTGCAAGAAGGGATCACCGAGCCTGAGGATTTCAGCCTGCCGCTGGTAAAAACCTTCAAGCTGCCGCGCTACCTGGCTAACACAGCAGCGACGGGACTGTCGGATGCTTATGATCTGTTTTGCGTTGCCTCGCCGGGGTATCGCGACTTATTCATCCGAAAAGGCGCGCGCCCCGAGAAAATCGTAGTCACCGGTATACCGAATTTTGATCATGCGACCGAAGCGTTGAATAACGACTTCCCCTACCGGGATTACGTGTTGGTGGCGACATCCAGCATCCGCGAGACGGGAAAACCGGATGATCGGGCCGGATTCTTGCGCAAGGTGGCACGGATTGCGGGAAACCGGCAAGTGCTTGTAAAGCTCCATCCGAATGAGAATATCCGGCGGGCTGAGGCGGAAATCCGCGCCCAACTACCCGGCGCGAAGATTTTTCGGACTGGGAACACAAACGCAATGGTGGCAAACTGTGCCGTGTTGATCACTCAGGTTTCGTCGGTGGTTTTTGTGGGCATTGCGCTGGGAAAAGAGGTGCACTCATATTTTGACCTCGAGCAATTGCGCCGCCTGGCCCCCATCCAGAACCAGGGCGCTTCAGCGGCGCATATTGCGCAAGTTTGCCGGGTTCTGGCCGATATTCCGCTGGCCGAACTGCGCCCAAAACCTGCCAGGCGCCTGCTGACGCCGGAATGGTTGTGATCCACTCTTTCCCCTTCCCCCATTGAGGAGCCGTTATATGAATTTCACCATCCCAGAAAAATTATTAATGATCACCATTGACGATGCTATCGGGGTGATTATGGCGTCGGAACGAAGCACCCTGCCCTACGGTTTGGTGGGAGCCATGTTGGCGGAACTGGCGCTGGCCGAGGCGATTCGATTGGAAGAGGGCCGTTTGGTGTTAACCGGGAACGTACCGTCCGGCGAACCAATGCTGACCGAGATATTGGAAAAAATCGCGGCGGATGAAAATCCGCACAAATTGAAGCGCTGGATCGAGAAGCTGGGCAATAAGCGCCTCATCCGGCAGGTGGCTGCCCGCCTGGAAGAACGAGGCGTGATTCGTGTCGAGCAAATCCATTACTTATGGGTCATTCCGTTCGATATGTATCCGCAAGTGGACGCCTCCGCCAAGCATTGGGTGAAGCAGCATTTGCGGGATATCGTCTTATCCGGCAAACGCGCGGAACCAACGGATATCGCCCTACTGAGTTTATTGAAAGCAACCCGCCTGCTGCGGCTGCTGTTCACGCGGGATGAACGAATATTCGCCTACAAGAAGGTGAGTGGATTGGTAAAGGGCGAAGCCTTCGGCAAGGCTGTGGAAGAGATTCTCGAGGAAATTGACGCAGCCACCGCCGTAGCCTTTGTAACAATGTCGGCAAGCTAATGGGGGCAGCAATTATTCCGTGGTA